>JAFGBV010000306.1 GCA_016932955.1 Anaerolineales bacterium | reverse complement strand
TAGGTTCGTTACATCGACCGACTGCACAGCAAGGCTGAGCCTGGTAAGCCCATATAGACTGACAATGATGAGCAGGAGAAATAGCGCTGTGTTAATCCCGGTGCGTCGTGTCCCATGCATGATAAGCTTGTCCTCCCCGTCGTTACATGAAATGATGTGATGTCGAGGGCGTTAGAGATTTGCTGCTAGTATAAGAAGAGAGCCATCAATTCTGTGGCAAAGATGTAGAGGAAGACATCAAGATACCATCAAGATAGAGTGATGATGGGGGTACTGGGGTCATTTAGGTCGCGATATGTACACAAGTCTCAGGTATTGGCGATGTCTGGGCATGGGCAGGATGCAGGCCAGTCAACACAGCGAAAGGCCTTTTCGCTCGCAGAGTGCATATATGCAGAGAAAGTTTGGCCGTGAATATCTGGCGTTTTCATTTGACAGGGGGCAAGCGAGGAAGAGAACAGATCTTCCGTTTGGAAGTGGATAAGGAGTCTTCGCCAGTCGTAAACACTGGTTAAATCTCATATCTATCAACGGTAAGTGATACCGAGTTCGATCCGCTCCATCCGCACGGTGAGGTCGTCGAGCGTCGGCTCGGTGTAGATCATCACCGTGTCCAGGCTGCTGTGACCCAGGAGTGCAGCCAGACCACGCAGATCATCACGATTGGCCTCCAGGTAACGAGTGGCAAAAGTGTGCCGGAGCATATGGGGGGAGATAGCGCCCTCAATCCCGGCACGTGATGCATACTTGTTCAGGGGGGCATGTCGGAAGACAATCCATTTTGGCGCGTTTTAGGTTGTCCTAAAGTGGGTCATTTTCGCTCGTATTCCGACATGACCCCCATTAACAGTCGTCAGCAGCAAAAAATCCCAAGTGACATCTCAATGGATAATCAGTGTCGAACAAGTTGAAATGTTTTCTATTGAGGTGTGGACAAATATTGCTCTCTGCCCCCTCTCTTTTGCCTCGCCCCTGATAAACATTTTATTAACACGTCGTATGTCATCGTCAGAATGTGACATTGTTCACTGTGGCATTGAGTTAGTAAACGATATTCTGTTTTATGAATGCATATTCGCAAAATAGAATAAGGTGTCCGTGATGAAAATAGATGGTTATGATGCTACAGCGGCTCTTCTGAAAACACTGGGCCATCCGGGTAGATTGCAAATTGTGAAGATACTCCGTGAGGGGGAAGCTTGTGTCTGCCATCTGGAAGCAGTTCTTGGGCAGCGACAAGCTTATATATCTCAACAACTCATGCGCTTGCGTGAGGATGGTCTCGTTGTGGATCGACGTGATGGTATGAATGTTTTCTATTCTCTGGCCAATGACCAACTTGGACCGCTGCTGGACACGGCAGTGAACGCCGCGATAGCCGTTGCTGCTCAAACAGGCGACGATCTGTCGTTTGCATACCTGAAACCCGCTACCTTAGATTGTACCTGCCCGATCTGCCAGGCGAAAAACAGCCAGTTCGTCCAGACCAGTGATGTGAGTATGGGTTGATCAGAGATATAAAAGAAGAGAGAAAGATGCCTTTAAATGAGAAACCTCCCGCAAAGTGCTCGTGTATCTCAGACCCATTTGCGGATCTCCCACCGGAACTGCGGCCTGCAAGTTCAGACAATGAGACAAAGCGCAAACGATTTGGCTTACGCAAGGCAACCTGCCCTGGCTGTGGTCTGACCTTTACTACCAATAGAGACGCCGACCTGTGTGTGGATTGTGAGAGGAGAGGGGACAAGCCCTCTTCAAAAACTGTAAGAGGAGGAGATGGAGCCAATATGTTGACCGTAAAAGTATTAGGGCCGGGCTGTGCGAAGTGCGAATACCTGGAACAGCGTGCTCGGCTGGCCCTGGCAGATATAAAGACTGAATTTCCGGACGTGGAAGCTGTTGTCGAGAAGGTAACAGACATGAATGTCTTCATGGAATATGGTCTCATGATGACACCGGGTCTGGTTATCAATGACAAACTGGTAAGTGCCGGGCGGATCGTTGCGCCCGATACAATCGCCGACTGGATGCATGAGGCATTGAACAATAGTACATAGCCGTTTGTAGCCTGGCACCTGTTAACAAGTGCTCTTATTTTGATTATACGTTATTCAAAATTTTGAATGTGACAAAAGGAGAATCTCTCTTATGACGTTTCAGACTGTACTTGATTATCTAGGTTTGCTGCTGTGGTCGGGCTGGACAGGTCTGCTTGACTATCTAGCTGCTCACGTACTGCTGTGCCTTGTTCCAGCCTTCATTATTGCCGGATATATGAGTGCCATGATTCCCAAAGAGGTGATTACTAAGTACCTCGGCCCAAAAGCACCCAAATATATCAGCTACCCGGCCTCGGCAGTCGGTGGTTTCATCCTGGCGGTCTGCTCATGCACCATTCTTCCGCTCTTCGCCGGTATCTGGAAGCGAGGAGCCGGGCTGGGTGCAGCCATTACATTCCTGTTCGTTGGTCCGGCGGTCAACATCCTGGCTATCGCCTATACCGGGGCCGCCATTGGCATGGACATAGCGCTGGCGCGTATCATCCTGTCGATTACGTTTGGTATCGGTATCGGCGTGATCATGGCCTGGCTGTTTCGTAAAGAGGAAGCCGCCCGCGCTGCTGAGATGCAGGATAATGGCATGTTTGACCAGACCGCAACGGTAAAGCCTGCGGTATGGATTGTCTTTGGACTGCTGATTGCCGTGCTTATCGTCGGTACGCTGCAAATCGACCTGCTGACCGGCACCTGGTTCAGTGTCAACCTCCCCATCGAAATGCCTCCGTCACTACTCAGTGCGCTTGAAGCTGTGGGCCTGACTCCACAGGGTGCGCTGCTTATCCTGATGTTAATCGCCATAGCCCTGGTTGCCTACAAGGGATTGGAGAACGTGATCGAGTCCTTCAACCGCTGGACATATGCGGCGATGACGCTGGTGGCACTTACTCTGCTGCTGGCTGCGCCAAGTGTCACCACCGGCAGCCTCGATATTGGGTTTACCGGGCGTTTCGTTTTCGAACTGGTACTGATCAGTGCAGTTGGCATTGTTGCTTCCCGAAGCTTTGAGCGCTACGAGATCGCTGAATGGCTGTGGGAGACATGGAAGTTCGTCAAACAGATTTTCCCTCTGCTGATCCTGGGTGTATTCGTTGCTGGCATGGCGAAGGCTGTTATCCCTGAGCATTGGGTTCAGACACTGGCCGGGCGGAATACGCTGTGGGCGAACCTGATCGGTGTGTTGTTTGGCGTATTTATGTATTTCCCCACCCTGGTCGAAGTGCCTATCGCCCGTATGTTCCTTGACCTGGGCATGCATCGTGGCCCGCTGCTGGCCTACCTGTTGGCTGATCCGGAGTTGTCGCTGCAGAGCATCCTGATCACCAACAAGATTCTGGGGCGGAAGAAAACAGCAGTCTATGTCGGTTTGGTGACGATCTTCAGCACACTGGCCGGGTATATCTTCGGCCTGTTTATGACCACCATCTGATGTTCATATCGTCAATACAAATAAATCATTGCAAATAGGAGAACCTTCACAATGGATGCACAACAACTTCTGGGATACGGCCTCTTCTTTCACGGGCACAAGTGCCCGGCCATGCCGATGGGACTGCGGGCCAGCCTGGCTGCAATGGAAAAGCTGGGCGTCGAACGGGTGGGTGACGGGTCACTGGTCGCTCTGCTTGACCTGGATGAGAACCACTGCGCGACCTGCTTTGCCGATGGGGTCCAGGTGGCAACTGGCTGTACCTTTGGCAAGGGTAACATCAAGAAGCTGCATTATGGAAAGTGGGGCTTAACTCTGATCGATAGAAAACACGGAAAGGCTGTTCGAGTTGTTCCCCGTGCCGAAGCTATGCAGCGCAATAAAGAAACAGAGTTCATGGCGCTGCGCAAAGCGGGCACGCCACCCACCCAGATCGATCCTTCCATCAGCGAGCCGCTGGTCGAAGCAGTTATGACTGCGCCCATCGAGGATCTACTAATCGTTGGTGAGGTATTCGACTATGAGTGGCACGACGAGCTGCCACACACGTTCGAATCGGTGGTCTGTGAGGAATGCGGCGAGATGGTCGTCGAGCGAAATGCCCGGGTTAAAGCCGGACGTGTGTTGTGCATTCCCTGTGCAGGGAAATAAATCTGGCTAAGCAGACAGGAGGTTAATAACCATGGCTGAAAAAACGTTTGATGAATGGCTTGCCGACCTTGACCTGAATTTTTGGGGGACAGCCCAGCATAAAATAATGGCTGCGCAATTCTTTGAACGAATGCGGTCAGGTGAGGAGGTCGTTTTGCTGGACACTCGCTCACCAGAAGAAATCGACTACCTGGCACTGCCATTTGCCCTGCACATTCCCATCCATGAGCTTCCAGCCCGCTGGCAGGAGGTGCCTGATGACAGGCTGGTAGCAGTCTTTTGCTCGTCTGGTGTGCGCTCGGCAATCGGCTACGCCTATCTCCAGACCAAGGGGCGCAGCAATGTTCGCATTCTTGATGCCCGTTATCCTGAATTGGCGGCCGAGCTTAAGCCGGGTAAAGTGCTTAAGCTGGCCCAGAGTAAATAACAATGAATATCTTCTACCTGGTGCCACCTCTGTTCTTCATCATCGCTTTTGTGTTTTCTATGCTGGGTATGGGCGGCTCACAGCTTTATATCCCTATCCTGTTCTGGATGGGGATGGACTTCAAGACCGAGGCTATTCCATTGGGGATGTTACTCAATGTGGTGAACAGCAGTTCGGCAGCAGTCACTTATGCCCGCAAGAAGTTGATCAACTGGCAGGTCGCGCTTCCGTTTGGGGTGACGATGATCGCCTTTGCACCGCTGGGAGCCTGGCTGAATGTGCAGATTCCGGTTAAGCCGCTGCTGGTTTTCTTTGCACTGTTCACGGCAGCGGCAGCAGTGCTGATGCTGTCAGGCTGGAAGCCAAAGACGGGTGACCTGTCACCACGGGGACGGATCATCCTGGGGATAACAGCGGGAAGTGTACTGGGGTTAATCGCCGGGTTAATCGGGCGTGGCGGTGGGAGCTTCGTTGTTCCGCTGCTATACATCGCGGGGTTGGATGCCCAGGCCGCCGCAGCATCCTCGGCGGTCGTCGTGACCGGATCTGGCATATCGAGTTTCATCTCACATCTTGCGACAGCCGCATCCCCTCAATGGGGTATCTGGATTGCAGCCGCTCTCAGTGTCCTGGTCGGCAGCCAGCTTGGTTCACGCGTGATGGCAAATCGGCTCAAGCCACGCGGTGTCAAGATCGTGTTTGGGATTGTGCTGTTGGGGGTCGCGGCGCTGATCCTTGTCAAGGATGTGCTATTAGCCGGGTAACAGGAGGTAAGGAAATGTCGATTGAGAACTCTAATCTGCTATATCTTTGCTGCATCCCGGTGCGGGATGAGCTTGGCTACATCAAGAACTGAAACCCTCTTTAGGAGATACGACTGTATAGAGAGGTAAATTTTGAGCACTAACACAGACAATAACGCCTGGCACGGAATTCCTCGTGAGGACATCGCCTGGCACCCCACCGTCGTCACCGACCGCTGTGTGGGCTGCGGAATGTGTGTCACCTCGTGCGGACGAGGTGTCTATGCCTTTGACTACGACCAGAACAAGCCCGTCGTGGCTAAACCAACGATGTGTATGGTCGGCTGCACTACCTGTGCCACGATCTGCACCCAGGATGCCATTGAATTCCCGTCACAGGGCTACATCCGGCAGGTGATCCGGAAGCGCAAACTACTGCGTCAGGCCAAAGATATGCTGCGCGACAACCCACAGAAGTACGACATTCAGCAGCATGGATCTTCTGATCGCTAAAAGGGATGCAGATGTCTGTGCAAAGCCTGCTGGTGGTGCTGGCCCATCCGGATGATGAGAGCTTCCCGCTGGGCGGCACGCTGGCCAAATACGCCGCTGAAGGGGTACGCGTTGTGCTGGTCTCGGCCACACGCGGTGAAGCAGGCATCCCCGGTGTTTTTGATCGGCGATCACTGATCCACTTATCGTTCGAAAGCCCCCCGAATTCACCCTGCATTTAGGAATTTACCAGAGCAAACTTCACTCGCCTGGTTCTACGGAGGTTTTTGGGGTGTCCCCCGTCGCCTTTTTCCCCGCTAATACTTCACATAATCGACGGCAGTGTCAGTGTCATCCACTTCGGCCCCAATGTATTTCATGGTGGTCTTCACATCAACGTGTCCCAGGATGAGCTGTATCTTCGGCAGCGCCGCGCCGTTGTCGTAAGCGTTGCGGGCAAAGGTGCGGCGCAGGTCATGGGACCCCAGCCGTCCCTTGCCGTTTCGCGGGGCCAGTTCCGCCACATGGCCGTATTCGGCCACCAGCCGCCCAATCGCTGTGGACGGCAGCGGAGACCGCTCGCCTTTCGGGGTCAGAAGTTCATCGCCTTTGTTGACTGAATAGAACACCGGCGTGTTGTGTTCATGCCAGGTCAGGCCTGCCCGCTCAAACCAGGCGATCAGGCTTTTGTAGAGCTGCGGGTGGATCGGCACCCGGCGCGGTTTGTCTCCCTTACCTGAAAAGATCAGCCACCAGCGCCCGCCATCCTGGGCGAAGCTGCCCATATGCAGGTCAGCCACCTCGCTGCGCCGCAAACCGGCGAAGAGCATCAGGTCGACGATGGCCCGGTCGCGGACGGCCTTGTTGGGGATCTCACCGTCGTCTTTGCCCGCGATAGCCCCCCGAAGCTTTCGGACCTCGACTCTGGTCAGCCGACGGCCCACCGGCTGCTCGCTGCGGCTGTGGCGTGATTGATAGGGTTTAATCCCCAGTATATGCGCCTGGTCGGGGGTGAGGACGTTTTCGCGGAAGGCGACACTGAGGAAAGTTCTGACAATCGGAATGCGCTGGGCGACTGTGCTGCGGCTGTCTCCCTGACCCTCGCGCCAGACGGCAAAGCCATCAAGCAGTGCCGGGGTAACCGCTCGCAGCACTCGCGCCTGTCCCTGCCACTGCCAGTTGTGACGACGCCCCTCTTTTACCTGTTCGGCGAGCGGGAGCCAGCCCGCTTCGTCCAGCGCCTGGTATTGCCGGGCGGTGAGGCTGTCTTCGAGGAACTGCACAAAGAGGCCAATCGCCATCTCGTAAGCCCGCCGGGTGTTGGCGCTTTTGCAGGCGGCATCCAGTGTGGCTTTGACAATGTCGCCCAGTGGCCGGGAGAGCGCCACTTCCGGGCTGACGGCACTCAGCTGGCTGAACTGTTCGATGGTGGTCAGCGCAGCATCTTCTGGCCGGTCGTCCTGCTCGACGATTTCCCCATTGATGACCGTGGTCAGATCATGATTCATAGCGCCTTTTTCTTCCTGTAGCGATTTGCGAATAATAGCCGATAACTACACTTATCACTTATTATTTTAGGTCAAAAAAGGGCCAGATGCCAGCAGCCATTCGTCGAGTGACTTGTAACGATCCAAAGTAGTTGTCCAATGATAGGCCGAAACTCAGATGGCTGCGATGAGTCCGCACTTGGTTAGATTCTCATAACAAAGTGGCAGCTCATAGCGGATTCTCTACTTCAAAGCCTTGTTTAAAGGCCAATCAGGAAATAATCACGAAGGTGATTGTAGCACTCAGGCAAGACTTGCCCCGCAGGGATATTGCGGTGACTCAGTTCACCACGAATTCGCAGGTATACGGGTGCAGAATCTCTGCACCGGCAGGAGTCACCAGGTAGACATCCTCATTGCGAAGGCCACCAACGCCAGGAATGGCAAGCACCGTATGGCCGATTGTCATGGTCATACCTTCTTTCACCCGGAAGTTGTGGTGCTGTGGGATAATGGTCGAAGCTGGGATTTCTTCAAACCGCAAGCCGATGCCGTGAGAAATGCCATTAACGTGATAGTCGCCCAGCCCACGGGAGGTGCAGATTTCCTTCCCACGGGCGTCAAGCTCCTTGACTGCCACACCGGGCTTCAGCATCACGCGGGTCTCCTCAACCATTTCCGAGTAGGTATCGAACAGCTTCTGCTGTGTCTCATCGGGCTGGCCCAGCACAAAGGTGCGGGCAAGGTTAGCACAGTAGCCTTCGACCTGTGGCGTCAGATCGATTGTTGCAAGGTCTCCCTCTGCCAGCGGCTCTGGACTCAGACCGCCGTGAAGCATACACGTGTACACGCCAAAGTTGACGTAGAGCGGGGTGCTGGTGCCATCCGCACCAGCTTTCATCATTGTGTAGAGAACTTCGGTCGCTACCTCGTGGGCGGTCACACCGGCACGCAGCATCTCCCTGGCACGGTCCATTCCTAATCTGGCGATGCGCTGGGCTTCGCGCATGTGTTCGATTTCGGCAGGCTCCTTCACTGAACGCAGAGCGTCCATCACCGGATCAGAAGGAACCAGTTCCAGACGGGAAACAGCCCGCCGGAACAGATCGACGAGGAAGGCCGGGGTATCGAACCACATCTGCATACCAACCTTCATCTTTCCATCCTGCGGCGGAGCACCCATTGTCTCGATCAGACCGCGGAAAGTCCTGGACACATCGCTGATCTGTTCCCCCACGCTGGTAAAGAGCTTTACTTCCGCTTCCCCGACATAGTCACGCAGTTCCGGTTCTTCACCCGCAAATGAAATCATGATTGGGGGACCCTGGCTGGGGATGATGGCTCGCGGCTGTGCCCAATCTCGACCAAAGAAGTAGCGGTAATCATCGTGGTTCATGATCATGATGCCGACCATGCCCTGCTCGCGCATCAGTGCCTGAGCATTTTTTATACGATCCATCCGAATCCCCATGATTAAACCTTTCAAAACTATGCCCATTAGAAAAAAGACCGGCCAGCGTTAAAATCGTAAGTTCAGGTCGCATCGGTGTGTTCGGAATCGAGTAATCCGAGGGGGAGATGTCATGTAGATTATTATGAGTGTATATAGTTGTATGACGTTAAACAATAATCGTATAGCTGATGCAGGTTGCAAAGTCAGTCTCCTGACTATCCACAGCCTGCTGATTTGCGCCCCATCTATCTTAGACACTCTCTGAAATGTTTTTGATAATTCACTCATGATCGGTCAATTGATAGCAAATGTACGCCAAGGCTACGCTACAAACAGGGATTCCTGAAAATCGAGCGCGGCATCCATCAGCCGCCAGGCCATACTGAGGCGGTGAGCCTTCTGAATTTTCTCGGATTTGGTCAGCAGCCAGTCCAG
>JAFGBV010000305.1 GCA_016932955.1 Anaerolineales bacterium | reverse complement strand
TAAAGCCTCTTCTTTGCTCCAGGCTTTCCGGTAAGGTCGGTCTGTTGTAAGGGCATCATAAACATCCACCACGGCAAATATCCGGGCTGCCAGGGGAATCTCTTCTCCCTTAAGTTTACGTGGATAACCGCTGCCGTCCCACTTTTCATGGTGGCAGTAAGGGATGTCCATGGCTTGTGCCAGATAGTCGATCTGTGATAGAAGCTGATAAGCTTTTTCCGGATGGCTGTGCATGATTTCCATCTCGGTCTCCGACAACATATCCGGCTTTTGTAGAATATGATCAGGCAGCGCCATCTTTCCGATGTCATGCATCAGCGCGCCTCTACGGATATTTTTTAATTCAGATTCAGAGATACCCATCCTGCTTGCCAGGGCGATGGTTAAATCTGCCACGCGATGGGTATGCTCATCCGTTATGTGATCGCGCATCTCCAGCACGCGCGACCATCCTTCGAGCGTGGCATCATATGCCTGGGTCAGGTCTGCAATAGCCTGCTGGGATTTGGTGTACAACTGTGCGTTGGCAATTGCCAGTGAGACCTGGTAGGATAAGATATAACACAGGTCGATCTCACTTTTTGAAAACTCGCGTACTTTGCCGGTTGTTCCAACGATAAACGCGCCAATTGCATCTTCCTTCAACAATAAAGGGAAGAACAGGATGGATACCAGATGGCGTGAATCAACCACAATTCTTTCAGCCGGCGATAACGTAGCCACCCTCGCATCAAACAAGTAAATTGGGGCTCTGGTCGAAATAGTATTTTCGATGTGAGGGTGGTCATCGAGCCTCGCAAACAGCAGTTCTTCCGGGAATTGAGGGGGCAGTGGCGGGACTGTGGCTCCTAAATAAAGCTCCTCATCTTCAAGCGTGTAAATTGCGCCGGTGTCCAAATCGAGTAGGTCTACCGCGCTCTCGATTGCAATTTGTAAAACTTCTTTTAAGTCCAGCGTGGAAGCAAGCGAGCTGCTTACCTTTAACAGCGTGGATAATTCCTTTGCAGGGATATGAGTGGTTAATCGATCGTAGGCTGCAAATCCGGTTTCATCCATGTCTCTGTCCTTATATCTTGATACGGGGCAGGCTTGTTAAAGGATTATATATTCGTTGGGCTTTCTGTGCAATCTGCCCGCAGGATTAAAAGTTGTTCGAAGCTCGTTGGATGCCCGAGCCTCTATCCATTGCATTTACAGATGATCTGGAGTGCCTCTGGCATCACCGAGCAGCGCTCTCAACACTTCTTCCAGCTCAGGTTTCGTCTCCCGACCCTTGAAATCTGCCAGTCGCCCGTACACCTCGGCTGCTGCCTCGTGGAATCCGCTCGGTATCCCGGCCTCTGCAAATGTCGCCGCGATCTCCTCCATCTCGCCGGCAAATCGCCAGGCTTTGGCTGTCACTCTCCGGGTACGTTGTGCCGCTCTTTCGGCAGAGCCGGGTTCGTCGCGTGACCACTGCCGCTCCAGCTCACTCCGCACTTCCAACCCCTCTGCCGCGCCCAATACCGCGCACAGCAGCGCAGTACTCCCCTTGGTGTAAGCCGCGTAGCACATCTTTAGCGCAGATGCTCTGCCAGCTTCCTCTCCGATCACCTCGGTTTGCAGTGCTCCCGCTGAGAAACACTGGGCAACTCTCCGGGCTTCGCGGCCTGACAGGTACAGCCAGGTCGTGCCTGCTTCCCACGCCGGCCCGCCGATGATTCCTCCATCCACGAACGTGCTCCCACCCTCTTCCATCATTTTGCCGATCCGTATCGTCCGTTGTGGTGAGATGGCATTCAAGTCTGCATAGAGACCTTTGAACGAATGCGCCATCACTTCTCGGGCAACCTGCTCGGCCGCGTGCGGCGGGCAGACGCTCAGGATGATCGTGCTTGTGCGGCACAACTGCTCCAACGAGTGTGCATCGACCAGGTCGTAACTCTTGGCTCGCTCCTTGGTCTGCTGGCTGCGTCCTTCGGAGACCCACATCACGCTGTGCCCGCTGTTCCTGGCGGACGCTGCAACTGAAACCCCCATTTCGCCGGGATGAAGAATTCCTATGGTCTCTGTCATGGGGTCTCCTTGGCCATTCCTGATATTACAAGTCCATCAGACTTACCAGTGAGGTGATTTGTAAGCCTCGGCTATGTAACACATTACCGTTAAGCTGGGTTTAGCCTGGTTCCAATTTCTTTTCTAGCGAGAATCGCGTGTGCCCAAGAGGCATATCCTTCAACTTCCCATACACAGTATAGCCATGCTTCTCATAGAAAGGCAGCGCCTGGAAATCCTGGGTATCCAAATATGCATGATGGCAACCGCGCCGCCATGCTTCCTGCTCTGCTTCCCCGAGCAGCAAGCTGCCATATGCCTGACCGCGCAAGTAATCAATAATCCACAAACGCCCGATATACAACCATCCCCAGTAGGTACCCCCTGTCAAACCGCCTAAGACCTTGCCTTGTTGATCGCGTAAGAAGATCATCAATGGCACCCAGTCCACAGGCGCTCCTTGCCCGGCATTATACGCATCCAGTCCATCGCGGACTACTTGCACATACTGCGGGTCTGGTGAGGCGGTTAATTCAATCGTACATTCAGTCATTTGTCAACATAAAGATTACTTAGTCTCCTGTGCGATTAACCATTCCTTGGCGTCCTCAATGCTGTCGGCGATGTGGATCTCCTTGATGAAATACTGCATCGTTGAAACAACTGCTCTCTGGAATCCTGAAGATCCCACCCAGGCAGTCGGGCCAACCAGTATCCCAGCCGCCTTGGCATTTGGAAATATTTGTTTGGCGCGGTCGGTTATCGCTTTTGAGACCATGCTATTGGGGGAATAAAAGAGAGTCAGGTATTGGTGTCCCTTTGGCTGTGAGATGATTTGTGCTTCTGCTTCCTCCAGGAGTCTCAGGAACTTGTCTTCCTCCCGTATTTCAGATCCGTCTACAAACAGGATCCTTTTGCCCTTATATTGAATCCACCGAATGCGTTCGTCCATCTGGTTATCCTGCTTATTCAATTTTCTGCGCCACCAGCCAGTCTTTGGCTTCCTCGATTGAATCTGCCAGGTGGATATCCTTCATGAAGAATTGCAGCATCTGCACCACGGCTTTCTGGAATCCGGCAGACCCAACGATCACACTCGGCCCGGTGGGTATCCCTTGTGCGTTAATGTTCGCTACCATTTTCTTGCTGTGTTCGGTCACCGCCGAGGTAACGAGACTGTTCGGTGAATTGAAGATTGTCAGGACTTTTTGTCCCTTTGGCTGTTGTAAAATTTCTACCTCTACTTCATCGATAAGTTTGATAGCCTGGGCTTCATCACGGATGTTAGATTGATCCACAAGCAAGATTCTCTTGCCCTTATGGGTGATCCACTGGATACGTTCGTTCATCATGCCCTCCTGTTTCTGTGCTGCCTCACAGAGGGAATAAGCAGTCCTGAATTGGCCAGATTCGATTAATATGATTATACATCTTTTGGTGTCCTGGGGACATGCCGGTAGCCGGGGGTGGTCAAATACCAGCGCTTGTCATACCGCTTCTCTTTCCCCGCTAAGCCTAATAATTGGGCGAGAAATTGCGTCATCATCAACCTACTTAAGCTGGTACACCCTGACATAATCCACCAGCATGGTCTGCGGGAAGACGCTGGTCTCGTCCGGGCTGCCGGGCCAGGTGCCGCCCACTGCCACATTCAGGATCAGGAAGAACGGTTTGTCGAACGGCGCCGGGTAGGGCTGGTTGGCCTGTGACGTGTACCATTCGTTGGCTTTGAAGTACATTTGCCCATCCACGTACCAGCGGATCTCCTCTGCCTCCCACTCGATGGAGAAGATATGGAAATCCTGGTCGAAGGTCACGCCGCCGGGTAGGTCATACCAGCCGCCCTGATTTTCATATGGGTTTCCATAGTGCAGGGTGGCATAGGCGCGGTAAGGTTCCTTGCCGATTAGTTCCATGATATCGATCTCACCGTTGACCGGCGAGCTGCCCGAGGCCGGCAGCATCCAGATGGCCGGCCAGATGCCCTGCGTGTTGGGCAGTTTGGCGCGTATCTCGAAGCGCCCATAGGTGAACCGGTTGGGGGACATGGTGTTGATGCGGGCAGAGGTGTAATCTCGCCCCAGATAATCTTCCTGGATGGCCTTGATCACCAGCATGCCATTTTCGATATAGGCGTTCTCGATCTCGTTGGTGTAAGCCTGCAGCTCGCCGTTGCCGAAACCGCCGCTGCCGGTGGTGTGAAACCAGTTCTTGGGGTCCGGCCCAGAGCCGTCGGGCTGATCGAACTCGTCCGCCCAGACCAGGTTCCACTGCGGCTCGGGCGTGTCGGTCGGCGCGGGAGGTGTGGTAGGTGTTGGGACAGTTGTTGGCGTGCCAAGTTGTGTCCCACATGCCGCTAGCATCGCCAGCAGGAGCAGGAGGCCGATGAAGAAAGTCGCTTTATTCATGGAAGCGTCCTTTGGCGTGGAAATTGATCGGATTCAATAGTGCTGACTAATGCGAGCTTCAACCACGCTGGCTATTAGTATACAGGCAAAAGATAGCCGGTGCAATCGTTAATCAGGACGCCCGGTTTTGGGTAAGCATTCTGAAAAGCCCCACGAATTTCGCGGGACTATCAATTCACGCAGCACCGGTTTAGTACAATACGATCAAACCTCTGAGCAAACCCTCCGCAAACGCCACCTCCCCGCTGATCGTCATCAGCCCGCGCGCCTGCTCGAAGTTGGCGCGCCCGGAGGCGAAAATGTTGAACTCCAGCACATCCATCTTCACCGTCGCTGCAGGCTCGCCCGCGCCAAATTTCCACCTGCCGCCCGCCACGCCCGTGAGGGTGAAGGCAATAGCCCTCCCGCCCAGTTTCTTCGAGAGCGCTTTCCCCACGTCCCGCATCACCAGCGCCGCGATGCG
>JAFGBV010000064.1 GCA_016932955.1 Anaerolineales bacterium | reverse complement strand
GTGCACATTTCACGCTCGTTTTTACCCCTCCGGGTTGTTCCTCGTTGTTTCACATCAAAACAACCCCCCAAATCCTTGACCCCTGACTCCTGACCCCTAAAAACCACATCTCCCCATCCCGCGCCTCCTTAATGCTATAATCATTGCAAGCGGATAAATTATGGATAGGATACCTGTTGACCAGGCAGCCAACCAATTACGAGAAGCCTGCAAAGCAACCGGGGCACGCTGGATCACCTGGTTGGACCATGACCAGGCTGGCTGGCATTTTTCTTCAGAAAACGGGCTTACCCAGGCCCGCCAGCGGCTGTTAAGCCAGTTCATCAGCGCCCCTAAGACTGCCAGTTGGCTGGCGGGGGCGTTGAGCAGCGGGCGCACGCGCTCGCACGCCACCGGGTCAAAGGCTGCCGGCTTGGGCTGCCAGCGTATTTATGCCTTTCCCTGCCCATTTACCCATCGCATCTTGGTAGCCGGCTCCGACGGGCTGGACACTTACGCCGAAGGCCTGCTTCGTATCCTTGCCATGCAGCCACAGACTGACCCATCCCCTGATGCCCCGGCAGTTGTTGGCGAGGTCGATGTCCCGCTTTGGCCGCTCGAACCCGGCCTGGAGACCTCCTATGACCCCCAGCGCACCCTCGAGAGTATCCTCGAATACCTCTCCAGGCGCATCTCTTGCAGCCACGGGATTCTGACCATCCGTTCCGGCGAAAGTTTCCATCTCCAGGCTGTCTGGGACAACCAGGCCGCTCACAATATCCCCGTGCCAGACGGGATCGAGCTGCCCATCCAGGAAGACGAATTCCTTTCTCGCATGGTCTCGACCCATCACGGTCTGATCATCCAGGACGTCCAGGTCACCAGCCAGCGGCTGAAGTCAATCCTGGCCTCCTACGCCGCCTGCTGGATGATCGTCCCCATCCTGATCGGGCAGCGCGTCATCGGTATGGTCGGTTTTGCAGCCAACCAGACGGAAAGTTATGGACCCGCGGAACTCCAGCAGATCACGCTGCACATCAACCGGCTGGCATACAGTGTGGAAAACGCCATTATCGTCAACGAGGTCTCCCGCTATCTTCAACAGCTCGCCCTGCTCAATGAGCTTGCCTCGACCGCCTCGCTGGGCATTGACACCACGAACGCCAATCCGCAAGATGAGTTTGCCCGCCGGGTGATGATCCGCCTGCGCAGGGTCTTCAAAACCGACTGGGCCGCGGTTCTCTTGCTTTCGGTGGATGCGCAGACTTTGCACGAATATGGCGGCGGCTCACTCACCAGCCCTCCCTGGACGGTGCCGCTTGAAAATAGCGTCATGGGTGCGGCAGTCCGCAGCGGGCAGCCTGTGCGTATTGGCGACCTGCTCACCGTACAGCAAAAATTCATCTTGGACCCCGATTTTCGCTCCGAATTGGCCGTCCCACTGAAGTTCCGCGGCCGGGTCATCGGCGCTCTGGTCCTGGTGAGCAAAGAAACCAATGCCTTCACGCACTCCGATGAGCAGCTTCTGGTGGTCATTGCCAGCCAGATGGCTGGACTGTTTGAAAATATGCGCTTGAACGAGGAGACGCGTGAGCGTGCCCAAAAGTTGGCAGACAGTGTGCGCCAGTTGCAGGCCGTGCGCGACACCTCGCTCGACATCGCCGGCGACCTGGACCTGGATACATTGCTCGCCCGCGTTGCCCAGCGCGCCCGCGACCTGGTCGGAGCACGCGGCGCCGAATTAGGCCTGTACAACAGTCACGAACAGATCATCGACATTGTCATCTCAGACACACCCTGGGATAACATCCAGGGCATCAAGATCCCCCTCATGGCCGGTGTCGCCGGGCGGATGGCGGCCTTTGGCGAGCCAATCATCGTCAGTGACTACAACAGTTGGCAGGGCAGATTATTCCCCGAACGTCAGGTGAATTTTCGTGCTGTCGCCGGGGTGCCCCTCAAGTTCAAAGGTGAAGTGATTGGCACCCTTACCGTACTGGACGATCGCCATGACAAGCTCTTCACCAACGAAGACGTCCACTTGCTGGAATTATTAGCCCCTCAAGCCGCCATCTCCATCCGCAACGCCCGTCTTTATCAGGAATTAGCCGAGCGCATCAAAGCACAACAGCTTGCCGAATCGCGCCTCATCCGCTCAGCCCGCCTGGCTGCCGTTGGAGAGATGGCAGCCGGCGTCGCCCACGAGCTGAACAATCCCCTCACCACCGTCACTGGCTTTGTCGAATTAGTCCTGGAGGACCTCCCCGTCGATTCGCAGCCGAGAGCAGACTTGCAGCTCGTCCTCGAAGAGGCCCATCGCGCTCGCGGGGTCGTCCGCCGGCTGCTGGACTTTTCCCGCCCGGTCGAAGACCAGCGTGTGCGCACCGACTTAAGTGAATTGGTCACCCAGGTAATCCCACTGGTCAGCCACCTTGCCCGCACCAGCGGGGTTGCCATCGTCAGCGAGCTGAGCGAGGGTCTGCCCTGGGTGCATCTAGACCCCAACCAGATCAAGCAAGTCCTGCTCAACCTCATCCATAATGGCTTGCAGTCCATGCCCTCCGGTGGCACCTTGACCATCGCCACGCTGATGGAAACGCGCGAAGTTGGCGGGAAAATGACCGACTGCCTGGTATTTCAGGTCCGCGACACCGGCGATGGCATCCCTCCCGAAAACCTGGAGCGCATCTTTGAGCCCTTCTTTTCGACCCGCCCTTCTGGGAAAGGGACCGGGCTGGGCCTGTCAGTCAGCTATGGGATTATCACCAGCCATGGTGGCTGGATCGAAGTGGACAGTGTCCCTGCTCAGGGTAGCTGCTTCACCGTGTTTTTACCCATCAACACCTTCGAGACTGTGTCGTAAAAAACCGTATGGCAGACCACCTGTTAGCCACCCGTCACCACATCATCGTCCTGGACGACGAACCGGGCATCACCCGCCTGTGCAAGCGCCTTTTGGAGCGGGCTGATTTCAAGGTCACCACCTTCACCAATCCCAGAGACTGCCTGTCAGCCATCGAAGCACAGGCCGCCACCATCTTGCATCCCGACCTGCTTCTGGTAGACATCCGCATGCCGGGCATGGATGGCTTTCAAGTCATCGATGCTGCCCGAGCCTATTTCCCAGACCTGGCTGTTGTGGTAATGACCGGTTTTGGCACCGTAGAAACTGCCATCGAAGCACTCAGGCGCGGCGCCGACGGGCTGATCCTCAAGCCATTTTCTTCCAACGAGTTGGTCCAAAGTATCCGCCGCGCCCTCGAGCAAAGCCAGCACAAACAAGATGTTCTGCGCCTTCAAGCCTTACGCCCTCTCTTCGACGTCAGCGAGTCGCTCTTCACCGAGACCAATCCCAAGCGCCTGCGCAGCCTGGTTCTCGATGCCGTATGTGGTCATCTCAAGTGTACCCACGCTGAGTTCTACCAGGTTGAAGCCTCCACCCCCAGAGACGAGCGCGAACCGGCAAAGTCAAAGCCTCGGTTACGCCTGTTGGCTGCCATCCATACTCCCGTAACCAGTTTAGTAGCGGATGAGGGCGCCATGGATACACAACCAGCCGCCACCAGGTCCGAGAGTCGCCCCCCGAGCGGGCTCCTGACCGAACCCATCGCCCAACAGTCTGGAGGCTTGAAAGTACCCCTGCTCATCCACCAAGAAAGCTCCCCCAGCCCCGGGTCCACCCAGGCGCAGTTTCAACCCATTCTCACCAGCCGCGCCCTGGGCTCGGTCATCACCGCACCCGTTTCCCTGAAAGCAGGTGCCATCGTCAGTGGTGTTCTCCTGGCTGCCCGCAACCTGGGCGAGCCTCATTTCCGTGAGGCAGATTTGGAATTACTGGTCGTCCTGGCGCGCCAGGCAGCCGTTTCATTGGAGAATGCCCGCTTACATGCCGAGTTGCGTGATTACATCCACCAGCTTGAAGATTCGCAGCGCGCCTTGATCCAGGCAGAGAAGATGGCAACTGCTGGACGATTGACAGCCACGATTGCTCATGAGATTAACAATCCCCTGCAGGCGGTGCAGAACTGCCTCCACCTGGCTGGTCGTCACGAGCTGTCCGATGAGCAGCGCCAAAACTACCTTGGCATGGCAACCCATGAGCTGGAGCGCTTGATGCAGACCGTCCATCGCATGCTGGACTTCTATCGTCCCACCGCCCTGGATCGCAAGCCGTTAGACGTCAATGCCTTGCTGGACAATGTCATCTCTCTGGTGAAGAAGCAAATGGACGATCACCACGTCCGTCTGCACCGCAACCTGGCGTCGAACCTGCCACCCGTATTGGCTGTCAGCGATCAGATCCAGCAGGTCTTTCTCAACCTGCTCTTGAATGCTATGCAAGCCATGCCCAACGGTGG
>JAFGBV010000304.1 GCA_016932955.1 Anaerolineales bacterium | reverse complement strand
CGCCCTCTACCGCGGGGACTTTCTGGACGGTTTCTATGATGACTGGATCATCAGCGAACGCTACCGGTTGGAATCTTTGTACCTTGAAACCCTGGCGCGCCTGATCGCTGTTTACGAGGCTGACATGGATTACCAGGCTGCATTGGCTACCGCACTGCGCCTGCTGGACCGGGATGCGCTGCGCGAGGATGCTCACCAGGCAGCGATGCGCGCCTACTGCCACCTGGGACAGCGCAAGGCAGCCCTGGAGCAGTACGTATGTTACCGCCAAACCTTGTTGGAGGAGCTGGGTGCGCAGCCTATGGGCGAAACCACCGAGCTCTATCAGGCCATCCTGGATGGACGTTTTAAAATCGGCCCCTTGCCCAAGATTTCCCAAACTGCACTGTACCCGCCAGGACCCTCCGGGCGTAGTCCCCTGGATTTGGCTGCGCCCATCCGGCTTGTAGGCAGGGAGCGGGAAATAGCTTTTTTGGAGGACTGCTGGCATAGCGCTCAGGCGGGGAGCGGCAACTTGGTGCTCATCGGTGGGGAGGTCGGGGTTGGCAAGACGAGACTGGTAGAGGAGTTCACTCACCATTCGCCCTGGCAAGGCAGGTGTGTACTTTGGGGCCGTTGTTTCGAATTCGAGCGCTCCCTACCCTATCAGCCCATAGCCATGGTACTGAAAACTGCTCTGTCCATCCTTCCCCAGGCTGAGCTGGCAGTTTTTCCTGCGTGGGTTCTAAGAGAGGTGGCCCGGCTGGCGCCTGAGGTGCGTGAACGAACTGCCAATCACGTAGATCACCCAATGCATCGCCGCAAAACATCAGGGGATCCCGGCGCGGAGCTGCTGGCTGCGCAGGGCATAGATCCACAACAAGCGCTGCTGTTTGAAGGTGTGGCACGTATTTTAGCAGAATTATCCTCTCAAGGAGCGTTCCTGGTTGTGCTGGAGGACCTCCATTGGGCCAGCGAGTCTACTCTGAAACTGCTGCATCACCTGGCTCGGCATCTGTCAGACTACCCGGTTCTGTTCGTTGGCACGTTCCGGCCGGAAGAAATCGACCAAGAGCATCCCCTGCCTGAACTGCTCCGGCAGTTAGCCCACGATGGGATTGCCTGGCAACTGGATCTGCCCCGTCTTTCCCCCACCTCCGTCATAACCATCATTGAGGAGATGTCGGGGGCTGGGGAAGCGGTGATGCCCCTTGCAGAACGCCTGTATCGAGAGACGGAGGGCAATCCCTTCTTTCTGATCGAGTCGGTCAAAGCTCTTTTTGAGACGGGCGTCATCCAATTGAAAGAAGGCATCTGGCAAGGTGACTTTACCCTGGCGAGTAAAGCAAAACCACCCCTTACTGCAAACTTGAGTGATGCCGTGCAGGCGCGGGTTCGCCACCTTGGGGAAAACGGGCAGGCTGCTCTTGGCCTGGCGGCTGTACTCGGTCGCGAGTTCAATTTTGAACCGTATAATGATGCCTTGGGTAAAGGGGAGGAGGCCACGCTGGAAGTACTGGATGAGTTCCTGCGTCACAGGCTGGTCGAGGAGAAGTTCGGTCCTGACGAGCTTGATTTTACTTTCACGCATCACAAAATTCAAGAAGTGGTCTACCAGAGCTTACCTCGCCAGCGGCGCTTTCATTTGCACGCCCGGGCAGGCGCGGCGATTGAAACCATTTATGCGGCCGAGCTGGAAACCAGGGCCGGTGAGCTGGCCCATCATTTCGAACAAGCCTGCCTTCAAGACAAATCATTGGCCGGCAAAGCTATCTACTATCTGCTTCAGGCCGGCCAGCAGGCTGTGCAACAGTCCGCCAACCAGGAAGCAGTGGCCTATTACCAGCGCGGGTTGGACATCCTCCATTCCCAGCCAGAGACGGAACAGCGTATGCAGCAGGAGGTAGAGCTGCAAAATGCCCTGGCCGTGCCCGTCAAGATTATCAAAGGCTACGCCTCTCCTGAGGTCAGGCAGATCTATGATCAGGTGCGCGATCTCTGCCAGAAGCTTGGGAATACCCCGGACCTGTTCACCTCCCTGGTCGGCCTTAGCCGGTATTATGGCTTGAGAGGTGATAGGGAAGCAAGTGTTAAACTGACGGATCAGCTTCTGGCTATCGCCCAGGTTTCCCGGGAGGACGATTTGCTTATAGTGGCCTACTCGCAAATGGGTAGTCTGGCAATAAACACTGACAGCTATGCTAAAGCAGGCGAGTTCTTTGATCGCGGCCTTGCTCTCTACGATCCGGCCCGGCATGAGAGTTATGCCAACCGCTTCGGGCACGACCCGGTAGTCACCTGCCTGGGTTATTCGAGCCTGGTGCTCTGGCTTCGGGGTTATCCCGACCAGGCCCGCCTTCAAGGCCAAAAGCTCATCGACCTGATCCCCGCGATGACGCACCCTGCCAGCCAGGCAATCGCCTACTGTCAGCTGGCCAAACAGGCTTGTCTGCGCCGCGATCCCAGAACGGCCTGTGCCCATGCAGAAGCAGCAATCCAATGTTGCCTGCGGAATGGGCTGCCAAGCTGGGAGGCTTTGGCCATGGCGCATAAAGGTTGGGCATTAAGTGAACAGGGGCAAATGGCGGAAGGATGGAAATTATTAAAAGAGGGCACACAAGCCTGGCTGGCGCGGGGCCACGCCCATTGGTCGCCATTTTTGATGGCTTTGCAGGCTCAGGTCTGTTTGAAGATGCGGAAACTACAGGATGGAACGGATGCCGTGGTGGCCGCCCTGGAAATTGTCAAAAACAGCGGTGACCGGTACTGGCTGGCCGAGCTTCACCGCCTGAGGGGAGAGTTGCTCTGGTCAGGCGGAGCATCTGGCGGGAGTGTAGAGGTGGATTTCCAACAGGCCTTGGAGACGGCCCGTCAGCAAGGGGCCAGGATGCTTGAGCTGCGAGCAGCTGTCAGCCTGGCGCGCCTGCAGCAGGAGCAAGGTCAGCCACAGGCGGCGCAGCAGACGCTATCGGAAGTCTACGATTGGTTCACCGAGGGATTTGATACTTTTGATCTACAAGAAGCCAACACCTTGCTGCGGAAAACTCGCCTGGCGACCTTGCACGTTTGACATATTTTTGACAGTATCGAGATATGTTAAACGTGGCAAAGATGCATTTGATGATACAAACGATTCTGATCTAATCGATTACAGCGGAAGGGGCTGAACATGAACGTTCTGGTCGTTGGTGCAACAGGTTTTATGGGGCGTGAGGCTGTCCAGCAGCTCCTGTCCGCCGGAATGAGGGTACGGGTCATGGCCCGTACACCGGAAAAGGCCGCCGATCTACAAAAATTGGGTGCGGAAGTTGTCCAGGGTGACCTGATCGATCCACCCTCCCTTTCGCGCGCCTGCCAGGGCATGGATGCAGTCGTTTCTGCTGCTCACTCACTGCTGGGATCGGGAAAGTACAGCTCAGCTGCGGTCGATGATGCCGGTCAGCGGGCTTTGATTGACGCAGCCAAAGCCGCCGGGGTGGAGCATTTTGTCTTTACGTCGGTTCTGGGCGCTTCCAGCAATAGCCCGATCGATTTTGTGCAATATAAGGCCGCCATCGAGGAGTATTTACAGGGGTGTGGGATGAAATATACCATCCTTCGCCCACCCGCCTTTATGGAATGGCATGCTCACATATTCCTCGGAAAGGATATTCTTGAGAAGGGTAAAGCTACCATCCTTGGTAAAGGCGAAGTCCTGACGAATTTTATGTCAGCCGGCGATGTGGCGAAATTTGTAGTCATTGCCTTAAAGAACCCGCGCGCCTGTAATCGCATCCTGGAAATCGGCGGATTAGACAATATCAGCAAGAATGATTTAGCAAAAATGTACATACGCTTGTCGGGCCGTGAGGCGAAAATTGGCCACCTGCCGCCGCCCATGTTACGCCTGATGTCAGTACTGCTAAAACCGTTCCAACCTGGGATCAACCGAGTAATGCTGATGTCGTATTATAACGATCGAGAGAGCCAGTCTTTCGACGCGAGGAAGATTCTTGCCGAGTTTCCGATCGATATACTTTGTCTCGAAGACTTTGTCAAAGCCCGTATATTGGAGTGGAAAGCCGCTGCTGGTTGATTAACGGCTCCTCTCCACCTCCAACCACATCCTCTCGCCATCTGTGGTGACGTGCACCCACCCCTGCGGCGGCACGTTGAGCCAGTTCACCTCCTCTACCGGCAGTGCGCCCTTGCCCACGGCGTAGACCACGGCCTGCGGCGCGAGCGCTGACCATTCTGCGATCCATTCCAGGTCTCGTTCTTCCAGAACCAAAGCGCTCAGGTGGGCCAGGTTT
>JAFGBV010000063.1 GCA_016932955.1 Anaerolineales bacterium | reverse complement strand
CGATGGTCACGAAGGTCAGCTCCGTTTGGCTGCTGTAGATGCTGCTGCCCCCCAGGAAAAGCCCACCGCCGCCCCCGCCCCGGCTGGTCGTGACCTGCGCGCTGTTGCCGCTGACGGTCACGTTGGTCATCGACAGGACGCCGTAGCCGTTGTACACGCCACCGCCGATATTTTCGGCGTTGTTATCCGTCATCGCCACCTGTTCAAGGGTAGCGCTGCCATTATTGATGTAAATAGCGCCCCCGTCCTCGGCCAGATTGTGAGTTATGCTGCCCTTGGACAGCGAAAGCGTTGCTTCGTTCTGGTCCACATTAATGGCGCCGCCGTGACCGCAATCTGTTGTATCGTTAGAGTCCAGCACAACCTCTTCCAGGATTGCGCTTCCCTCATACAGATATATTGCGCCGCCATCGCAGGCCTGGTTGTTGGAGATTGCCCCTTCAAGTAGAGTCAGATCTCCACTGCCAAGGTAAATGCCTCCGCCCTTTGTTCCAGCCGTATTGTTGGTGATCAGGCTGTTTTGAATGGTTGTGGTGGCCCCCGGGCAGAGCCCGCCGCCAACGGTGGTGGCCTGGTTCTCGCGCACGGTCACGTTGGTCAGGGTCAGGTTTACGCCTGTGCCGGTTAATATCCCGCCACAGAAGGTGGCGCTGTTCCCACCCGTGATGGTTAAATCGGAGAACACGATGGTTCCGGCGTTATAGAGCAGATCGAAAACGCGATCGATATCGTTGGCATCGATGATGGTCTGATCTGGGCCCAGACCGGTGATGGTTAAGGGCTTGGTCACGTCCAGATCACCCACGTAGGCGTTGTCATCTGAGCCAGCCAGCGCCAGCTCATAGGTACCTGCCCCAAGGGAAATGGTATCCGTTTCGGCGTTGGCATTGGCGGCGATGATGGCCTCGCGCAGCGAGCAGTCGGCATCGCAGACACCATCGGCGCTGTCGGTGGTCTTGGTGACTGTGAAACTGGCTGCCGGCGCGGCCTGTGCTTGCGCAGCCGCGAATGCCCCCAACAAGGTTAGTGTTATGGTAAGGCAAAGTGTCAGGTTGGTAATAAGTCGAAGGTAGTATTTTCTGTTTTTCATGATTTTCTCCTGTTGTAGATTGCGTATAGATGATAAACCTTCGCCCTAGCGGGTCAACAAAGGCAGGTAGAGCTGCAGAGAGGTGATCAATTCGCTGGAAATGCATTGCGCGAATTCAGAGGTATTGTTATCTCCCATAGATGTAGCCGTGGCGGTAATCCAGTCACCCTGTGTGATTGGGGCGCTGAGAATAGCCGTGAAACCGACATTGCCACTGGCACCGGTGGTGACGCTGTAACTGCCGAGGAAAACCTGCCCCTCACCATAGCCGTTTAGATCGCAGGTGGCGCTGGCATAAAAATCGAGCTCGTAGGTCGTGGCTGGACTGCTGTTGAGGCTGCCCTCGATGGTCGTGGTGGTCGTGGATGTGATTTTGCCAATGGCGGAATCCAATGCGGGATAGTTCTGCAATCCGTTAGGCCCGTTGTCTGCGTCACCGTCGTCATTGGCGGTGACCCCATCGTCCCCCAGGTCGATGCCCAGCTCGTTGTTGTTGAAGATGGCGTTGCCGCGCACCAGGTTCCTGGTCTCATCCAGGCTGGCTGGATCGACCCCAATGGTGACGCCGTTTTCGCCGTTATAGGCGATGATATTTCCCAGCCCACCTTCAACCCTACCGATCTCCACATCAGAAGCCTGGTCCACGAATACACCGCTTCTCCCGTTGCCCAGCGCGCCGCTGCCCGTGGCGTCCACGCCGATATAGTTGCCGCGGATGGTGGTGTAATACGCTGCTCCCATCACCCGGATCCCGTGACCGTAATTCCCTGAGATGATGTTGCGCTCGACCTCCTCGGCGGCCTCGCCATCGCCGCCGATGCGCACCGTTGCGTCCCACACGAATACTGCCTGGTCCCCATTCCATTCTTCAATTCCATTCGGGATGGCTGCCATACCGGATGGGTCCGTGCCGATATAATTGCCGGCGATCACTGACCCGCTGGAATATTCACCAGAAACCGAGATACCGCCAGTATTGTTGCCGGAGATGATATTACGCTCGGCCGAGTCCGCCACGCCATCCGCGTCCGTACCGATCAGGGTTGTGGGAGCGTCGGAGACATAAATCCCTACACCCCAGTCGCCAGCCCCGTTTTTAAGCGCGGCGCTGCCGTCTGCTTTGATGCCGATATAGTTGCCGGCAACCACGTTGTCGCTGGCGTCTTCCCCTACAATTTTGATCCCGTTCTCGCTGTTGCCTGAGATCGTATTGCGTTCTGCCGTATCCCCCTGCCCATTTCCGTCCGTACCGATCAGGTTGTTGGGCGCCTCAACCATTAATCCGTTATTATTAGGGATTGCGGATCCCCCACTGGTAGATGTGCCGATGAAATTTCCCGCAATGACATTGCTGGTCGCGGACGGTCCAATGATATGGATCCCGTGCGTCCCGTTTCCGGAAATGATGTTCCGCTCGGCGATATCATCGCTCCCATCGCCATCCGTGCCGATGGTGTTTTCCGGCGCATTATCGATTTTCACGCCAACCCGGTTTGGTATGGCAGCGCTTCCACTGGCGTTCAAACCGATAAGATTACCCATTATCACGTTAGAGGTAGCAGTTGGCGTGATGATCTCCAGCCCGTTCTGGCCGTTTCCCGAGATGAGATTCCCCACTGCCCCGCCAATGGTGTTTTCACTTGCCCCAATAACGCTCACCCCGCTGACTGCGTTGGCCAAAGCAGCAGTTCCAGCAGCATTCACACCGATATAGTTGCCGGCTACCAGGTTGTGGTGGGTGTCTTCGCCGTTGATAACCACACCCGTCCCGTTTCCCGAGATCAGGTTTCGCTCAGCTGCATCGTGCTGCCCATCCCCATCACTGCCGAGGCGGTTATGGTGCGCCCCAGCGCGCATACACACCCCAGCCAGATTTGGAATGGCAGCCGTGCCGGTCGCATCACTGCCGATCAGGTTTCCCGCGACCACATTGTCAGTTGAATCCACTCCAGAGATATCAACTCCACAATAGTAGTTCCCAGAGATGAGGTTCTTTTCAGCTGCATCTCCTACACCGTCGCCGTCCGTACCGATCCGCACCTGCGCGGCGTTCTCAAGAAATACACCCTCGTCATTTGGGCGAGCTGTAACGCCGCTCGGGTCAAGACCGATATAGTTGCCGGCAATGGTGATCTCTCCATCCAGGTCAACCACATAAATGCCTGGTCCCAGGTTCCCCGAGATGACATTGCGTTCCAGCACATCCGAGGTGCCATCGCTATCCGTTCCGACCAAGCTGCCCTGCGCAATTTCGGAAATTGTGACGCCCCAATAATTCGGCAGGGCAGCATCGCCCGTTGCGGTCAAGCCGATGGTGTTGCCAGCCACGCTAATGCAAGAATTATGGCTATAAATTCCAGAATAGGTATTCCCTGAAATCAGGTTGCCTTCGGCTGCGTCGCCGTTGCCATCTCCGTTTGTGCCGATCACGGTCCCACAATCCATGGCTCCTTCGATGATGATGCCTTGTCCATTGGCGAAAGCTGATGCGCCGGTTATATTCGTGCCGATATGATTCCCTGCCACGTAGTTAACACCCCCCAATAACAAGATGCCGGCTTCGTTATTTTGTATGATGATGTTTTTCTCCAGGGCATCACCCACGCCATCCCCGTCCGTGCCGATCAGGTTGTTGCTGCTCTGCGCAATTCGGATGCCATACCCGTTGAAATCGGTGATGGTCAGGCCCTGGATGATGTTATTATCCGACTGAATATCCAGACCATTCGCACCCGTGCCTGCGCTGAGCCCGCGTATCGTCGAGACACTGCCGCCACTTTTGATGGTCACCCCGGCCTCGTCGCTCAGGGCGGGTAGGGGGGAAGCTGGAGAGACCGTCATGATGGAGATCGGGTAACTAATTACATCGTGCCCGGGCAGTGCGTTGGCTTCTTGGATGGCCGCTCGCAGCGTGCATTGCGTGCCCGCATCTGCGCTTGAGTCACAGCTGCCGTCGCCTGGGTTCAAGTCACTGGCATCGCCATTGGTGGTCAAGGTGAAAGTGGCCGTTGGTGCGCTGCGAACCACCTGGGTGAAGGCCAAAAAACTGCTCGACAAAATACAGATGATTGCCAGGATAGGTAATAATGGTCTTATCTTCATTTTTGTCATGACTCCTTTGGTGTGGATGAATGGGGGTGGGGGATTTCGGATTCGGTCAGGTCGTTCAGATAAGCTTCCAGCTCCGTCAGGTGCGGGAACTGGATGACTTTGCGGGTGTGGGGGTCTTCCAGCGAAGCGTGCCAGACCGGAATTTCTGAATCGTTTCCCAACCAGATGCGTAATAGGAAAGCAAAATAATGCTTCATCATCCACAATCATACAAATCCCCCGTCAAAAAAGCGTCAGAAAAAGCCCCATAAAGTATATAATTGGGGCTGTGGCAACTACGAATATTTATATTAATTACGCAGTTGAAGGTCAAGAAGACCAGAAGATGGGGTATTGAGCGGGCTTCGCCCGCTCAATACCCCATCTTCTGATACCTTCACATCGAACTGCGTAAGTCCTAATATATATAGGAGTCACGCAGTTGAAGGTTGAAAAGTCCGGAAAATGGCTGGACCCTTTAGGCAAACGTACTATGTGTGAGCCAAACAATACAAAATATCTTGGAGGTATACTTCGTGGCACGGCTCAAGATCGTCTGTCTTGGCGCATTTCAGGCCACTCTGGACGGTATTCCCCTTACATTTGATACAGATAAGACACGCGCTTTATTGGTTTACCTGGCTCTTACCGCGCCCCAAGCGCAGCGTCGCGAGCGCTTGGCGGGGCTGTTCTGGTCGGAGGCGAGTGAAGAACGCGCCCTGCACAACTTGCGGCAGGCTTTGTCGACCCTGCGAAAATCTTTACAAGAAGAGGCCAATGCCGTCCCTTTTCTATCCATCCAGCGCGATTCGATTCAGGTCAACCCTGACAGCGATATCTGGGTGGATGCCGTCGCTTTTGAAGGGGGGCTGCGCCTGGCTTTGGCGCATTACCAGCATAACCATTCGAATAATCATTCAAGTCCGAGCCGCTTAAACCTGCGCAAACTGCAAAGGACAATGAGCTTGTTCAATGGCCCATTTCTAGACCAGCTTTATCTATCCGGCAGCCCCTTGTTTGATGAGTGGGCCAGCTTGCAGCGAGAGGCGCTCAACCAGCAAGCCATCCAGGCTTTAGCGATCCTGGCTGACCTGCACGAAAGGCGCGGCGATTACGCCCAGGCGCGCCAGTATGCCGACCAGATCGTTGCTCTGGCCCCGTGGGACGAAACTGCCCAGGCGCAGGTGATCCGCTTGCTGGCTCAGGACGGGTTATGGAGCGCGGCCCAGGCGCAGTATCAGCGCTTGCGCCGCTATCTGAAAGTACAATTGGGTGTGGAACCATCCGCTGAAACCCAGGCATTATTTGAGCGGCTTCGTATCCAAGCGGCACAAAACAAGCCGCTTCCGGCGGATCAGGTCGTCACTTATGACAACCTGCCGCGCAGTGCGACCCCCTTTGTGGGTAGGGAAAACGAGCTGGAAGCCCTGGGGGATCTGTTGAACGTCCCACACACGCGCTTATTGACCCTGCACGGCCCGGGCGGCGCGGGCAAGACCCGCTTGGCGATACAAGCTGCGCTAGAGCAACGGGGCATTTTCCGGGAGGGTGTTTTCTTTATTCCGCTGGTTTCCGTGACGAAACCAGAAATGATGCTCAGGGCCGTGGCCGAGGCCTTGGGATTCACGTTCTTCGGCAACGAGGATCCTGTAGAGCAATTGATCCGCTTTGTGGAGAAAAAACACATGTTGTGGGTGCTGGATAACCTGGAGCAGCTGCTGCCCTTGTCGGCGGATAACCTGCTTTCTCAGGTCCTGCGACGTGCCTCCGCAATTGCAATGATTGCCACGTCTCGCCAGCGCTTGAACCTGCGCGAAGAAGTGCTCTTTCCGGTGGGAGGCTTATCCTACCCCGTCCAGACGGACATCCCTGACCAGGGACAGCATGAAGCCGTGCAATTGTTCACCCGTCTAGCCCAGCGCGTGCAGCCCTATCTCAACCTGGAGGCTGGCCCGAACCGGCAGTCCGTGGTTGGCATTTGCCAGCTGTTAGAGGGACTGCCGTTGGGCCTGGAGCTGGCTGCAGCTTCCCTGTGGGCGCAGACCCCTGCTGAAGTATTTACAAATTTAAGCAGCGGTTTGCACAGCCTGGCCTCGACCTCGGTGGATGCGAGCCAGCGGCACCAGAGCTTGCGGGCCGCCTGTGAGATCTCCTGGGAATTGCTTTCGCGGGAAGAGCAATCATCCCTGGCCCGCCTGTCGGTTTACCGGGGCGGCTTTGAAGGCGGGATGACCGCAGGCGCTGTAGCTGTTGGTGCCGCCACCCTGGCTTCCCTGCTGGAAAAATCCCTCTTACGCCGGGACCCTTCCGGTCGTTATGGTTTTCACGAGGTCGTCCGCCAATTTGCGGCCGAAAAATTAGCTGGTGATGCGCAGGCTTTTACGGCTGCCCGGACAGGTCACGCGCTCAGTTTTGCCGCTTTTTTGAAAGTACGCCTGGCTCCGTTGAAAGGCGCGGGGCAGTCACTGGCCTTGGATGAAATCACCCGAGAATGGGAAAACGTGCGCCAGGCCTGGGATTGGTTGGTGGCAGGTAGCCAGGCCTGCGCCATTGCAGATTGTGCGGAAGCCATGTTCCATTTCTGTACCATCCGCACCCGCTACCGGGAAGGGATCGAGTTGTTTGCCCGCGCTACCAGCACTCTGGCGGATTCTCCGGGGGTCCTGGCTAAAGTGCTCACCTACCAGGGCGCTTTGGCTTTCCGCGTGCAGGCCAACGACATGTGCGAGGCTGCGCTTGAACAAGCTTTGAGCATTTTTACTGAGGTGGATGCGCCTGGCGACCAGGCACTGTGCCTGGTATACGCTTCTGGATTAGCTTTCCGCCGCAAAAAACCAGCCCTGGCCCGCCAGTATGGCGAGGCATCCTTGGCGCTTTTTGCACAAACCGGGGATGCCTGGGGGCAGTCGTATGCCTGGTATCAAATGGGCTTGCTCGAAAGCCGGGCCGGGCACGTTGGCGAAGCTCAGCAGGCTTTCCAAACCAGCCTGCAAATCGCCCGTTCCATCGGCGACCTGCGCCGGCAGATCGGGCCGCTAAACATGCTGGGGGATTTGGCCTGCCTATCAGGGGCGTATGCCGAAGCCGAAACCTACTTTACGGAAAGCCTGGACACTAGCCGTGTGTTGGACGATCCATTCAACACCGGGCAGGCTTTGATCAATCTGGGCACGGTCTTCCAATCTGTTGAGGATTTCGATCAGGCCAAGGGATGCTACGAAGATAGCCTGGGCATCCTACGCGAAATTGGCGATTTGGGCAACCAGGCCCTGGTCATGGCGAATTTGGGGGAGTTGGCGCTGGCAAGAGGGGCTTACAGCGAAAGTATGGCCTATTTGCAGCAAGGGCTGAACCTAGCTAGTCAGGCAGGCGACGAATGGGCTGTCCTGATCTGCTGGATCAACCTCAGCGAGGCGGCGTTGGGGCAAAAAGACCTGCCAACAGCGCACCGTTATTTAGGGGAAACCTTACCCCTGGCAGCTCAATCCGCAGAACCGGCCTTAATGTTGCGCGCTTTGCTGCAGCTGGGGCGTTATTATTTGCTACTCGGACGCACAGAAAGAGCCCTCCCCCTTTTGGGTATGGTGGTGCAGCATGAGGCTACCTACGACGAGCACCGCTTGGCAGCTGGCAAAGCCCTGCGTGAATCAGGTTTACCTGTCCCGCAGGAGAGCACTGCCCAGCTTGAGTTGGTTATGCAGGCTGAGCTGGAAAACTATCAGCGCTTGGCTACCAGTTAAAAACCCCGTCCAGGTCCTCTTCTGGGATATCGAAAACGCTGTTGTGGGGCGGCAGGGGCTCGCGCATCATCCACTCCGGCAGGCGGTCGTGTGCGGTAGTAAACCCGGCCTGGCGGTTGAACTCCCGCTCGATCGCCAGGCATTCCTTGCCCAGCACCTGCAGGTAATCGGCTCCGACCTGCCAGCCATAGCGGGCGTTGATCAGGCTGTGCACCGTTGTGGGCGCGGCGCCATAGCCGAACCCGGCGAAGATGCAGGCGCCCAGCGAGTCGTAACCAGCCATGTTGATCTGAACCGTGCGCGACAGGTCCGCCTGGCCTTTGGGGTCCAGGTGATTGACCTTGGCGCGGATGGTCAGTCCGCAGGTGTGGTCGGCCCCTTGAGGGGAGGTGGCGAAGGTGACGCCGGTGCCTTTGATGGCGCGCGGGTCATAGGCCGACATGGCCTGGCCCTTGGCTACCGGGACGCGTTCAACATTATAGACCTGCCCGGTGATGGCAGCCCCGTTGCCCAGTACCCTTCCCAAAGGCGTTCCCTGGCGGATTTCATCGACCAGCCGCAGCGCTGTCGACGCGTCGCCAAAGGTCATCAGCCCAGCCTCGGCTGCCACGCCCAAAGCCCCACCAATTTCAATGGAATCCATACCCAGGTCGTTGACCTGGTAGTTCAGGCGAGCGATGGCATCCAGGTCAGCAATGCCCAGGTTGGTGCCCAGCAAACCGATGGTTTCGTATTCCAGGGGCGCGACCAGGACTTCGCCCTCAGCGCTGCCAACGATATTGGAACAGCGGATGGTGCAGCCAGCCATGCAAGCGTGGGTGGGGTTGCTCGGCTCGCCCCGCTCCAGCAGCATCTCGCGCAGGTGCTCGCCGCAGATTTCTTCCACCCCTTCGAATACGCCAGACGAGAAATTGCGCGTAGGTAAGCCGCCGAACCCGTCCGAGAGGTGCGCCATGGCGGCGGTGCCGTAATCCCGGTAGCTGGCGGTCTGGGGATGGTCCATCAAAGCGCGCGTGTATTCCTTCTGGGCAGCCTTGAAGGCACCTGGGTCCGCGATGGGGGGGCGCTCCCGCCCGCTCATCTCGAACACGATGGCCTTCAATCCCTTCTGACCCATCACCGCGCCCAGACCTCCCCGGGCAGCGATGCGCGAGGGCACGCCGTCCTTATCCAGGTTTTGGATGCCGGCTGCGCGCAGGCCCCATTCCCCGGCAGGGCCGATCAAGGCGATGGCAACCTTCTTCCCAAATCGCTCCAGCAAGCGCTCGGCGGTCTCGTACACGCCCAGCCCGGCCAGGTCGCTGGCGTCAAGGAAGCTG
>JAFGBV010000062.1 GCA_016932955.1 Anaerolineales bacterium | reverse complement strand
ACAAGAAGATGCCGAAGTGTTGCAGGTGCTGGCAGACCAGGTGGCTATCGCCATCGAAAATGCTAATTTATTTGCCGAATCGCGTGCGGCGCTGGAGGCTTCAAAGCGCGCGTATGGTGAAGTGACACGGGAAGCATGGTCGAAACTCTTGCGAGGCCGGCCTGAGTTGGGTTACCAGGTGAACAGCGCCGGCACTATCAGGCCTGTCGAAGGCCAGTGGTCAGGTGAGTTGGTCCGAGCACAGCGGGAAGGGCAAGCTGTCAAGCTGGACGAGAAGACGCTGGCGATACCATTCAAGATCCTCGACTTACCCGTTGGGGTGGTCAAGCTGAAGAAGCAATCTTCAGCGAAAGGATGGACAGAGCGGGAAGTTGGCTTGATGGAGACCCTGGTTGGCAACCTGGGTGAAGCATTGGAAAGTGCCCGTTTGTATGAGGATACGCAGCGCCGTGCGGAACGCGAGCGTGTTGCGGCGGATATCTCTGCCCGCATCCGTGAGAGTTTGAATGTGGATGCAGTACTGCGTACAGCAGTGATGGAGATGCGCCGTGCCTTGAATCTGGATGAAATCACCATCCGCCTGGGAGAGGGCAATGGACAATAAAGCGCTTAATCGAAAGCAGGGAGTGCTGAACCTGCAAACAAAATTGGCGGTTGCTTTTGCTGTTTTGGCGGTCGTCAGTTCGGCGATCGTCACCGCGGCGATCTACGTCAGGGTCCGTTCCCGGCTCTACGAGGATATCAGAGGCCACTTGCGCGATGCGGTTTCGATTGGTGCTTTGCATGTCGATGGTGATGCCCACGCGCTTCTTACTGACCCTGCCCAAGAGGAAAGCAGAGATTACCTGGACTTAAAAAGAACTTTTCAGGAAATCCGGGATGCGGGCACTGATTTTCGGTTCGTATATTCCTTGCGCAGTGTTGATGGCAAGATTTACTTTATTGTGGATGCTGAGGAGAGTGAGGAGGACGTATCGCACCTGGGAGATGAGTACCCTGATGCTTCTCCAGCGTTGGTCGAGGCTATTGGCACGATGAGTGGGCCGTTTGTCGATGAGGAGTTTTACACGGATCAATGGGGAACCTGGTTATCGGGATATGCCCCGATTTATAAGGCTGATGGTAGCCTAGATGCAGTGCTGGCGATTGATATTGCAGCATCGAATGTAACAGCTTACCAGAATAGACTCTTGTTGAGCGCGTTGGTCATTTTTGCGGGCACCACCCTGGTGATGGGCATTGCCGGATGGTTTCTTGGGCGACAACTTGCCGCTCCGATCTTGTCTTTGATTGAAGGTGCCAGACGAGTTGCGGCGGGAGACCTGGATTATCAGGTGCAGGTAAAGACTCAGGACGAGACAGCCGTTTTGGCAGAGGCTTTCAACACGATGAGTGCTCAATTGAGGGATCTGGTAAGCGGCTTGGAGACCAGGGTTACCGAGCGTACCCAGGAAGTTGAGCAGCGATCTCATTATCTTAGCGCTTCTGCGGAAGTCAGCCGGGTTGCCACAACCATTCTTGAGCCTGATGAATTAATCCGCCGGGTGGTCGAGCTGATCCGCGATAGCTTTGATCTATATTATGTAGGGTTATTCTTGCTCGATGAGAGTAAAGACTATGCTGTGTTGCGTGCGGGTACAGGCGAGGCGGGACAAACACTGGTTGAGCGCGGTCATAAAATAAGGGTTGGTGAAGGGATGATTGGGTGGAGTATCAGTCATGCGCAGGCGCGTATAGCGTTAGAAGCTGGTCAGGATGCGGTTCGCCTCGCTACCCCTATCTTGCCTGCCACTCGATCTGAAGCTGCCTTGCCGTTGCGTTCTCGCGGGCAAATTACCGGCGCAGTAACGGTACAGAGCGACCAGCCGGCTGCCTTTGATGAAGCCACTGTTTCTGTGTTGCAAATGATGGTCGATCAGGTGGGAATTGCGCTGGATAACGCTCGTTTGTTTGCCGAGAGCGAAGAAGCGTTGAAGAGCCTGCGGCATTCTGTTGGAGAAATCGATCGCCAGACGTGGCGCGAAACCTTGCAAGAACGTGCAATTCTTGGTTACCGTGGCGATGCATCAGGTGTCCAGGCAATTGAAGATGGTCAAACAGCATCCGAAGAAGACGCCAGTGCGGGTGAACGCGCTGAGATACGGGGTATACGGATACCCCTAAAAGTGCGAAACCAGGTATTGGGCATTGTCGAAGCGCACAAACCACGCTTGGACGAGGAATGGTCGAAGGATGAAATCGAATTGATGAACACACTGGTTGACCAATTGGGTGTGGCAATTGAAAATGCCCGTCTCTACGAGGTATCTACACGGACAGCAGAACGCGAGCGTATCCTGTCTGAGATTACAGGACGGGTACGTTCGTCAACCGATATCAATGTGATTCTGCAGACTGCGGTACAGGAGCTGGCAGAAGCGCTACAGGTGCCGAAGGGTTCGATCCGCTTGATCCGCTCCGACGCGCTTAGCCAAGGGGCGGGTGCCAGGAATATCCCGGCTGGCTCCTCGGGAAATGGAGGTTCGTCCAATGAGTAACCGCATGACGAAGCTGCTCTCTCTGCTAGTCCCAACACAATCTTCTGTTCGGAAGCTGCGTACCAGGGTGGAAAATAAAGATGCCAATTCGTATTGGTTGTGCGTGGCTGTTGTGCCGGTATCTTTGATTGGAACGGCATTTTATGGCTATCTATTCCGCCAGACAGCGGAATGGCAATTCCTGGCACTGGCTGGTTTGATCTTGACTCTGGGTATCGCTGCACTGGTTGGGGCTATCCTGGCTCGCAAGGGATACCACACAAGAGGTATTTGGGTCATGTTGCTGGTTGGGCAGGTGGTTGTGTCTGTCAGCCCTCTCTTTGTGGGTGGTCAAGGAATCTGGTATGGTGCGGGTGTCATCTTGTCATCTTTCTTGATCGGTTCTCTTACCATGACTTCCACCGACAGTACGCGGGCAATTGTGATTGGCATATTGGCTGGATTGTTAACGCTGGTGGTCGACGAGTATTCCAGCCAATGGCAGACCGCTACGCCGCAATTGTTAAGCATCCTTGTTATCGGTGTGGTGCTCTCTTTGCTGCTGGCGAGTATCTTTTATCTGGCGCTATTCTTAACCGACTATAGTCTTAGAGGCAAGATCACCATTGCAGTTTTCAGCGCTGTGCTGGTTTCCATCATCGTTTTAACCGTGATCAACAACCAAACCTACCGCAGGACGTTGATTGACAATGCAAACCAAACGCTCTTATTGGCGGCGGATCGAACAGCGGCAGAAGTAGATGCGTACCTGACGAACTTGATCGCTGGCTTAGAGAGAGTTAACGCCGAATCGCCGGCAGCGCAGGACTTCCTAACTTTATCCGTCGAGGAACGAAGCAATGCATCTTTATTAACTGATCAGCTCAAAGACACCCGGGATCGATTAGATGCATTTGAGTTAATCCTGCTGGATCGAGTGGGTGTTGTAGCCTTTCATAGCACTTACGCGAATGTAAGTCAATTCGAGCCATACCTTGGATTGAGCGCAACTGATCAAAACCTGATTGATATCAGTCTGCTCGGTGGAACTCCTTATGTATCCTCGGTGATCTTTCCAACCCTCGGCCGGACAGTTTATATTGATACGCCATATATTTATATCGGTTCACGAATAACCAGTGCGGACGGACGTCCAATGGGTATCATGCTGGCTGGTTATCCGATTGGTGCGATCCAGCAGATCGTCGAAGGGAACAATGGATTGGCGGGCGACCAGTCATTTGGTGTCTTATTGGATGATAATTTCATGCGCATCGCCCATGGCGCAATGGCGGATGCCAATTATATGCTCGTTTATCCGCTGTCGGCAGAGACATTTGACCGCTTACAGCGCGAGAACCGGCTGCCCTCGCAACGCAGTGAGCTGGTTACGACCAATTTTCCGGAGTACAGGTTTGGTTTAGACCGACTATATGCTACACCGTTCTTCGAAACACAAGAACTTGGCGTTGAGGAGGATCTTAGCGTGGCGGCGGGAGTGCGCTTGGGTCAGAAGAACTGGATACTCGCGTACATGCAGTCACGGTCTCTGGTCCTGGGACCAATCGCGCAGCAGACGCGTGCAACGGTACTGATTACAGGGATGGTGGGCGTGTTGGCGATCGTCATTTCAACCCTGTTGGCTCAATTGATCTCTAACCCGATTGTCCAATTGACAAAGATTGCTGAACGTGCCTCGGCGGGTGAGCTGGACGTAAAGGCGCCAGTTACCAGTGCAGATGAAGTAGGTAAGCTAGGTATCGCGTTCAACAGTATGGTTGACCAACTCCGGGCGATTTTCCAGGGCCTCGAGGAACGGGTGAGAGAGCGAACGGCTGAACTCTTCCGGTCTACTGAACAACTGGAATATCGTGCCACCCGGCTGCAAATGGTTGCAGAAGTTGCGCATAGTTTCGCAGCGGTCAGTGATCCAGACCAGTTGCTGTCGCTGGTCGTCAAAACGATCAGTGAGAGGTTTGGTTTTTATCACGTGGGCGTTTTCTGGGTGGACAAGGCTCGCGAATATGCGGTTCTCATGGCTTCCAACTCTGAAGGCGGGCAACGAATGCTGGAGCGCGGTCACCGTTTGCGCGTAGGGGCGGAAGGATTGGTTGGTTTTGTGACCTCTCGTGGCGAAGCCCGCATTGCGTTGGATGTAGGCGAGGACGCTGTCTTTTTCAACAACCCTGATCTTCCTGAAACCCGATCAGAAATTACCTTGCCATTGAAAGTGGGTATAGAGATCATCGGCGCTCTGGATGTGCAAAGCACCATGCCGAAAGCTTTTGATGCCTCAGACATCGCACTCTTGTCCACCCTGGCAGACCAGGTGGCAATGGCGATTGAGAACACGCGCCTGATCAACGATGCCCAGCGCACCGTGCGCGAGCTAGAGATCGCGCAAAGGCAATATATTCAACGACAATGGGCCGACGCACTCAAAGAACGAGCTGAAGAAGGTTTCCGCTATTCTTCTGGCAGGCTTGCCCCAATCCGTGTGGCTGACGATGAGCAGGTGCCTGATGTTTTGCCAACGTCTCCAACGGTGATCTGTGAGAATCCATCCAGCAATGGTACGCAACAGGCTTCCGGATTGCTGGTGCCAATCTTCCTGCGTGGACAGGCGATCGGGTTGATTGAACTAAACGATACTGACACACTGCGCAGGTGGGGCGAGGATGAGATCAGCTTGACCGCTTCCGTCGCTGATCAAGTTGGACAAGCACTCGAAAATGCTCGTTTGTTAGAGACCACACAACGAAGGGCTGAGCGCGAACGATTGGTCTCAGCGATCACGACGAAGCTGCGGGCGACAAATGACCCACAAGAAATCCTGGAGACAGCGGTGCAGCAGTTGAAAGACGCTCTGAAGGTGCGCAAGGTGCAAGTACGTGTCGGCGCGATTGCAAATCATGATGACGCGGCTCACGAGAAACCATAGATTGGATTTGGACGGACACGATCAGTCAAAGCAGGGTAGGCATATGCAGATTATTGCTATCGCAAACGAAAAAGGTGGGGTCGCCAAGACGACAACGGTTATTTCACTTGGCGGGGCATTGGTCCAGGCGGGATTTACTGTCCTGCTGGTCGACCTGGATACGCAGGCGAACTTGAGTCTAGGGTTAGGCATCACACCCGCCAAAGTTCGGCGATCAGTGGCGGACGTGCTGCTCAATTCAGCTTCTCTGCTCAGCGTCAGCCGGGAGACGAGCGTAGAGGGACTGGATCTGATTCCGTCTAACGCTGATATGGGACTGGCCGAGCGATTTTTACCTGTCCGGCAAAATTACGAGCAGGTGCTGAAAGGGGCGATCCAAAACAGCCCAGGTATATCTGCGTACCATTACGTGCTTCTAGACTGCCCGCCCTCGCTGGGCGCAGTGACTATGAATGCTTTGAACGCGGCTGATCTGGTGATCGCGCCGACGCAGCCCGAATATTTTTCAGCTTATGGTTTGCGAAGCCTGATGGCGGCGATCCGTAAGGTGCGCAGCCAGGATAACCCGGACCTGGCATATTATGTACTGATCACGATGATGGACCGGCGCAACCGGATCCATCGAACGCTGTGCGAACAGTTGCAGACTACATTCCATGAAGGATTGCTCAGCACTGTAATAGAGGTGGACACAAAACTACGCGAGAGTACTGTTGCCGGGATGCCGATTACCCATTACTTCCCGAAAAGTCGTAGTTCTCTGCAGTATAGTGCATTGGCTCAGGAGTTAACCGATAATGTCCGAGAGAAAACAGAAACCGAAAGTCGCCCTCAACCGAATTGAGGCTCTTTTCGAGGAGCTGGACCATGAGCTGACCGCAGTCGAGCCGTCTGTAAAGGTACATGGCGCGCCTGCTGTGGTT
>JAFGBV010000303.1 GCA_016932955.1 Anaerolineales bacterium | reverse complement strand
TCAGAACTGTGTTGATCACCGGAGCTGCGGGAGGCATTGGACGGGCGTCGGTCAAGCTTTTTGCCGGGTCTGGCTGGCGCGTAATCGGCGTAGACCGTAATGAGTTTGGCGAGCCTTTCCCCGAAAACGGCCTGTTTATCCAATCGGATATCTCAATTGGCGAGAACCTGGAATACATCTTCGATCATGCCCACGCTTATACCGGCTCACTGAACGCGCTGGTCAACAACGCCGCGCTGCAGGTTGCCAAGCCGCTGGTGGAGACGAGCGTCGAGGAATGGGATGCCGTAATGGCTTCCAACTTGCGCTCCGTTTTCTTGAGCACCAAACTGGCCTTTCCGCTGTTCAAAGCGGCGGGAGGCGGTGCGATTGTCAATGTATCCTCAGTACACGCGGTGGCGACTTCAGCCAACATCGCCGCCTATGCCGCCAGCAAGGGTGGGCTGCTTGCGCTGACCCGCGCCATCGCCATCGAATTTGCCCCATCCAACATCCGCTGCAACGCCATCCTGCCAGGGGCGGTGGATACCCCGATGCTGCGCGCGGGGCTGGGGCGCGGGCATGTGGGCGGCGGTGATATCATGGAACGGCTGGACAACCTGGCTCGCAAGACGGTCAATGGGCGGGTGGGCAAGCCGGAGGAGATTGCGCATGCCATCTACTTCCTGGCGGATGACCAGCAATCCTCATTCATGACCGGGCAGGCACTGATCGTGGATGGCGGAGCTACGGCCCGCTTGAGCACGGAGTAAGAATGAATAAACAAACCGCAAAGCGGATCATCCCCGCCCCCATCTGGCGATTGGGGTCAAACACTTATTGGGCCTGGTATAACCGAGGTCAACATGTGCTGGCGCGCAGTTTCAGCCCGCGCTGGCGGCAGAGCCTGCAGAAGCTAGAGGAATACCGCGACGTCCACAAGGGAGAGCGCTGTTTCATCATCGGCAACGGTCCCAGTTTGCGGCAGACTGATCTGAGCAAGCTGAAGAACGAACAAACCTTCGGTTTGAACCGCATCTTTCTGGCTTTTCCCGAATTAGGATTTACCACCAGCTACCTGGTCTCGGTGAATGACCTGGTGGCGAAACAAAGCGCTGACGAAATGAAGCAGCTCAGCCTGCCCAAGTTCTTGACCTGGCGTGTGCGCCGCTGGTTTCGGGATGACCCAAACGTCATCTTCCTCGACACCGATTACACAGGCGAAGAAAATTTTAATGGGGATGCCAGCGGGCGGTTGTTCGAGGGTTTCACAGTCACTTATGTGGCAATGCAACTGGCCTTTTACATGGGCTTCCAGCAGGCCATCCTGATCGGTGTGGACCACAACTTCGTTCAACAAGGACCAGCGAACCAAACCACTGTTTCTGAGGGAAATGACCCGAACCACTTTATCCCCAATTACTTTGCCAAAGGCTTTAAATGGCAATTTGCCGACCTGGAAGGCAATGAACGCGCCTATCACATGGCGCGCGAGGCGTACAGTCAGGCAGGGCGCAGCATCGTGGATGCCACGGTAGGCGGTAAGTTGACTGTTTTCCCGAAAGTTGATTACAATACACTCTTCTAATGGCTGCAAAACCGCTCGTCTCGATCATCACACCGTCATATAACCAGGCCCGCTTCATCGAGCAGACCATGCGCTCGGTGTTGTGGCAGGATTACCCCAATGTGGAGTACATAGTGGTAGACGGAGGCTCGAAAGACGGGAGCGTGGAAATCATCCAGCGCTACGCAGACCGGCTGGCGTGGTGGGTGTCTGAACCGGACCGGGGCCAGGCGGATGCGATCAACAAAGGTTTTTCTCATGCAAAAGGGGAGTTTGTGGCCTGGATAAACTCCGACGACCTGTACTATCGAGCGGATGTGCTCAGCCAGGCTGTACGCGCCATGACGGAAGACCCCACGCTCGGCATGGTGTACGGCGATGGGGTGATGGTTGACGCCGAGCTGCGCTTGCTGGACTGGCATACTTACCCACAATATGGACTGGAAGACCTGTTAGCTTTCCGGGTGCTGCTGCAACCCGCAGTGGTCATGCGCCATACCGCCCTTGAGCAAGCGGGCTACCTGAACGCCGATTTTCACATGATCCTGGACCATTCCTTATGGATCCGGATTGCCGCCCGCAACCCCATCCGGCATATCCCTGAGTTTTGGGCGGTCGAGCGTACTCACCAGGACGCCAAGACGATCGCCCAGGCAACGGTGTTCGTCGATGAGGCGTACCGGCTGATCCCGGCATTGGAGAAAGAACCGCTCTACCGGGAAGTTTTTGCGAGGCGGAGAGCGCAAATTTATGCCGGGTTGCATGTGTTTGCTGCCAGACGGTTGATCGATAACGGTGAGGATAATAAAGCAGTGCGTCACTATGCACAAGCATTGCGCCTTTCTCCAGGCGTTGCCATGCGGATGTGGTATAAAGGTGTGCAGGCACTGGGCGGAGCGCTTGGGCTGCGCAAGCTGTTCTTGAGTTATCGCAATACACGCCGGAGTGCAAGCCACGGAGACCGCCAATTGACCGTTGATGAGAACGGCGTACATTGGAAAGATTGAGACCGATGAGCGATCAACCTCTGGTCACGATCATCACCCCCTCCTACAACCAGGTAAAATATCTGGAGGAGACCATCCGCTCGGTGCTTGCTCAGGATTATCCGAGGATCGAATACATCATTATCGACGGCGGATCAACAGACGGCAGCGTGGAGATCATCCAGCGCTATGCAGACCGGCTGGCATGGTGGGTTTCGGAGCGCGACCAGGGACAGACCGACGCGATCAACAAAGGCTTTGCCCGCGCCACAGGGGAGGTGCTGGCATGGATCAACTCGGACGACACTTACCTGCCCGGAGCGGTGCGCGAGGCAGTGGAATTCTTGACCGCACATCCTGAGGCAGCCATGGTATATGGGGATGCTAACCTGATTGATGAGCAAGGGTCGGTGATCGGACGCTTTCCCGCCCGGCAGACCGACCTGCGCCATATGCTGCGCGGTTCTGTGCATATTCCACAACAGACCACCTTTTTCTGGGCACGGCTCTGGAAACAAGTTGGACCACTGGATCCATCCTTTTACTTCGCCATGGATTATGATTTGTGGGTGCGGCTGGCGAAGCTGGGCCCATTGCTGTACCAGCCGCGTTTATGGGCAAACTTTCGCCTGCACAGCGCGGGTAAAAGCATTGTTCGGGATGACCGCTGTTACCCGGAAATGCTGCGAGTGTACCGTCGCGAAGGCGGCGGGCAATTATCCTGGCTGGCGCTGCGCTGGCATGCCCGCCGGCTGGCATATGCCTGGCTACCATTGCGGCTGCGCGTCTGGCTACGAAGTGTATCAAATAAATTATTAGGAGGCAGAAATGAGTCCCGAAACTTATATTGACGAAGAAATTGATCTGCGTGCAATTGTTCAAGGTTTGTTCAAATACAAATGGATGATCATAGCGGTTACCGTGGTGCTTGCCCTGGCGGGATATCTGGTAAGCACCTTCTTGCTTGAGAAGGAATACAACAGTACTGCTTACGTGGTAATCGTCAAGCCCTCTACGACGGTAAACCTGGATGCAGGGATTGAGTCTTTGCCCCAACTTCCCGATGCTAAATCGTTGACAGACCTGACAATGGCTGATGATCTGGTTGAATCGGTCTTGCAAGACCCACAGGTTGCCAATCTATTCACAGAGCCTACCAATCGCAATGCCTTACGGAGCAAGCTTGAATCTACGCTTGTGGGGGGTAATCAGATGCGGCTGGAAGTAGTCGACACAGCGCCTGAGCGTGCGGCTGTAATTGCGAACGTCTGGGCAAGAGAAATAACGCTGCGCTTCAATTCCCTTTTCGGGAGTGGAGGTACAGAGCTTGAACAGACCCAAGCTCAGGCAGAGCAGGCTCGCCTGGATTGGGATACTGCTGAACAGGCTTTGCTGGAGCACCTTGCCAAGAGCGACCAGGAAGCCTGGAAAATTGGACTGGACCAACAAAAGCAGGCCCTGGCAGAGCTGGTGTTGAAAACCGAGCAAATCGATTTGCTGATCAGCGACGTAAAATCTCTACAAGCACGACTGGAAGACCAGGCGTACAGGGATTCGCTGTCGCTAGAAGATGCACTTAGCTTGATCATGCTCAGCCAGCAAGCCAGCGGGCGGGTGAACAACCTCCAACTGCAACTCAATTCAGAAACCATTCCGGCCCAGGAGACAACGGTGGGCAGCGCGCGCGAAGATGTGGCGACGCTAATCAGCGCGCTCGAACAGCAGAAAGCAGAGCTGTTGGAGGCAGTCAGTGATAAATCTGACCTGATCACCTATCTGGCAGCGAGATACGAATCGGCTCGTTACGCGACCGACCAATTGACCTTACAGCGCGATTTAAACCGGCAGGCATATGACGCACTCTCTTCACATGTAATCGAAATCCAAATCATGAGCGGGGCGAAAGATCAAATTGCCAAGATAGCCGGTGAAGCGCTGCCACC
>JAFGBV010000005.1 GCA_016932955.1 Anaerolineales bacterium | reverse complement strand
GATCCGTCTTTTGTCGATAGGACGCTTGCCGATACGTGTAAAAGGATGTTCAGCCCAGCGGCGAGCCACAATCCCACGCACGATACTCACCACCACCTGTGTCTCGGGAATCTGCCGGAGAAATATATCCAGGCTAGGTTTCCAGTTGTGCAATTCCTGCTGTGCCGCTTGCGGGTAGAGCGCCGGGTCGGGGTCGATGCCCGCGCTGGCAAACAGCAGCAGCACCCCACCCTCTTTCAGGTGGCGTAGTGCCTGTCGGGCAGCCTGCATGCCCGAACCCGCTTGAAAATTGGTGAAGATGAGGTGCTGATATAAGACGGGAAAAGCGTGTAAGAAAGGTATGTCGCTGGCAATGACCTTGATATCATTGCGTAATACTTGCGAAAGGATCACCAGCACATCGAACGCGCCAACGTGATTCGAGACGATCAGCAACGGACCTTGTGCGGGTAAGCCTTCATTACCGCTCACTTTAACCATTCGGATGAATTCCTGCAGACCGCGACGCGAGGCGGCTGCGAGTCCATGGCGCAGCTCGGTTTGCTCGATTTCACTGAACAGGCGCGTGAAATCCAGCGCTGGTTTCCTGACCAGCGGCTTCAGCAGTCGCCGTGCCACTCCGTGTGGCGGCAGCCGGAATGCTTTGAACAACTCATCCAGGATCAAGTCTGCCTTCCTGGCTGTCTGCTCATGCGGTAGAATCAAATCATTATCCATGACTTGATTCTACCCTATCCTGGAGGACACACCATGCAAAGCGAGCTTACCCGTCCCGGTCAACTGCTTGATCCTTCCGGTTCTCTCAGTCAGGTTGGCTGGTCGCGCCAGCCGGTGCTGGATTGTAATTTGGAGAACGCTCGTTTTTACGGGATAAAGTCTCTACAGCGTTTTCGTATCAAACGCTGGGATTACTACGCCATCTTTACCCCGCGGCGCTTTTTCTCTGCTACCATTGCCGACCTGGGCTATGCTGGCAACATCTTCATCTATACGCTTGACTTCGAGACTGGTGAGCTGCACGAAGAGGGGCTGGTCATTCCACTAGGCAAAGGCATCCTCTTACCGCGTAACAGCCTGGAGGGTGAGACTCATTTTGAAGATCAACGCGCTCGTCTGCACTTCTCTGCCAACCCTCAAGGACGCCAGCTTTCCGTCAATTGGCCCTCTTTCCATGAGGGCCGTGGCATCCAGGCAGAGATCTCACTGTCTTACCTGCCCGTGCACGAGTCGATGACCATTGTGATCCCCATCGGCAAGAAGCGCTTTTATTACAACCGCAAGATCAACTGCATGCCTGCTCAGGGTTGGATCCAGTATGGTGTGCTGCGTGAAGAGTTAACACCCGCTACTTGCCTTGGCTCGCTGGACTGGGGACGCGGTGTGTGGGACTATCAGAGTTACTGGAATTGGGCCAGCGCCTCCGGTTTCCTCCCGGATGGACGCACAGTCGGCTTGAATCTGGGCTGCGGATTTGGTGACCTTTCGCAAGCCACCGAGAACTGCCTGGTGCTCGATGGGCAGGTGCACAAGCTGGAACAGGTTAAGTTTGACTACGAATCTGGGAATTATATGAAACCCTGGAAGTTCAGCGACTCGCAGGGACGCCTGGCACTGGAGTTCACTCCCTTCAAAGACCGCACTGCAGTTACCAACCTGGGCATCATCTACAGCCAGGTGCATCAAATGTTTGGTCGTTATACCGGCACGGTTGCTGCCGATGACGGTACGTTAATCCACCTGGAGAACCTGATCGGCTTTGCCGAGGAGCACCACGCCCGCTGGTGATCGACCCGCTAACTGACCTTTAAGCTGTTCTTGATGAGCAGCTTGCGACGGGTATAGGCGTCTTTTCCAAAAGCTTGCTCCATCGCCAACAGCACGCCGCCCACCACCGGCGGAGCTTCCAGGCGCACCATGCGCGCCCGCGGAGCGGTTTGCTGCACCGTCTGGCGCATCGGCTCGGTGAGCAGTGCCCCTCCCTGGTAAAGGCTGCCGGATTGGACCACCTCGACTGTTTCATATTGCAGTTCCAATTGGCGGATGACCGCGCAGGCTAACTCGCCCAATTCTTTGCCTGCCCATTCGATCACCTGCCGCGCCACCTCGTCGCCCGCCTGGGCTGTTTCGAAGACGGTCAGCGCCCAATGCGCCCCGTAGTCGTAGCGCTGCATGACGATCCCCTCGATCAACTCGGCGGCATCTTTAGCCCCGGTCAGCTTCAGAAAAGCACCGGTCAAAGCGGTCTGCGGGCCACGCCGGATCCAGGCATAGCTGACCATGGTCATGGCATGCACCACCAGCTCAATGCCTCCCCCGTATTCACCAAACCAGGACCCGTTGCCAGTGATGCGCCCCTCGCGACCGTTCTTATCGCGCCCGCGGCAGTTATTCGAGGTGCCTGCCACGACTGCCACGCCCCAACCCTGCGAAGCGCCTGCCAGCAAGCCAATCACGCTGTCGTTGGCGATTTCAAGCGGCATGTGGAATCCGATCTCCCCCAGTGCTTGCAGGTGTGGCTGGCGCTGCGAAGGCCAGTCATAGCCTCCAATCCCCAAGCCAGCGGCGGCGACCTGTTCCAATTGCATCCCCGCCTGCTCCAATGCCTGCTTTGTGGCACTGCTGACCTCTCCTTTGAAGCCCTCAAAACCTACCACCTCATGGTTGCCCGAGCCCGCCTGTCCAAAGCCTACCACATGCCCCGTCTCATCCGCGATCAGGGCATGTGTCTTGGTCGCGCCTACGTCCACCCCGAGAAAGTATTTCATTGACCCAATCCTTGTCCCATTATCAACTTGATCTACCCAAAGAATTGCGGCAAAAAAGCCTTGTTCGTCTCAAGCAAGTCCTGCATGACTGCTCCGACCTGGTCGGCCTGCGGGCCAAGCGGGTTGGTCAGGATGGCCTCGTAGAGCGCCTTGCGGTCACCGTGCACAGCGGCTTCGACGGTCAGGATTTCATACATTTTGACATGTGACACCAGTCCAAAGCAGGTTGGTGGCAACGGTTTGGCGGGCAGAGCGTGCACGCCCTGGCGGTCCACCTTGACCGGCATCTCGAGCACCCAGTCGGCGGGCCACTCAGACACTGCGCCGTTGTTGCGCACGTTGACGGTGTGGATCTGCCCCAGGTCGTTGTGATGCGAGTTGATCAGTTGGGTTGCCAGGGTAGAGTAGTATGCCCCGCCGCGTTTCATCAGGTCAGCCGGCGGCGCAGTGAGTGCGGGGTCGGCGTACTCGCGCAGCAGGTCCTTCTCGATCTCCACCACCTGCTCACCGCGCGACGGCGGCCATTTCTGTTGGGAATCCAGCTTGTGCTGGGTGTAATAGAAATATTGCAGGTAATAGTTGGGGATCATGCCCAGCGATTCGAGCAATGGCACATCCCATTCCGGTTCGGCCTCTTTGCGCATCTCTTCCACAAAAGCCGGGAAGAGCACCGGCCAAAGCTCCTCGCCGTCTACGGTGAAGCCGCGGTGCCAGGTCAGGTGGTTCAACCCCAGCGTGTTCAGCACGGCGCGTTCCGGATCGATGGCCTCGTAGGATGGCCCCATGATCTTGCCCAACTCCTTCAAGAAGCCCATCTTGGTGGTGATGCCCACGTTGCATACACCTACTGCCTGGACATCTGAAGCATAGCGGGTGAGCGCCTCGGTCACCAATCCGGCAGGGTTGGTGAAGTTTGCCAGCAGCGCTCCCGGAGCAGTCTCGCGCATGTCTTTGGCGATGCTCAGCACCACCGGGATGGTGCGCAGCGCTTTCGCCATCCCGCCGATGCCGGTGGTCTCCTGCCCGATCAGCCCGTGGCGCAAGCCCAGGTACTCATCCCCGATGCGGGCGGGCATTTGTCCCACGCGCAGTTGCGTAATTACGTAAGACGCCCCACTGATGGCCTCTCGTTGGTTTGTCGAGAGCACCACGCGGAAGGGATTGCCGCGGGCCGCCACGATGCGCTGTGCGAAGCCGCCGACGATCTCCAGACGCTGCGGGTCGATGTCCATCAGCCAAAGCTCGCTGAGCGGCAGACTATTCACGCGTTCCAAAAAGCCGCTGACCAATTCAGGTGTGTAAGTTGATCCACCGCCAATCACTGTGATTTTCATAAGATGTTCCTGAACCTTTCTAAGCGTGTGCGCCCCAAGAGACATTAGATTTCGTAAGCAATGCCATAATCCAGCTTGTGCTTTTTGCAATAGGCTGGCAGGCTCTTTTTGATCTGTTCGATTTCTGGCATGGACACCTGGTTCGATGGAATGCCCCCGGCGCGCAAAGCATCTTTAATTTGTCCGCTGTCTTGTCCTTGCCATTCCGCCGCCAACAGGATGCCTTGCCCGACCAACTCCTGCCAATCCAGGCCGCTATCCGGCAGGTTTTGCGCCGCATAAGCAAAATAGTGCTCGCTGCCCCTGGT
>JAFGBV010000302.1 GCA_016932955.1 Anaerolineales bacterium | reverse complement strand
GCTCTTCTGGTGACATCGTTCCCTCGGTAACATTTTCTTTTGACAGAACGATTATCCTTCGGTAACATTTTATTTGATAGAGCGCGACGTCTTGACAAATCCAGAGGATTACGTATAATTCAGCCAACTTAATACATAAAGACTGTGAAGAGGACGAGTAAGCGCTGCAACGGCGGCACAGAGAGCAAGGGATGATGAGAACCTTGTCTGCACGACAGCGATGAATGGACCTCGGAGTTGCAAGGCTAAACTGGTGGGTGATCCATCCAGGACGTAGCCTGAGCCGGAGATGCCACCGTTATCAGGGTAAAAGGTATCGCCAAGCAGTAAGCTTGGCTGTACTTGAGCAGAGTGAGGCTGGCTTTCTTCAACCCGTCGCATCACCGGCGGGTTTTTCCCTTAATTTGGATGTCAGCTTAACCGGGGTGGCACCACGGATCAGCGCGTTCGTCCCCAGGGACGGGCGCGTTTTGTTTTGTGGCAAACTGCTCGCGGAGACGGGCATTCAAAAAACAAAAGAAATGGAGAAGGAGGCTATTATGTCTGACCAAACTCGTTTTACCTTGAACGAAAGCGATCTGCCAAAGTTTTGGTACAACATCAATGCGGATTCGCCTATTCCACCCACGCCGGTGTTCAACCCGCAAACGTTGGAACCAGTGACGCCCGACTTTTTATCGTTGCTGTTTCCGATGGAATTGATCATGCAGGAAGTCAGCACGGAGCGCTATATTCAGATACCCGATGAGGTGCGTGAGATCTATAAACTGTGGAGACCGACGCCATTGATCCGGGCACGGCGGTTAGAAAAGCTGCTCGACACACCAGCACACATCTACTTTAAGCATGAAGGCACTTCAATAGCTGGCAGCCATAAGCCCAATACGGCTACTGCGCAGGCTTATTACAATAAGATAGCGGGCACCAAAGCGCTTACCACTGAGACAGGGGCGGGGCAGTGGGGCTCGGCACTGGCTATGGCGTGCAATTTCTTTGACATAGACCTTGAAGTGTATATGGTCAAGATTTCTTACGATCAGAAACCCTACCGGCGGATCATGATGGAGTTGTATGGCGCTCAAGTATATGCCAGCCCAACCGACCGCACGCAATTTGGTCGCTCGGTGCTGGCAATGGCCCCGGATAGCCCGGGCTCGTTGGGTATTGCCATCTCGGAGGCGGTGGAGGTGGCAGCAATTTCGAATGGGCAGAAGAAGTACAGCCTGGGTTCGGTGCTGAATCATGTGTTGATGCACCAGACAGTGATTGGTGAAGAAGCGCTGAAGCAAGTGGACCTGGCGGGAGAGTATCCGGATGTGGTGATCGGCTGCGTGGGGGGAGGCTCAAACTTTGCAGGCCTTGCCTATCCATTCTTGCGCCAGAATCTGCTAGATGGGCAGCGTACACGCCTTCTTGCCGTGGAGCCGAAGGCGACACCTTCATTAACAAAGGGGGTTTACACCTTTGATTACGGTGATTCTGCATGCATGGCGCCGATTGTCAAGATGTACACCCTAGGGCACAATTTTGTTCCACCGCCGATCCACGCCGGTGGGCTGCGCTATCATGGTATGGCGCCTTCGCTCTGCGCTCTTTATGATGCCGGATATATTGAGGCTGTGGCTGTGCCACAACTAGCGACATTTGAGGCTGCGATGCAATTTGCGCGTAGCGAGGGGATTATACCTGCACCCGAGTCAGCGCATGCGATCCGAACTGTCATTGATGAGGCGTTGGATGCGAAAGCGAAAGGTGAAAAGCGTGTGATTCTCTTCAACCTTTCTGGGCACGGCAATCTCGATTTGTTTGCTTACCAGGCTTATTTGAGCGGGAAACTGGTGGATTATGAATATCCCATGGAAGCGATTCGGGCTTCGTTAGTCGACCTACCGAAAGTGACGATGCCAGCCTAACCCTAATGGAAACTCTTTTGCACTAAGCAACATGGGGCGGTGATTTAGACCGCCCCATGTTGTTGGTGCGTGGGCTTTTGCTTACTTTTTGCGCACTGGGAACTGGATCTCCGTCACGGTCTCCGGGTCGGTTTGAGAACCTTGCGGATTGGCTGTGCGGAGGTAGATCTCGCGCCCGGGGCCATCGATCTGATAGCCATTGTCATCGATCCAGCGGATGAGAGTTTCATACGCCTGGGGGAGGGTGACGAAGGGGCCGTGGTGCACTGTGCAGGCTGCTAGCTCAACACCTGGCAGTGTGTAGGATTTCATGCGACCGCTTGGCTTGGCAAGGTTATCTACTGGCTCGCAAACTTCGGCGTCGATCTCTGGCTCGTCTGCGTGGTAAATGGTGAAGCAGGGGCCATTGGGGGATACTTTTTGGGCTTGCATAGCTTTGCTAAGTTCATTCCACAGGTGCCCCTGTTCAGGGTATGCTGGAATGACATCTCGCACAGATGCGATATTAATGGGTTCCAGTTTCTTGAGCACGATTGCATACGTAGACATAGAATCCTCCTGTTCGATTTGTTTCAACCGGGCTGTGAGTCTTGCAAGGCGTTCTTGCTCTTCTTCGATGTGCTGCTCGATCTCAGATTGCCTGAGACGCAGGATGCCCCGTAGCTGGTCGGATGTGAGTGCCTCGCGCAGCAGATGGCCAATCTGCTCGAGCGAGAGCCCCAGATCTTTGAGCGCCAGAATGTGGTGCAAGGTAGGCAGTTGGTCAAAGGTGTAGTAGCGATAACCAGTGAAGTGATCGGTCTCGCGAGGTTTCAGTAACCCGATCTCATCATAGTAACGCAAGGTTTTCACAGATACCCGGCTGAGTTTTGAGAAGTCTCCAATCTTGAGCATTTGTTATCTCCGCGCGCTGAGTATGGTTAGTATACAGCCTCCTCTAAGGGGAGAGTCAAGAGGTTTGCAAGAAACTGCTTGCAAATAAGTTGGCATGGTTTTCAGTTGCGTTTTTTCTTACTCTATTCTATACTTTTCTCATAGTGTATGGAGGATGTGGATGCGGACGTATGATGTTACATTGACGATATCGCCTGATATACCGGTATGGCCGGGTGATACACCGCCGCAGTTAATCCGCACCGATAGTATAGCAGAAGGGGCTACTGCAAACACATCCCAAATTACCATGAGTGTCCATACGGGTACACATGTTGATGCGCCGGATCATTTTTTAGACAATGGAAAAACGGTCGATGGCCTAAACATCGAGTTACTAATGGGGCGAGTGTATGTTCTCCACTTGCCAGATGTGGAACTGATCACTGCGGCGGTGTTGGAACGAGCTGAGATTCCTCCGCGCACACGACGGCTGATATTCAAAACACGCAACTCCGATTACTGGGCCAGGGGCGAAAAGACTTTTAAAACCGATTTTGTGGCTTTGAGCGCAGATGGCGCGGGCTGGTTGGTCGATCGCAATGTAAGGCTGGTCGGGATCGATTACCTTTCGATCGCTCCTTACCATGTCAGCACCCCCACGCATCGAATCTTGTTGGAAGCTGGTATTGTCATTGTGGAGGGCTTGGATTTATCCAAGGTCTCGCAAGGGCGTTACACGCTAACCTGCCTCCCTCTCAAGCTGGCAGGCTCTGATGGGGCGCCGGCACGCGTGGTTCTGGTTGGGGTGTAAACGCAGCACTCTTGCAAATGGTGATGGTTGTTGGGGAGGATCGCACTCCTAAAGGTCTATACTGGAGAAACTGCCGGCAGGAAGATGTAGCTGGCAGTTTTTTTGATGAAAAGGTATCTTCTCAAAAAAAGGGGGAAGTTGGGGTGCTGTGAGCGTGCTTCGCACGCTCACAGCACCCCAAACCCCAACTTATTGAGAGGGTACATGAAAAGTGTGAAATGATTAGGAGAACCGATTGCATTCATGAATCTGCTTGCTGAGGAAATGCTGATTTTATTTGCCATCCTGGCGTTAGGGTCGTGGATTGGGCAAATCTCTATCCGTGGGTTGTCATTGGGCACAGCGGGGGTCTTGTTCGTAGCGCTTGCCTTTGGCCATTTTGGGGCTCAGGTACCCAAAGAGGTGATGGATCTGGGGCTACTGCTGTTTGTGTATGCGGTGGGGATCACTGCTGGGCCGCGGTTTTTCCGAACGTTTCGGCGGCATGGAATTCGTTTTGTGATCATTGCCGCAGTGACGGTTGGCGCGGGCGCGTTTGCGACACTGGCAGTGACATACCTCTTCCATCTGCCATCAGACCTGGCAGCGGGTTTGTACACGGGTGCCCTGACCTGCACTCCGGCGCTCGCAGCCGCTATTGATGTTGCTGAGCGTGCACTAGCTGGAAGCGGGGCAGCGGTTTCGGTCGGTTATGGGGTGGCTTATCCTTTCAGCATGATCGGGATGGTCATATTGATCCAAATCCTGGCGCGGATCCTGCGGCGAGACCTGCGCGCAGAAGAGCAGTCCTGGCAGCGGGAGCGGCAGGTTGATGCGCCTGAATTGACCGTAAGGCAGTTTCGCGTGACCAATCTCAATTGTGATGGCAGGACGGTGAGTGAGATCAATCCCCACCGCATGGCGCGAGCAAATATCTCGCGTATCAAACGCGGCGATGCGGTGTTTGCTGCCAGACCCGATGCGACCTTACAGCAGGGGGATGTGGTGATGGTTGTGGGGTCAGAAGAAGAGCTGGACAAGATGCGGGTTGTGCTTGGGGAGGAAGTGCAAGAACGCATGGATGTGAATGCCAATGTGCTCAGCATGGACGTTGAGGTGGTAGAAGAGTCCATGACCGGCAAGACGCTGGCAGAGATGCGCCTCTGGGAACGCTATACAGTGGTCATCACGCGCATCCGCCGCCAGGGATTAGAGATTGCCCCTGCTGGTAATGTCGCACTGGAGATGGGGGATCATATTCGGGTTGTCGGTGACCGAGATGCGGTGGAGACGTTTGTCAGGCTGGTGCATGGAGCGCCCCGCAAGCATGAAGAAACCAACATGGTGCCATTCTTGATCGGGCTGCTGCTGGGCATTGCTGTTGGAAGTATCCCTGTCAATCTGCCAAACGGGATGACGGTGAAGCTCGGCATGGCGGGAGGGGCGTTTGTTACCAGCCTGCTGGTGGGGCATTTTGGCAAGATAGGGCCGTTTCGCATGTATGTGCCTGGCGCTGCCAAGAATCTGTCACGTGAATTGGGGTTGATGTTATTCCTGGCAGGGGCTGGAACCAATGCGGGGGCGCATTTTTGGGAAGTGCTGCAAAGGCAAGGATGGCAGTTGTTAGCAGCCGGGGCGATGGTGACGATTGTGTCTGTGCTGGCGGGTATCCTGGTGATGGAGCGGGTGTATCACATGAACCTCCTGGCGACGATGGGGGCTTTGTGCGCCAGCATGACCAACCCACCTGGCTTGGGAGCAGCAAATGCAAAAACAGAGACAGACCTGCCGGCGCTCTCGTATGCCAGTGTGTACCCTGTAGCGTTGATCTTTAAGATCTTGCTGGCGCAGATGCTGGTGGAGGTGCTGCGGGCGCTGTTCTAGCGCTAATGGGGGGAAAAGCGAAGGAATTCTGCTAGCTTACCTGGAGATGGGCTTTATCTGGTGGTGACGCAAGCGAATCTGGAAAACGCGCAGGGCAGCCTCGATTTTGACCGGTACGGTCATTTTGCTGCTTCCGATGCGCCGATCTTCGAAGTAGATGGGGATTTCCAAGATACGTAAGCCCAGCTTCTCCGCTAAATAGCACATCTCAACCTGGAAAACATAGCCATTGGAGCGGATGCGTTCCAATTGGATGGCCTGCAAAGCTGAGGCGCGCCAGGCCTTGAAACCTGCTGTAGCATCGCGGGTACGGGTACCGAGGATGATGCGCACCCAAACCGAATTTGCCCACCATGAAAGGAACCATCGCCACCATGACCAGCGCTCGTCCAGGCGGCCCCCTTTGACGTAGCGCGAACCCACCACGACATCATAATCCTTGATCAAAGTGAGAAACTGAGGGATGTAGTCAGGTGAGTGGGAGAAATCCGCATCCATTTGGACAATCACATCCGCCCCATGCTGCATGGCGCGTTGAAATCCCTGGACGTAGGCAGTACCCAGACCTAGCTTGCCCGTGCGGTGAAGGATATCAAAATGCCCCGGGTATTCTTGGGCCAGTTGATCAGCTATCTCTCCGGTGCCGTCTGGCGATGCATCGTCAACGATCAAGATACCCAGCCCTGGGATCTTGAGATCAAACAAGGCCTGGGTGATCAGGCGAAGGTTGTCTGCTTCGTTATAGGTTGGGATGACAATAATCGTTTTTACAGGCATGGCTTCATTCTTTGGATTGCCAATTAAAAGTCTGTAAACCTACATCGATGGCAGTTTTAAGTGTAGAAACATCGGAGAGTAACATTTTGAGATAGGTGAACATGGGCCCAGGGCGCAAGGCCCATTCGCGAAAGGCGCGTCGCTGCCAATACAGGATGCGCTCTGCCGGCAGGTGGGGATAATCCAACACGGTGCCTTTGTCCATGTCAACGTGTTCCCAACGCGTTCCGGGACGGAACCAGTTGTTTTCTACCACCTCGAAGAAGAACGGCGTTCCTGGGTATGGTGCTGCCACATGGAACAAGGCAATATCCAGGGGCAAGGATTTGGCGAACTTGATTGTGTCTTGGATCGTTTCTTCTGTTTCGCCGGGCAAACCGACAATGAAATAACCCCAGTTCATAATCCCAGCCTGTTTGGACCAGGTGAGGGCGCGTTTCACTTTATCGGGGGAGGCGCCTTTGCGGACATGGCGCAAGATCTGCTCGTTGCCACTTTCGATGCCCCAGGCGATCATGAAGGAGCCTGCTCTGCCCATCATCTTGAGCATCTCTTCATCCACATAGTCCACGCGGCTGTTGGACATCCAGTGAATGTTGATCTTTTCATCGATCATGCGCTGGCAAAGCTCCATCACCTGATCGCGGCTGACGGTGAACAGGTCCGAGTACATGTTGATGTAATTGATACCCAGCGACTTGAGCTTCCAGAGCTCTTCCATGATCAGTTTGGGTGAGCGCAGGCGTACGGTATACTGGTAAGAAACATGCTTGATGCAGTAGGTGCAGCCTGCAGTGCAGCCGCGGCTGGTGACGATGAACGTAAAGGGGCCTTTCATCAACGGCATGCGATACTTCTGCAGGGGGAGCAACTCGTGCATGGGAATGGGGAGGTCGTCCAGATCGGCAATGAAAGGACGGGGAAAATTCATCACGATCTCATCGCCACGCCGCCAGATCAATCCTTTGATACCACTCAGGTCTGGCGTGCCATCCGGGTTGAAGGATGGCTTGTATGCAGGATCGGATTTCTCAAACAGGCGGATGATCTCTGGAGGTCGCTGGTCGACCTTGCTCTCCAGATGATCGAGCAGGTCGCGGATGGTGAGGTCTGGCTCACCGAACAAGCCAAAATCCAGGCTGGGGTAGGGGCGCATGGTCTCGCGCGGGATGGGGGTGATGTGGGTGCCAAAGGCAATGGTCTTTGCGCCACGCGCCTTTGCCAGGAAGCACCCGTACATATCATTCTCGAGGGTGGGGCCGGTGAGTTGGGTGAAGTAGTATTTTGGCTGGTATTTTTCCAGCAGTTTGGTGAAGGGGCTCCAGCCCATGCGCTCAGCGTTGGCGTCAATAATGGCAACTTTGTAGATGGGATGCAGCAAGGCAGCCATCTGTGCCAGGGAAACCTGCGGCCAAACCATGTTCTCACGGGTGCGCCGACCGACGCGGTGCTGCGTGCGTATCCACAATTGCCCATCGGGTGTGGGGGGGTTGACGAGCAGGATATCAACAGCATCGGCGGAAGGAGGGGTTTCCAGCAATCCCTGGTGCACAATCTCATCGGCGTTGGGGAAATTTGATGGGCGCAGCTTGGGCAGGCGGCGACTGCCGAGGTTCGTTAATTTAGATTCATCAGACTGGTCTGTCATGCACTATCTCCTAAAGGATCATTACCAATAAACGATATCCAATGATTCTGCAATAAAAAGCAATCAAGTTCGATCAAGTTTTGGTTTTTACGCCATCTGGTTGCCTGCCAGAACGAGAATCTTGCTGTGCCAGCAGGTTTCGTTGATGGAGCTCATCCAAAACGCGCAGCACGATCCAGAAGACGCTCAATTGGACGCCGATCAGGAAGATCATTGCGCTGCCCAGCAGCCACAGCCAGAGGCGGTCGATATCCCAGCCATTCATTCCAAGCAATAGGCTGACAATTCCCGTGAGTAAGCCGAACAGGCTACCTACGATGCCCATCCAGCCGAAGTGGTGATCAAGACCGGGTAAGATGGGTCTGCCGATCATGCCCTGGCGAATGGGGCGATTATAAAATAGCGCGACTAGGTAGTTGAAGGTGATGCCCAGCGCCACCAGGCTGACGCCGGTCACTGCTGAGACAACGGCCAAATATAGACCGGCTACCCCTAACGGGCTGAGGGTGGTGATGCCAGAAAGGCGGGCGATGATCATGCCCAGAAAGATCAACGCTGAAATACCCAATCCACCCAAACCAAGCAAACCCAGGATGCGCACAGGATTGTAGGTGAGGGCAGTCCATAGGATCGATTGCAGGAAAATACTGCCATCACGCACCACGCTGAGTTTGGATCGCCCCACACGTTCACTGTACGGGATCGGCACTTCGGCAATCTTAACTCTTTCGTGGATGGCACGCGTGCTCATCACGGGCGTGAGGTTCAGCCCATCGGGCAGGGGGTAGAGGCGTTCAAGGATCTCGCGCCTGAAAACACGCATTCCGCTGGCGGAATCAGTGACGCGCTGGTGAGTGACTAAGGTGAGCAGGGTGGCAAAGAACAGATTGCCAACCCGGCGGGTGAGGGGCATCTGGCTTTTTTCACCTGCCATGCGTGAGCCGATCACCAGATCGGCGCCTTGCAGCGCCAGACGGCATAATTGGGGAAAATGTTCTGGGGGGTAAGTGCCATCTGCATCTAAGAAGCCAATTAACTCACCCCTGGCCTGGGAGAAGCCGGTCTTGAGCGCCGCCCCATATCCTTTATTCTGCGAGTGGCGTATGATGCGGACGTTCTGGATGCTCGAAGCGACCTCAGCAGTGCGATCTTTGGAGCCATCATCGACGATTAATAATTCCATCTGCTCCACGCCAGCATCGACCAGGTCGCCTGCAATGCTTAATACCCGGCGTGCAATGGCTTCGATGCCGCGTTCTTCATTAAATGCTGGTATAACCACAGATAGCATTGTCATTAATAGATCTTCCTTCCACTGGCGGGTTTATCTTCTTCGCGGATTTCTTTGAGTATGCGGGCAGGCACGCCGGCAACAACGGTATGGGGCGGTACATCTTTGGTCACTACGGCTCCGGCGGCGACAACAGCGCCTTTGCCAACCCGCACACCATCAGTGATGACAACACCCGCGCCTAACCAGACATCATCTTCGATCACAATTCCCTCGGCGGTGATACCCTGATCGACGAAAGGGCGGTCGGGGTCATCAAAAACGTGATTGACAGCGATGATCTGTGTAAAGGGAGAAGTATAAACACGATCCCCAATCTGCACGCCACCCTGACCGCGGATCACGCTATATTCACCCACAAGGCTATCGCGGCCAATTTTGATGCCTGAGTGGGGCATATCACGAAAATTGTACACATGCAATATCGCACCGTGCATGACCAGTGTATTGGGCCCGATCTCAATTCCCTGGGGGCAGGCATGCAAGTAGACACCCTGATCCAGGTAAGCGCCATGCCCGAGGTGGATTTGGTTGGTAAAGCGCAGGCGCACATTACTTTCGATTGCAGCCATGCCGTCCATATGTAAGATCAGTCGATAGATAACACCCCGCAGTCCAATGCCAATGACAGTGGGGATCCAGCCAAATAATCCCAAGGTGGTTTGTTCCAGGATGTAGCGTCCGATGCTGGAAGCCTGTCGCTTGATGTAGAGATGGAGTTGATTTAGCATAGCAGCCCCTATTTTACTTGATTCTCGTGCTTTGGTTTCTGGTAGAATCATCAATAACCAACCCCTTGTTCTAAATGGAGGAAACGATTATGGCTGATGTAATAGATTATAAAATTTATGGTGATGATCTCCAGTTGGTTGAGATTGAACTTGATCCTAAGGAAGGAATTCGCGCCGAGGCTGGAACGATGACTTACATGGAAAAAGGAATCGAGATGCAAACCGGTACCGGAGGCGGCTTGTTTGCCGGGTTTAAGCGGATTGTGACCGGGGAAAGTTTTTTCATCACAACATTCCTGAACAGTGGTGATGCGAAGTCGCATGTGGCTTTTGCTGCACCATACCCAGGTAAGATCATCCCGTTGAACCTGGCTGAATTGGGAGGCACGTTCATCTGCCAGAAGGACTCTTTCTTGTGTGCGGCGCAGGGTATTGAGGTGGAGATTGCCTTTACGAAGAAGCTTGGCGCGGGGCTGTTCGGTGGTGAGGGGTTCATTCTCCAGCGCCTGGTTGGGGATGGACTGGCTTTTGTACATGCGGGTGGAACCATCATTGAGAAAAATCTGGCAGCAGGTGAGACAATTCGGGTGGATACAGGTTGCCTGGTAGCTTTTGCGCCGACGGTGTCTTATGATATCCAGTTCGTCGGTGGGTTCAAGAATGCCCTGTTTGGTGGGGAAGGATTATTTCTAGTGAAACTGAACGGGCCGGGTAAGGTATTTCTTCAAAGCCTGCCGTTCTCTCGCCTGGCGGATCGCATCCAGGCAGCAACCCGCCACCCTGTGGAGGAGAGCGAAGGAATTGCTGGGATGGGTGGTAAGGTGATTGGCAACCTGCTGGGCGGCAAAGGGTAGCCTCATTCAGGGCTGGTGCTTGGCAGTCTGCCAGATCGCCAGCATTTCATCGATGGTCAGGTCGGAAACCGCCTTGCCTTGCTGGCGGGCGGTTTTTTCTATTGTGCTAAAGCGCTGGCGGAAGCGGGCATTCGCCTGACGCAAGGCGCTTTCGGGATCAATTTCATACCGCCGGGCGAGGTTCGCGACTGCCAGAAGCAGATCTCCAATTTCAGCGCTGCGCGCTTCTGGGTGGGCAGCGTGCAGAACCTCTGTGAATTCCTCCTGTACTTTATCGATCGCGTTCTGTAGGGTTGGCCAATCGAAGCCTGTGCGGGCTGCGCGGCTCTGATATTCGGCTGCCTGAGAAAGGGCAGGCAGGGAGTGGGAAACACCATCCAAGAGACCTTTTTCGGTCTGTCCATTGGATTGCCGTTCGGCGGCTTTGATGCGCTCCCAATTATGCAGAACATCACCGACCCCGCCAACCTGTGTATCTGCAAATACATGCGGATGGCGCCGGACGATCTTATCATAGATATGCTGCAGTACAATGGGCATGTTGAATTCGCCGGCTTCGTTGGCAATCTGCGCATGGAGCACAATTTGTAGCAACAGATCGCCGAATTCTTCGGCCATGGCCTGGGGGTCCTCAGCATCCAGTGCATCCAGCGCTTCATAAGTTTCTTCGAGTAGATGAGCGCGCAGTGTCTGGTGGGTTTGCTTCCGATCCCAGGGGCAGCCATCTGGCGCGCGCAAGTGGGCAATGATCTCTTGAAAGGTTTCGAAGGATGTGCCGGTTTTTAACGGCGGGAGGTAGAGAGTGGTAAGCAAGCCTGTGTGAAGGCTGCGGTCAATTTCGTAGAGGCATATATCTTCTACAACTTCCTCGGGTGTTCCGGCTGCATGCACGAGGTGTACAGGGTGCTCGTCAGGGTATACTTCCATCAAGGTCAGCTTGACATTCGATGCAACGGCATTGGAGTGGATTTGGGCGATCAGGGCAGGTGCATCTGGGGGAAAGGGGGGAACATGTGTCTCTGACAGTGAAAGAGCATCCATCAGGGCGAGATGGGGGAGGGGGTCGATCTGGAGGGCAGTAAAGGTGGGCTCTAAAAATGACAGGCCTTCGACGATTTCGACGGTCAACCCTTCCTGGCGGGCGAGACGAGCAATCTCAGGGCAAGTAGCCTCGGCAACAAAGGGGTGACCCGGTACGGCATAAACCACGCCTTCGGCACGGCGCCCAAGGGCCAGCACCTGCTCAATAATGGTGTTGTAAACTGCATCAAAGTCTGGCAGGCTTTGATACAAATGGTCGAAGGAATGTACCTGGAGGGCGGGCGGGAAATCTGCCACCACGGGGTGTAGGCGGGTGCGCAGGTAGATCTCTGAAGTTGTTTCGAGGAGCTGCCAGGCCTGGCGGGTGAGCAGAGAGGGAGAGCCTGGACCTAAACCGAGCAGGGTGATGTGGGGGTTAGATTTTTTCATATTCTTAAACCACACAATACGCTATACGCACCTGGAGGAGCGTATAGCGTATTGCATAAAGGCGATCAAGTTTAGCGCTTGGTGTATGTGGGGGCTTTGCGAGCACGCTTGAGACCGGGTTTCTTGCGTTCCTTAACCCGCGCATCGCGGGTCAGGAAGCCACCCTTGCGCAGGGCGAAATGCGCATCCGGCTTCATCAAGGTGATGGCACGCGCCAATCCCATTTTGACGGCTGAGGTTTGCCCGGTGACACCACCGCCAGAAACGACTGCGGTGATATCGACGGTCTTGCGGTCTTCACCAGCAGCCTGTAAGGTGGATAGAATAACTTCCATATCACCAACGCGGGTGAAGTATTCTTCGGCGGCTTTATTATTGATGGTGAACTGCCCGGTGCCGCTGGCAACGCGCACGCGCGCAGTGCTTTCTTTGCGGCGGCCAATTCCTTCGTAATACTGAACAGCCATAACTACTCCTTATCTCTAAATGCTACTGGGCCAGGGGCTTGGGGTTCTGGGCAGCGTGTGGGTGATCGGGGCCAGCGTAAATCTTGAGCTTTTTGATGATCTGCCGACCGAATTTATTGTGGGGCAGCATCCCCCACACCGCGCTGCGCAGCACGCGATCGGGGTGCTTGGCCAGCTGATCACGCAGGGTGATTTCTTTCATACCGCCAGGGTAGCCAGAGTAGCGATAATACATTTTGTCTTCAAGCTTATTACCGGTTACACGAATATGCTCGGCGTTGACAACGATGATATAGTCACCAGTATCTACACCGGGAGTGAAGTTAGGCTTATTTTTGCCTAACAGGGTGGCAGCAATCTGCGTTGCCAGGCGACCGAGATTCTGGTCGTTGGCATCTACCACGTACCATTCCTGGGTGATCTCGCTCGGTTTAGGGATGTATGTTTTCTGCACGTTCATCCTCTCCATACTTTTTGAGCTGGCATTTGCAAGCAGCTCTATGTTTATAGTTGTTTTGTAACCTGATTATCCATTGGCTTTGACGAGGTGTATTCAACTTGGGTCAATACCAATCCATGGGCAGGCGCCAGTCCGTGGACAAGGGGGCTTTGGAGTGCGGGATTCTGCATGGGGTGGTCTAGGGCCTGTTGCAGATCCTGAAGCGTTAGTTTTCCCTGTCCGATCATCACCTGCATAAACACCAAACGCCGCACCATGTGGTATAGGAAGGCATGTGCAGCGATCTCAAATACCAACAGTCCCATTTCCTGGCGCCATTCTGCCTTGAGCACGGTACGAAAGGTGCTGCCTCCGGCGAGGGGCGGGGTGCCAAAGGCAGCGAAGTTGTGCTTTCCGGGCAGAATACAGGCGGCTTGATGCAGAAGTGACAGTTCGACCGTGGGCCACACTTGCCAGGCATAACGCGCTAACAGCGGGTTGCGCACCGGCTGACAGTAGAGACTGTAGCGATAGCAGCGCACGCTTGCGTCACGGCGGGGGTGAAAGCCCGGGTGTGAGGCCGAGACTTCCAGCGCGGCCACATCGAAAGGCAAGCAGGCATTGAGCGCATCTTGCAGGTTTTGGGGTGAGTGCGCCCATTCGAGGTCGAAGGCGATCACCTGCCCGGTTGCATGCACGCCCGTATCGGTGCGCCCTGCCGCCAGGATGGATGACCCACGCCAATTCAACTGGCGCAGTGCATCTTCAATTGCTCCCTGCACAGTACGGGCGTTTGCCTGTCTTTGAAAGCCCTGGAACTGTGTGCCGTCGTAGGCTAGGATAACCTGGTAATGTACCATGTCAGCGGTGGATTGTTGGCGGTGGGAGGGGGATTGCCGAAGTAAAGCCTGTTCCAGCCAACTTTCTACCGAAGATTATTCTTCAACCAATTCCAAAAGTACCATCTCGGCGGCATCGCCTAAGCGCTGGCCGAGTTTGTACATACGGGTATATCCACCCGGGCGATCGGCATAGCGTGGGGCAATATCGTCGAACAATTTGTTCACGATCTTGGTACTGCCAAGGCGTGCTGCCACCAGGCGGCGGGCATGGACCATCTTTTCGCTGCCTTCTTTGTTGCCATGCTTGGCCAGGGTGATCAAGCGCTCGGCCTGGCCGCGAATGGCCTCAGCTTTGGTACGCGTGGTTTTGATGCGCTCATGCTCGAACAATTGCTTGATCAGGATGCGGCGCAGGGCTGTGCGCTCATCTTTGCCGCGGCTGAGTCGATAACCTGCTACTCTGTGTCGCATATCTAATTACTCCGCTTCGTTTTCAGTGACATCCCGGATATAGCCTCGCTCGCGCATTTTCAGGCGCAACTCGTCAAGGCTCTTCTCTCCGAAGTTCCTGATGGACATGACCGCTTCGTCGCCTTTTTCGAGTAATTCGAGCACTTCGCCGACGGTGGTGATGCCGGTGCGCTTGAGCGAGTTGAAGACCCGTACAGTTAGATCCAGGTTTTCGATCGGGGTTTCAATCATTTCGCTGGTCAGTTGGTCTTCTTCGCTCACTTCTTCAGTCATGGCTGCCAGGGTCTCTTCACTAATGCCAGCCAGGTGGCGCATGTGTTCAATGAGGATCTTGGCTGAATTGCTGAGGGCAACCTCGGGGCTGGTGGTACCGTCGGTCCAGATCTCCAGGATGAGTTTATCGTAATTGGTGCTTTGCCCAACACGGGCAGAGCTGACTTCCCAATTCACACGTCGAATTGGGGTGAAAATTGCATCTACGGGAAGCTCGCCAATCGGCAGGCGGCCGATGCGATCATCAGCAGGGGAGTAGCCTCGCCCGCGTTCAACGGTGAGCTCAATTGCCAATTTGACCTTTGGATCATCCACCGAGAACAAGTAGAGGTTTGGGTTAATGACCTCTACTTCAGGGGGGGGGATGATATCTGCTGCGGTGACGGTGCCTCCGCCGCTCACTTCCAGATGGAGACGGGCGGTTTCTACATCGTGCAGCAGCAGGCGCAACTGCTTGACCTGGAGCATCACCCGGATTACATCCTCACGAACGCCGGGGATATCGCTGAATTCGTGTTGGACATCTGCAATGCGGATTGATGTCACCGCTGCGCCATCCAACGAAGAGAGCAGAACACGCCGCAGGGCATTCCCCAGCGTGATTCCGAAGCCATGCTCCAAGGGGCTGATTACAAACTTGCCGTAGTTCCGAGCTTCCGCTTCGCGCTCGATTTTTGGCGTAACCATATTGCTCAGACCTAACACTGTTCACCTCTTTCCTCGCGCACTGCATGCCGCAGGGCGGTGAGATTGGCAGACAAAACGTCTGGGTGCTCTCACGGCGCCTGCAGCAGGCATTTGTTAGCGCGAGTAATACTCTACGATCAGTTGTTCCGTCAGGTTAGCGTCGATCTCCTGGCGTTCTGGGAGGCGGATGACCGAGCCTGCAAGCTCTTTCAGGTCACGGCTCAACCAGTTCGGCACATTGCGAGTTTCAGCCAGGTCGGGCAAATCCTTGAAGTAAGTGCGTTTGCGCGAGCCGGGACGCACAGAGACGGTATCGCCAACACTAACGAGCATGGAGGGGATATCCGTGCCGCGCCCATTGACGGCGAAATGACCGTGTGTTACCAGCAAACGGGCTTCGGCCCGGCTCTGGGCATAGCCCAGGCGGTAGATCACGTTATCCAGGCGGGATTCCATAATCTGAAGCAGGTTGAGGCCGGTCAGGCCGCGTCGTTTCAGGGATACAGCGTAATAGCGGTGGAACTGGCGCTCCAGCACGCCATACACGCGGCGAGCCTTTTGCTTGGCGCGCAACTGGCGGTTATAATCTGATTCTCGGCGGCGGCGGAACTGCGCACCCTTGCCATGCAAGCCGGGTGGATAACCACGCCGATCGAATGAACACTTGGATGAGTAGCAGCGTGCTCCTTTGAGGAACAACTTTTCGCCTTCACGCCGGCATAATTTACATACTGGCCCACGATACTTCGCCATAAAATACAATCCTTTTTTCTATGAACTTTTAGACGCGGCGTTTCTTAGGAGGCCGACATCCATTGTGGGGAACGGGGGTCTTGTCGGTGATCGATGTCACCCGAACTCCAGCAGCCTGGACGGCACGGATGGCATTTTCGCGACCCGGGCCAGGCCCTTTGACATAGACAGCCACTTCCTGAATGCCCAAGCCTTGGGCATTTTTCATGGCCTGCTCGGCGGCGAGACGGGCGGCGAAGGGGGTGCTCTTGCGTGAACCCTTGAAGCCAGCCATGCCTGCACTGACCGCAGTGACCGTGTTGCCCTGAGAGTCGGTGATCGTCACGATGGTATTATTAAAAGTAGCCAGGATGTGCACCTGTCCGGAGGACAGAGTGCGCTTGACTTTTCGCACGCTTTTGCGGCGTCCTGAACTTGACGTTTGAGCCATAACACCTCACTTTGCGTCTTGGTTTATTTCTTGGTGGCGCCCCGGCGACGGCCACGTCCTGCAACCGTTTTCTTGGGGCCTTTGCGCGTGCGCGCATTGGTGCGGGTGCGCTGGCCGCGCACCGGCAGGTTGCGGCGATGGCGCAGGCCGCGGTAGCAGCCAATCTCGATCAACCGCTTGATGTTGAGCTGGACCTCACGCCGCAGATCACCTTCGACCTTGTAGGTCTGGCCAATGTAGTCGCGCAAGAGGGCGACATCTGCGTCTGTCAGGTCTTTGACCCGGATATCGGGATTGACGCCGGTTTTCGCCAGGATCTGGTTCGCCCGGTTGCGCCCAATTCCAAAGATGTAGGTCAATCCAACTTCGATCCGCTTATTGCGGGGTAAATCAATGCCTTCTATACGAGCCATAGTGACTATCCCTGTCGCTGCTTATGTCTTGGATTTTCGCAGATGATATAAAGGCGGCCCTTGCGCTTGACGACCTTGCACTTGGAACAGCGCCGCCGGATGGACGATGATACTTTCATGATTTCTAACTCCTTCGCATCTCCCAGGCTATCCGTTTCCGCACAGCCAAAGCTTTGATTATACCTGTCCTTGCCTGTATCGTCCAGGGATTAGGGCAGGGTCAGGACCACCGGATCACCTTCAGTGATAGCGGTGGTGTGTTCATAATGTGCCGTTAGTGAGCCATCGGCAGATGCCACTGTCCATTGATCGCGCAATACGCGCGTCTCTGAGGTGCCGATGAGCACCATTGGTTCCAGGGCGATGGTCATGCCGGGGCGCAGGAGAGTACCGTGCCCTGGACGGCCATAGTTCGGCACCTGGGGGCCTTCCCACATCGAGCGCCCAACGCCGTGACCGGTGTATTGGCGGGTAAGGTGATAGCCATTTTCGCCTTCAACGAAGCGTTCGATGGCATCTCCCACATCGCCAACCCGCTTGCCGGCGCGCAACTGATCGATACCGAGCCAGAGGGCGCGTTCAGTGATTTCAAGCAGGCGCCGCGCTTCTGGTGAGATCTCTCCCACACCAGCACTGAAGGCTGCGTCGGCTACAAACCCTTCAAAGGTTGCGCCGCAATCGACAGAGACGAGATCTCCCTGGCGCAGCACACGCTTGCCCGGGATGCCATGCACCAATTCGTCGTTGACGCTGATAGTGGTGGTGGCGGGGTAGGGGTAAGCCCCTGGAACACCCTTGAAGGTAGGAATAGCGCCATGCTTGAGGATCACCTCTTCTGCTGCTGCATCCAGATCGGCTGTGGTGGCGCCGGGGCGGATGGCTGCATGAGCAGCAGCCAGTGCCAGGGCGTTGATCCGGCCCGCTTCGCGCATGATGGCGATCTCCTGTGGGCTTTTAATGACGATGTTGCGATCCCAACTCATATCTGTTCTCTATCTGTAGCCGTAGCCGTCTCGCTAGCTCTAGGCGCCTAAGGCACTGAGCATGTCGACGGTAACCTGCTCGATGGGTTTGGTGCCGTCAATCTCGATCAACAGACCGGCTTTGCGGTAGTAATCGATCAACGGCTGGGTTTGTTCAAGGTACACACGGATCCGTCGTTTCACTGTTTCCGCTTTATCATCTTCCCGTTGGTAGAGTTCTGATCCATCATGGTCGCAGATGCCTGCCTGGCGGGGAGGGTTGTACTTCTCATGGAAGATATGTCCCTCGGCTCGGCAGGTCCAGCGCCCGGTCAGCCGTTCGATCAGCACATCCTCTGGCACACTGATATAGGGTACTGCGCTCACTTCTCCCTGGAAGGCAGAGAGCATTGCGGCGAGCGCTTCGGCTTGAGCAGGGGTGCGCGGAAAGCCGTCTAGCAGTGCGCCATTTTCACAATCAGGACGAGACAGCCGCTCGCGGATCATCGCGATCGTGACATCATCCGGAACTAACTCACCTTTATTCATAAAGCTGGCAGCCAGCTTGCCTAACTCAGTCTCCTTTTTTAGATTCTCGCGAAAGATATCACCCGAGGAGATGTGTCGCAAGCCGAGTTTTTCTGATATTGCTTGCGCCTGGGTGCCTTTTCCAGCGCCAGGGGGTCCGAGTAAGACAATGTAGGTTGCCATGCTAAAATCCTCTCACTTAGCGCACGAGCAGCGTGTCGTCGTAGCCGTGCAGCTTGAGCTCCGCATCGATATTGAAGAAGGTATCACGTACAACACCAACTACGATGAGCAAGCCAGCCGAGGAAACCAGCATCAGGCCAGAAGATTGCCCGAAGGGGAAGATCAAGCCCAGAAGCCAGGGGAGAACAGCAACAAGACCGAGAAAGATTGCGCCGGGCAGCGTGATGCGGCGGAGCACGCGGGTCAGGTAACGCTGCGTAGGTGCGCCACGGCTCACGCCGGGGATCTGGGCGCCTACCTTCTTTAGGTTCTCGCCGTAGTTCTGCTGTGCAAAGAGTACGTCGGTGTAGAAGAAGGCAAATAGCATGACGCCAAAGAAGTACATGATCCAGTAGGCATTGCCGGTACCGCCAAATGTGTTCTGTACACTGCTGGCAAACTTGGCAATGGCTTCATTCTCAATCCCAGTGAAGAAGGATGCGATGATGGAAGGGAAAGTGAGAATGGACTGGGCAAAAATGATCGGGATCATGCCGGCCATATTGACCATCAACGGCAGGCTGCCCTTGACGGGCATGGACATGCGCGCGCCGACGCGACGCCCGGGGTACATCACAGGCACATTGCGCCGACCTTGCTGAACGTAGACGATGGCGATAATAACCAGCGTGGTGATAACCAGCATCAGCGCCAGGCCTATCCAGCGGTTGGTCTCATCTGCCCAGACTTGGGCAATGGTGACTGGAATGCGAGAGACGATGCCGGCGAAGATGATCAGCGAGAGGCCCTGGTTACGGATGCCAAATTCAGAGATCATTTCACCTAACCAGATGCCGAACATGGTCCCAGCCGTCATGCTCAAGATGATGCTGAGTGTTGGCAACAGGTTTTCTCCAGTGAAACCAAAGCGCTCAATCACCGGTGGGAGACCCACCTGTGAAGCAAAGCCGTTGAAGATGTTGATCTGCCCAACTGCCTGGAGCAGCGCCATCGGCACAGCCAGGTAATAGGTCCATTTTTCCATCCACTTCCGGCCTTCGCGTGGATCTTCTTCCATGCGTTTTTGCAGGGCAGGGATGATAGGTACGAGCAATTGCAGGATAATCTGACCGGTAATGTAGGGATAAACTCCCATCGCCAGCACAGAGAAGTTCGAAACGGTACCACCAGATAGCATATCCAGCAGTCCGATCAAGGTTCCTGCTGCGCCGCCGCCCCCGATGATGGCATCGACGGTGGTGGGGTTAGCCCCAGGCACCGGAACATGTGCTGCCAGGCGATAGATCGCCAGGATCAGCAAAGTGATCAAGAGCTTGCGCCGGATATCTCTGGCTGACCAGAGGTAACGCCATGCAGACCGTTTCATGTAATGGGCTCCTTATCTCTCAGGATTCGATTACTTCCACACTGCCACCGGCGGCCTCAATCTTGGCCTGGGCGGTTTTGGTAATGCGATGCACACGCACTTTCAGGGCGATCTGCACATCGCCGCGTCCCAAGATCACAACCGGGTTGCGAGGATCACGCAGCAGACGAGCATCTTCCAGTGTTTGGGGGGTGATTTCTGCACCAGTCTGGAATCCACTCAGCTGATCCAGGTTGATTTCGTTATATTCTACGCTGTTGAGGGGGGTAAAGCCTTCACCGCGCTTGAAGGGGAGGCGGCGATAGAAAGGCAAGTTACCACCCTGATGGTATAGTCGGGCAGGTTTCCCGGCACGCGCGCCCTGGCCTTTGGTGCCACGCCCGGCAGTCTTACCCTGCCCGGCAGAGATACCGCGCCCAACGCGCTTGCGGTCCTTTTTGGACCCTTCTTGTGGCTTAAGATCGTGCAGTTTCATGATTTATCCTCCACCGTAACCAGGTGGTTAACGAGGTAGAGCATGCCACGCAAGGTAGGGGAGTCGACGTGTTCGACTGTCTGATGTAAGCGCCGCAGCCCCAAGGCGCGCACAGTCTCTTTGTGCCGCTTGGAATAGCCAATCGGGCTTCGCACCAGGGTCACGCGGACAATCTTTTCTTGCTTTTCGGTTTTCTTAGGCATGCTTCCTCCGCTCCCAGAACGGCGTGACCTCTTTGATGTCCTTGCCGCGCCGCGCAGCTTCTTCACGCGGCGATTTGAGTTGATCGAGGGCCTTCATCGTCGCATAAACGACGTTCAGCACATTGTTGCTGCCCAGGGATTTGGTTAAAATATCTGATACCCCGGCGGCTTCGAGGACGGCGCGCACACCACCCGCTGCGATCACGCCGGTTCCTGGCGAAGCAGGCTTGAGCAGGATGTTTGCCCCGCTAACTTTGGCGATCACCTCATGGGGAATGGTGGAGCCGAATAGGAAAATTTTGTGCATATTGCGGCGGGCGTGCTCGGACGCTTTGCGCATGGCATCTGGCACGGTATTGGCTTTGCCAACGCCGACGCCAACGCTGCCGCGATTATCACCGACCACAACGGTTACGCGGAATGAGAAGCGGCGACCACCTTTGACAACTTTGGCAACGCGGCCAATTTCGATGACGCGCTCATCAAATTCCTGTTGTTCGAATTCTGCGATAGGATAGTCTGTCATGCTTGTCTCCATTAAGGCTGGCGGAAAGAGATGGTTGCCAGCCGATTAGAACTTCAAGCCGCCTTCGCGGGCGCCATCGGCGAGTGCTTTAACGCGGCCGGTGTATTTATACCCGGCGCGGTCAAAGATGGCTTCCTGGATGCCCTTCGCCAGGGCGCGTTCTGCCAGGAGCTGGCCAACCAGCTTGGCCTGTTCGACGCGTTTCTTGCTGACCAGCTTGGCGCTTAGCGCCTGGTCGATCGAAGATGCCGAGGCCAGGGTATGACCGGCCTCATCGTCAATCAACTGGGCGTAAATCTGGGTCAGACTGCGAAAGACGTTCAGGCGCGGGCGAGACGGTGTGCCGCGCAAATCCTTGCGGACACGAGTATGCCGGCGAACGCGGGCAGCGGATCGTGATTGTGTGTTACTAGCCATAGGTTTATGCCTTACCTGACTTGCCGGCTTTGCGGCGAATCTTTTCTTCCAGGTATTTGATGCCCTTGCCCAGATACGGCTCTGGCGGGCGTACCTTGCGGATATTTGTGGTGACCTGGCCAACTTGTTGTTTGTTGTAGCCTGAAACTTTCACCTGGCGGGTTTTTGCGTCGACATCAAAGCTGATCCCCTCCGGGGGTTCAATCACGACCGGGTGTGAGTATCCGACATTAAGGACCAGGTTTTTCCCGTTCAACTCGGCGCGGTAACCCACGCCGTTGATTTCCAGCACTCTTTCGAAGCCTGTGCTGACACCGACTACCATATTGTTAATGAGGGCGCGTGTTGTCCCGTGCATAGCGCGATGGGTGCTTGAATCGGAAGGGCGTGAGACTGTAAGAACGCCATTCTCCAGCGCGATCGACATATCAGCAGGGAAGGTGTGCTCCATGACGCCTTTGGGTCCTGAAACACGAACATATGAGCCCTTGATTTGTACTTCTACTTTGGGTGGCAGAACCACCGGCATACGACCAATTCTCGACATGGCCTACCTCCTACCAGATTTTACAGAGGATCTCACCACCCACACCCAATTGGCGGGCGCGCTGCCCGGTCATAACACCTTTGGGAGTGGAGAGGATGGTGATTCCCATGCCGGAGAGTACCCAGGGGATCTCGCGCTTGCTTGCGTAAACGCGGAACCCGGGGCGGCTGACGCGTTCCAGACCACTGAGAATGGGCCGTCGCTCGCGCCGCTCTCCGATATATTTGAGGCGAATGCGCAGAACTTTGTGCGCAGGATTTTTGCCATCTTCCACAACTTCGAAGCCGCTAATGTAGCCTTCTTCTTTGAGGATCTGGGCAATGGCGGTCTTGATCTTGGAATTTGGCAGGGCCACTGTAGAATGACCTACCATCACGGCATTGCGCATCCGTGTGAGCATATCAGCAATAGGATCAGAAACAGACATTCTCTTTAACCTCCGCCCGGTTTACCAGGATGACTTGACTACGCCGGGGATTTTGCCTTCCAGTGCCAGTTCGCGAAAGCAAATCCGGCATAATCCGAAACGGCGTATATAGCCGCGCGGGCGACCACAAAGTTTGCAGCGGTTGCGCACCCGGGTGGGATATTTGCGGCGCATTTCGCGGTATTTCATGCATGTTTGGGCCATTACATTCTTTCCTTTCTGAAGGGCATACCGAGCATTTCTAGCAATTGCCGGGCATCATCATCATTACGCGCGGTGGTTACGATGGATATTTCCATGCCGCGTAATTTGTCGATCTTATCGTATTCGATTTCTGGGAATACGAGTTGCTCGCGTAAGCCAAGGGTGTAATTGCCGCGCCCATCAAAGGCGTCGGGAGAAACACCGCGGAAATCGCGCACGCGGGGCAGGGCAATGTTCATCAGGCGATCCAGAAAAGACCACATGCGCTCCCCTCGCAGCGTGACTTTGACGCCAATGGCGCGTCCCTCGCGCAGTTTGAAGTTAGCGATGCTTTTGCGGGCTTTGGTGATGATCGGTTTTTGGCCCACAATTTTGATCATATCTGATACGGCTGCTTCAAGTGCCTTGGCATTGTCGATGGCCTCGCCAACTCCAATGTTGACAACCACCTTGTTAATGCGCGGTATTTGCATCACATTATCCGCACCGATCGCCTTCTGCAAAGCGGGGGCGATTTCGGTTTTATAGTGTTCATACATATGGTGACTCATCTTGTTGCTCCAAATCCGCGGACTAGTCGATGGCTTTGCCGCAATTTTTGCAGATGCGCTGGCTTTCTCCATCCTTGCGCTCCACGCCCACACGGGAGGGCTGGTTGCACTTGGGGCAGATAAGCATCACATTTGCGATCGAAATGGGTGCCTCGAACTCAATCAGGCCGGGTTTCAGTGAGCGACCCTGGGTCTGTACCTCGCGCTGGTGTTTCTTGCGCAGGTTCACGCCAGCCACAACCACGCGGTTTTCTTCGGGGATCACTTTGATCACTTCACCGCGCCTGCCTTTATCGGCTTCGCGGCCACTTAGAATAATAACAGTATCACCTTTACGAATTTTTACTTTCACGGTTCTCGCTCCTGTTTCGCTATACTCTACAGAACTTCCGGGGCTAGCGAAACAATTTTCATAAAGCCTTTTTCGCGGAGTTCACGAGCAACCGGCCCAAAGATACGGGTCCCCTTTGGGTTGGTGCCATCGGTATCGAGAATAACGGCGGCGTTATCATCAAAACGGATGTACGATCCGTCATCACGGCGCCATTCTTTAGCGCAACGGACGATCACGGCGCGGACGATATCGCTTTTCTTGACACTACCCTGTGGAGTGGCTTCTTTGACGGTGGCAACAACGATATCACCCACATGCCCATAACGGCGCCTGGAGCCTCCCATGACATGGATTACCAGTAGCTCGCGCCCACCAGTGTTATCAGCAACGGTCAGACGGCTTTCTTGCTGGATCATGGTTAGGCCTCCGGCTGGGATTCATCAGTGCCAATTTCTCGGCGCAGGATCTCTTCGACAACCCAGTTCTTGCGGCGGGAAATTGGCTGGCTTTCAACAATGCGCACCTGGTCGCCAATGTGACAGCCCAATTCGTCGTGGGCCATCACGCGCTTGCGGCTGTAAATAACCTTCTTATACAGCGGATGGCGGTAAGTGCGAGAGATTTCGACGACCACGGTCTTCTGCATCTTGTTGCTGGTCACAACGCCAGTAATACGTCGGCGATTATTCATTGCTCACCTCGCTATCAGGGTTCTGCTCGCGCTCAGTCAGTATGGTATTTATCCGAGCAATATTGTGGCGTGTCTGGCGCAAACGAGATGTATCGGTCAGCTCACCGGTTGCCTGCTGGAAACGCAGCCGCATCAGTTCTTCTTTCGCATCCATGAGCTTAGAGCGCAGCTCATCAATCGAAAGGCCTCGGATTTCTTTCATTTTCATTGTTCACCTCCAACGCGATCGTGGCGGGCAATGATCTTGGTTTTGATGGCTAGTTTGTATTGGGCCAGGCGCAGCGCTTCACGTGCAGTATCATCTGGCAGACCACCACCAATCTCGAACATGACGCGGCCAGGCTTCACAACAGCCACCCAATATTCCACGTTACCTTTACCTTTGCCCATGCGGGTCTCAGCGGGTTTGTGGGTATAGGGTTTATCGGGGAAGATGCGAATCCATAGTTTGCCACGACGACGCATGGCACGGACGATGGCGCGGCGGGCTGCTTCGATCTGGCGCGCGGTAACCCATCCGGGTTCCAACGCCTGCAGGCCAAAATCCCCAAAGTGGACTTCAGCGCCACGCTGGGCCATCCCTTTCATTCGACCGCGCATTTGCTTGCGGTACTTTAAACGCTTTGGCATCAACATAATCAACCTCACTCTTGGAGTTTAGAGATTGGGGCTTGGGCGCATACTGATCAGCATGGCTTGCACCTGTTTCTCTACTCTCCCGTGTTTTCTACTCACTCACGTACACGCCTTCAGTAGGCTCAACCTGCTCTTCGATCGTCGGGAGCACATCACCACGATAAATCCAAACCTTGACGCCGATCTGGCCGTACGTGGTAGTTGCTTCTGTCTGGAAATAATCGATATCTGCGCGCAGGGTGGCGCGGGGAACGCGGCCTTCGCGCATGTTCACCACGCGCGCCATTTCTGCTCCGCTCAGGCGACCGGCGACTTCCACGCGGATACCCTGGGCTCCCTGGCGCATAGCCTGCTGGATGGAGCGCTTCATGGCGCGTTGGTAGCTGATGCGGCGTTCGATCTGCTCAGCGATATTCTTGGCGACCAGATAGGCATCCAGATCGGGATCTTTGATCTCTTTGATTTCTAGATCGATCTTTTTGCCCACCAGGGTTTCAAGCTGCTGGCGGAGTTTCTTAACGCTTTCGCCTTTGCGCCCAATGAGGACGCCCGGTTTGGCGGTGTGAACGACAACTTTTACCTTGCCCGGAAAGCGTTCGATCTCAATCCGGGAGACGCCTGCGCGCGGGACTTCGGCGCGGACCAGGTCACGCAAGGCGAAATCCTGATGCAACTGATCAACGTATTCGAGACCTTCGGCGTACCAGCGGCCTTCCCAGGTTTTGTTAATCTTCAGGCGGAAACCAATCGGATGAACTTTGCGGCCCATATTCTCTCCTATTCCTCTTTTTCCCGAAGGATGACGGTGAGGTGCGATGAACGGCGCAGCCAGGGTTTGAACCGACCACGCGGCCCAAAGCGGCGCCATTTTCGGGTCTGGGCTTCATTGGCATAAATGGTATGCACGTACAAATCATCACGGCTCACACCGAAGTTTTCTTCGGCGTTTGCCACAGCAGATGCTAAAACCTTAGACACAGGGTGGGCTGCCCGGTTGGGCACAAACTTGAGCATATCAAGAGCTGTGACCACATCCTTGCCGCGCACCAAATCGATCACCAGGCGCACCTTCTGAGCAGAAATCGGGACTGAGATGGCCTTAGCGTGAACATCAACTCCTGCCATGGTTTAACTTCCTTTCTTGGCTTTCTTTTCCGCAACGTGTCCGCGGAAGGTACGGGTAGGAGCGAACTCGCCCAGGCGATGCCCGACCATGTTCTCAGTGACATAGATAGGCACGTGGCGGCGGCCATCATGTACGGCGACGGTATGCCCAACCATCTGGGGGAAGATGGTGCTGGCACGGCTCCATGTGCGGATGACGCGCTTTTCGCTACGTTCGTTCAAGGTTTCAATTTTCTTCAGAAGTTTCGGATCCACGAAGGGTCCTTTTTTCAGAGAGCGTCCCATTTCTTTCGTCTCCTACTGGCTGCTACTTGCGGCGCGATTTACCGCGTCGGCGCACAATGTATTGATCCGTCTTTTTATTGCGACGGGTTTTATAACCGAGGGTTGGTTTACCCCAGGGGGATTTGGGGCCGGGCATACCGATGGGCTGCCTACCTTCACCACCGCCGTGGGGGTGGTCGCGGGGGGACATGGCTGTACCGCGCACGCTGGGGCGAATGCCGAGGTGGCGTTTGCGGCCTGCCTTACCCAATTTAATGTTGCTGTGATCGACGTTACCGACCTGGCCGATGGTGGCGTAGCAGGTCTGGCGTACCAGGCGGACTTCCCCGGAGGGGAGGCGCACCTGAGCATAGTCGCCTTCTTTGGCGAGTAATTGTGCGGCGCTACCAGCAGAGCGCACCAGTTGCCCACCACGCCCTTCGCGCAACTCGACGTTGTAAACCGTTGTGCCGACCGGAATGTTGGAGATGGGCAAGGCGTTGCCGGGGCGGATCTCAGCCATGGGGCCAGACATGACGCTATCACCCGGTTTGAGATCTACAGGGGCAATGATGTAAGCCTTTTCCCCATCCGGGTAGTATAGCAGGGCCAGGCGAGCAGTGCGGTTGGGATCATATTCAATTGCGGCAACACGCGCAGGAATGCCGTGTTTTTTGCGCTTGAAATCCACAATGCGAATGTGGCGGCGATTGCCACCGCCACGGTGGCGCACGGTCACGCGGCCATGCATATTGCGTCCGGCGCTCTTATTGCGTGACTTGAGCAGCGAACGCTCTGGGGTGGATTTGGTAATCTCTTCAAAACTATAACCGGTCATACCGCGCTGACCGGGGGTTACCGGTTTGTACTTTTTGATGGCCATCACTTCACTCCTTCAAAAATCTCAATTGAGTCACCCTGTGCAAGAGTAACGATGGCTTTCTTATAACCACTGCGGCGTACCAACAAGCGGCGATTGCGCCAACGGCGGGTGCGCTTAGCAGGGACTTTGATCAAATTGACCCGCACGACGTCAACATCGAACAGGGTTTCAATGGCATCTTTCACCAGGATTTTGGTCGCGTTTGGGGCTACCTCAAAAACATACTGGTGAAGCTGTGCGTTCTGATAGTTCGATTTCTCTGTGACGATGGGGCGACGCAGGATATCGTAAATAGTCGTCATGGCTGCCTCCCGTCTATCCTAAATGCGCCGTGATCATATCCAGCGCCTGGACAGGCATGACGATCTTATCGAAGCCCAGCAGATCACGGATATTCAGATATGATGCCAGGAGGGTTTTCGCTTCTGGCAGGTTGTTGGTCGAGCGGATCACTACCTCATAAGTAGTGTTCTTCTCGGGGATCAACACCAAGGCGCTTGCCTTACCCACCAGCTTTCCCAGGGCTTGCGCCATGAGGCGGGTTTTGGCCTCGGGCAGAACCAGCTCATCGAGAACGACGATGCTATTCTGGGAGGCTTTGGCTGACAAGGCAGAACGCAGAGCAGCCTGGCGCATCTTGCGCGGCATGCGCTGTGTGTAGCTGCGCGGCTTGGGTGTGTGAACCCGACCGCCGCCAACCCACTGGGGGGCGCGGGTGGAACCTTGGCGAGCCCGTCCGGTGCCTTTTTGGCGCCACGGTTTTCGGCCACCGCCGGAAACCTCGCTGCGGGTTTTGGTGTTGTGAGTGCCCAGGCGTGCATTCGCCATCTGGCGTTGGTAAGCCTGGTGCATCAGGTCTAGATTAACAGGGGCTTCAAAGATCTCAGCGGGGAGTTCAATAGTGCGGACCTTTTGCCCATTCATGTCGAAAACGTCAACTTCCATCTCGTAATGCTCCACTTGCGATAGAATCAGCGACCGTAGCCGGTTACTGCTTCCTGGCCTCGTTGATAATGACCAGGCTGCCTTTTGCACCGGGGACGGCGCCATTCACGCCAATCAGGTTGCGCTCGGCATCTACCAGCACAACTTTGATATTCTGGGTAGTCACCCGTTGGAAGCCCATGTGCCCTGGGCCGCGTGCGCCTTTGTACACACGACCTGGGGTAGTAGTTGAGCCGCGGGAACCAGGAGCGCGCTGGCGATCAGACTGGCCATGGGTTTTCGGGCCGCCACTGAAATGGTAGCGTTTGACGCCACCCTGAAACCCTTTCCCTTTGCTGGTGCCAGTCACGTCGACGTGCTCACCAACGGAAAAGACCGATACGTTCACTTCGTCTCCCTCGGTAATTTCGGGGCTTTTGACGCGAAACTCGCGTAAAAAGCGCAACGGGGGGAGGTTGTTGCGCTTCAAATGCCCCAGTTGACCAGCGGTGAGACGTTTCGGCTTTACTTCTTCGAACCCCAGTTGGATTGCCGAATAGCCATCATGATCGGTTCGGCGCACCTGGGTTACGTAGCAAGGCCCTGCTTCGATCAGTGTGACCGGCAACGCGCGTCCGGTGTCGTCGAAAATCTGGGTCATGCCGATTTTCTTGCCAATCAGCCCTTTCAACATCTCAATTTTCTCCTATTCTTAATAGTTCGGGACTGTCAGCCTGGGCACGGCTGCATCATCCCTGTTCGCAGTGCAGTCACGCAATCTGTCGCTGAACTGAGTGAGTTTGTGTGCGTTCGCGTGCAGGTTTGCTCTTACACTGCCATTCTTTCTTGTGCAACGTATCACCTATCACGCCAGGGGCGGGAGGCGATACGGTTGAACCATTCATTTGTTTCCCAGTGCCTGGCGCACCAGTACCTGGGTCATCCGCGCTCTAGGAACCTAGATTTTGATCTCGATATCCACACCTGCCGGAAGGGTCAGGCGCATCAGCATGTCGATGGTTTTGGAGTCGGGGTCCAGAACGTCAATCAGGCGGTTGTGAGTGCGGATTTCAAAGTGCTCATGCGAATCTTTGTCAATATAAGTCGAGCGCCGAATTGTAAACCTTTCTCGCTTAGTTGGCAAGGGTACTGGGCCAACTACTCTGGCGCCTGTACGCTCGGCAGTTTCCACAATGCGCTTGGCAGACTGATCCAAAACACGGTGGTCATAGGCTTTGAGACGGATGCGTATTTTTTGCTTTGCCATAGGTTTATTCCAGAATCTTCGTGATGACACCAGCGCCGACGGTGAGGCCGCCTTCGCGGATGGCGAACTTGGAGCCCTGCTCGAGCGCCACG
>JAFGBV010000061.1 GCA_016932955.1 Anaerolineales bacterium | reverse complement strand
TCGTGAGGGTCAACCTTGCCGGTCATGGGGTCGGTGTAAGGGACGAGGGGGTAGCCGCCGGTTAAAGCCAGCTCGACAGCCTTCAGTAAATTCAGGTTCAAGTCAACGGTGCCCGAGCGATCATTGCCAACCATGGTGTTCTCCAGGCAGCCGACCGGGGCGTAGTCGAAGACGTTGTCGGCGTTGATCAGGTGCTCCACACCCGCTTTCTTAGCCTGGCGCATCATGCCTGCCATGGAGCGCTCGTCGAAGTTGAGCAGGAAGGGTGAGCCCTGGCTGGAGGCAACCATCTCCACCACTTTGTCCAGCAGTTTGTCGGGAGAATTGCGGTGCAAGCGCACATTTGGCTTGGGCTCGAGGATGGGCGACATCTCGTCAATGACTTCCAGCATGGCATAAGTCAGGTCATTGCTCATGTCAGCGCCGTCTTTGCCCATGCCCGAGAGGGTGATGAGCTGCCCAAACCCAGAGGTGATGCCCTGGTTGCCGTTGGTGCGCAGCATGGCGTCGTAGGCTGTATTAGAATGCACCCATAAGCATTTCATGATCTCCTTGCCAAACTCGCGCGGCATTCCCTCTTGAACGGACTTCTCCCACAAGGGATGCAGATACTGGTCGATGCGCCCAAAAGAGACACCGGGGCCGGGGTAATTCTCTTCGCTCATGATCAGCATATGGGTGAGCCACAGCGACTGGATGCCTTCCCAGAAGGTGTGCGCCGGTTCCCAGGGCACCTGAGCAAGGTTGGCAGCCATCTGTGCCAATTCTTCGCGTCTGCCGTCATCCGTCTCGGCCTCTATCAGCTTCAGGCATTCCCGGTGGTAAGCCTGCGCCACGTCACGCGCCATCAGGGCGGCGATGAGCATGGCGCGCAGTTGGTCCCCTTTCTTGCCGCTTTTCTCGGCCTCGGATAAGCCCGCCAGGCGCTGCTCGAGCTCAGTATGGACGTCTTTCCAGCCACTGCGGATGATGCGGGCGTAATCGGGCACCAGGTGACCGCTGGTGGCGCCGGCGTTGCCATAGCCGTGGTTGTGCAGCCACTGGGCAGCGGCGCGGGCGCCATTTTTGCCATGCACCAGCTTCACATATTGTTTGGCCTCAGCCTCGGTCAGGCAGGTTGAGGCCTGGATGTTGAAGCGTGCGCCAGCGATCAGGTCGCCGGGCAGGACCTCGTGCGGCAGGTAGTTCACCATCACTTCCCGCGTGAACCAGGCTTTGCGTTCTGGCAGGCTCCACTTCCAGAAATCTGCGTGGAGCCTGACCGGGCGGGCGACCTGCTTATAGGCAGAGCGAAAGGTAGTGAAGAAAGTAAAGGTTTCTGGGACGATGTAGAATGGAATCTCTTCATACTGAAAATCCCATTCGGTGCCGGTGGTCCAGGCGGTGTACTCGTTATTCCATTTCCGCTTGACCCCCTGGAAATAATAATCCCGCAACCATTGGATACGCGGAGAGAGGGTAGCAGGTTTTTTTATGTTGTATTTTCTTGGGACACAATCTACTGCAATAGCCATATCTACCTCCGGGGTTAGAGATGCTCGGCGCCATGGCGCAACATATCCGCCATGACCTGGGCGGCTGCCTGGCTGTCACCAGCCTCGATAGCAGCGGTTAATTTTTGATGAAATTGGAAGACCTGCTCCAGCACACCGTTGCCGGGGTACTTCTTGAAGAATCGGCGGGTGATATTGGTATACATGGGGCGCAGGGAATTGATGACCAGAAGGTACATCAGGTTGCCAGAAGCCTGGGCAACGGTCTGGTGATAGGTAAAATCCAGCTCGGAAAGCTGCTCTGCATCTCGGCGATCGATGACAGCTTCCTGTGCCAGGAGAGATTGCAATGTCTGCAAGTGCTCCGGGGTGCGCTGGAGAGCTGCCAGGCGCGCCGTCTCGGTTTCCATCAGCAAACGCATATCCAGCAGGCTGCGCAGGAAAGGCTCGCTCAGTTCGCCATCGCTGTAGGCAAGCAGAGCGGTGAGCAGAGTCAGAGAGCCTTTCGTACGGTAATCGCTGACAAACACACCGCGGCGCGGCACGATCTCGACCAGGCCTTTGGCGTCCAGGTCGACCAACGCCTCGTGCAGGACAGGGCGGCTGACACCCAGGCGGGCAGCGAAATCGCGTTCCGAGGGCAGGCGCTCGCCGATCTTGAGCTCACCGGAGAGGATCAGTCCTTCCAGGCGGGCAGCACAGGCTTCTTTTAGACTTTGGATCTTGAGCGGTTCGAGGGATTGCTGCATTGATACTCCACGGCTCTGTGGTAAAACCACCAGCCACAGAATGAGTATAGCACAATCCTTATCCTGGTTCAATCAGGTAATCTTTCATGATTTTCCTGTGACAGGTATTACACAACCCATTTTTTACTGACAGGGGACGCCAAGTAGAAAAAGAGAGTGGATATTGCTTGGCAAGACTCAATTTACGGAATAAAATTAGTTATGAAGAAACTCACTTTTTTCCTCCTGTTTGTTAGCCTGGTATTAAGCGCCTGTTCAAACCCTATGTCGACACCCAATTGGAAATTGATCTGGAGTGACGAATTTGACGGCCCGGCAGGTTCCAGCCCCGACCCGGAGAAATGGCAGTTCAACACCGGCGGGAATGGCTGGGGCAATAAAGAATGGGAGTATTACACCGACAAGCCAGAAAATGCCTCGCTGGATGGGAACGGTTCACTGGTCATCACCGCTGTAGAACTGGATGACCCCAAATCGAGCGATCTGACCTGCTGGTATTACCCATGCCGTTTCACCTCGGCCCGGATACTAACCCAGGATCGCTTCGAATTTACCTATGGACGGGTGGAAGCGCGCCTCAAAGTGCCGTATGGTCAGGGCATCTGGCCGGCTTTCTGGATGCTGGGCAACGACATCGCCAAGGCGGGCTGGCCCAAGTGCGGTGAGATTGACATCATGGAGCATATCGGGCGCGAGCCTTCCAATGTATATGGCACACTGCATGGCCCCGGCTACTCGGGCGCTGACGGCATCTCGGCATCCTTTTCATTGCCAGAGGGAACGGCGCTCAGCGATGATTTCCACGTCTTTGCTGTCGAATGGGAGGCAGAAGAGTTTCGCTGGTACATAGATGAACAGCTCTATGCTACGGTGACAAAAGACCAGTTCTCAGAAGCTAAGCCGTGGGTATATGATCATCCCTTCTTTATCATATTGAACGTAGCAGTGGGCGGCGGGTGGCCCGGATATCCTGACGAAACCAGCACTTTCCCACAAAGGATGGTCATCGATTATGTGCGTGTTTACCAACGCCCAGAAGAATAGAACAGTAGAAAAAACATTGCTTGAGAAAAACATCTAAAAGGTGTTTGTATCGTTACCCGCCTTTTTGCCTCGGGTGAAATATTTGATCCAGAATACTCGGCGTGAAGGCTTTGAAATTGGGGGACTGCTCAATCACCTGCCAGGCAATCGCATAACCCTGGTCGATCAATTCAGCGGTATGGTGAAAATCCCACAGCGGAATGGGGTCTGTTCCAACGAGGTCAATGTAGAAGAGAGGCACATTGCGTGCTCTGGCTAATTCCAGTTCCAGGTCGGCCTCGCGCTTCTCAACCGCCATGGACAGCTTGGCAAAGAAGCTGGCAAAGGGGTTCTCCGCACCGGGCAGCGCACGCGGGTCCATCAAATCGAGCGCAACAATATGCGTGGCACCGCTGGCGAGCGCCGGTTCCACAGGCAAGTTGCTGACCACGCCGCCGTCCATTTCATAGCGGCCCTGTTTTCTCACCGGCATGAACCAGGGCGGTAACGCCGTAGAGAGCAACAATGCATCCAGCACTTTCTCGTCCGGCTGTCCGCCATGTAAAACCGGCTTTCCAGAATTGAGGTCCGACGATACGATCACCAATCGCAGCGTTTCGAGGTCAGAAAAGTATAATCGAGGGGTAATTCCCTGGTCGACGAAAAAGTCTTTCAGGCGTAGGGAAGGGTCATTCGAGGAGTGACGGAACATGGCGCGCATGGTCAGCCACAAATAATTAGATGGCAGCAAATCCAATTCGGCAACTTTGTGCCATGCTTCGTTCAACCGGTCCAGGCTATCCTTCGAAAAACCATGCAGCGCCAGAAAAGCAGCATTTACCGC
>JAFGBV010000301.1 GCA_016932955.1 Anaerolineales bacterium | reverse complement strand
TGGGTCAATTCGAGCGCCCAGGTAAAAGACATCCGGGGTATTCAGAATGCGCATCATCTTCTGGTCATTGGCCGATCTGTTCAAAGGGTAGGTTGTCTCACTTGATACCATAGGAATTTCCCTTTTCTCGTTCCTGTGCTTGTCGTCCAAATATTCGCAACCCCCGACCCTCCCAGGGTTTCAACCCCCCAGGAGGATATGCGGAGTGTGCGGGCAGCAAGACAATTGACGAGTAGTTGAACGATTGACGATTGAACGAATCACACAATAACTTGCACCATGCCCAAATCTAATATCGGAAAACCGCAATGATGGCGAGTTTGTAACTATCAGTATACCTACGGAGAGTCTCATAAACGTCTCAAGATCTCTACTGGGAGGCAAATCAGTGCATCGATATGTGCAGGAAGAAGAAGCCCGCTTCGGCAGGATCGCCAGCATTCCGAGACTAAGCGGCGATTTCCTCCGTACCGGCCATGACAGAGACGGTCACACGGATTGTGCCCAGCTACATCAGATACTTTGACTCCTCGATCTCCTATTGCAAAACGAGTGAGTGATTAGCATCCTCATGTCAAGCTCGTCGATCGCTGCGTTCAGCGCATCCGCCATCTCGCGCCCGGACTGGAAGCGTTGAGCCCTGTCTTTCTCGACGCCGCGCAGCAGCAGCGCCTCCAGGCAGGCCGGGAAGTGATTGCTGATCTGGCTTGGGGTGAGCATCCGTATTACTATCGGATTGGGAATACAGATATAAGTTGGCAGGAGAAAGCCGACCGGGCGAAACAAATCTTGTCTGACGTGTTGAACGGATAAATTCTAGCAGCCTCTCTTTCTTTAATCGGTAACCTTCCAATGGCGAATGTGCTAACAGTACTGCGCACCTTGCGTGCGCTTTCTACATCTGCCCTGCCGCTGCGCGGCACCGCAACGTACGATGCTGGGCAGTGGAGCAAGACCAAAGAGGCGATGACATCTCGCACTCTGGCCCTGAATGTTCAGTGTTCCAGGTGTCAGACACAGGCCTGATCAGCGACGTCATCCCGCACCCTGGACCTGAATATCCAGTACTTTGGGTGTCAGACATTCAATCTGCACATCATTGATCAGTGTGCTCTATGAGTTGCTGCAGCGTCTGAATGTCGCTGCGTGCCCGGCTGATATGGTCTGTCGCCGTGACCGCACTCATTCTGATCTGCACAACGGCCAGAACCGTGAGCGTAACCGTGCTGACACCACCCAGGAAGACCAGAATCTCCCGCAGTACCAACTGCCACTCGTTCAATTCAAATACGAGCGGCGCAATAAGCAACCCCACGACGAGCAGTACAAGCAGGCAAACTGCCAGGATCACACGCCGTTGATCCCTGAAATACCCGGCCTCGTTTTCAACCCGCCGGTCATAGTCATTGAGTGCGCTGAGGGCAAAAGCATAATAACTGTACTGTTGACTCTGTTCAAACTGCTCGGCCAGTGCCTCCAGTATCGCTCGATCTGAACGTCCTGTCCCCGCCGGTCTATTGACGACGCTCTTCTGCACCGCTTCATCCTGTGCCAGGCGCCTCGCCGGTCTGAAGTGTTCAAGTACGGCCTTTTCCAATTCAGGTATCAAGTTCCTCGACCACTTGGCGACTGTCGAATCGTCGAAGGATGAGCCATAGTCTGTCTTGCGCTCTTCGAAGCGTTGGACAAAGGCAAGGAGCGCAGTTTCCTGGAATGGTTCGAGCTGAGGCATTTCGAGAGTCGAGGAGTAATCCAGTGCGATACGCAACGCCATCCTGCGATCCTCAGGGCTGCCGAACAGCAGCACCGCAATAATCTCCGGGCGATTTTCCATCACCGGCAGAACCTGCTGCACCATGTTGGGGACAGTGCTGTTGGCTTCGACCGCAGCCAGGTAGCGCAGCGCAAACGCGATATACCGGCACTGGTCAGTCACCGTGCGCAGTGGACGCTTGCTGAAATAATACAGTGTGAAACTAACCAACCACTCCCGCCATTGATTTGCAAACCGATCGTCGATCTCCGCCGGGCTTTCCAGCGTGGATCGAAACCGCTGCCGGATGATGTCGTCATCCAGGGCGGTGAAGTATGTGTTGAACTCCCGATTTGCCATCTAACCACGATCCTAAGCCAGGAAATTCGCAGGAAATCCGATTTCCTCTGTTTTTCCTGTATATTTCGTCTCTTTTTCCTATGAGAACAAATGTTTTTCCGGTAGTCTGATTGTACATCGAAGGTATTGTTCGCGATAGGTATAGAGGAAAGATGGCAAAAACCAAACAGAAACAGGAAGTCACCATCAATACGGTGAAGCAGCTGCTCGAACTCGGCCAGCTGATACAAAGCGCCCTGAAGCCAGAAGAGCTGCGGGCGATCAGAGAACAGACGAAGCGGCACTGACCGTGCCCCGATGATAGGTATCGAAATCAATCCTTGACGCGATGACAATACACAGTTGAAGATAAGGAGAAAAGTCTGCAAGGAGGAACATATGGCAGCACAGCAGTTGAACCCCGGAATAGCCCACTACCTGAGAGTGAGCAGTGATAACAAGCAGCACCCGGCGGAATCATTTGAATACCAGCGCCAGCGTATCGAAACCTGCTTTGAGCACAGCGATATCGATCTCCCGGTCGTGATGGAATATTGCGATGTGCTTACCGGTAAGACAAGTCAGCGCCCTGGCTTTCAGGACATGCTCGAAGGCGCACGCCAGGGGCTATTTTCGCATCTCGGTGTGTACAGCATTGATCGCATTGGCCGGAATCACGTCGAAACCCTTGACATCATCGAGGAGCTGTCCGATCTCGGCATCACAATCATCGCCGCCGATTCGCCCCATCTGGATTTCGATACGCCGAATGGCAACCTCTTCCTGCGCATTCGAGTCGCTATCGCCCAGTATGAAATCGAGATGACCAGCCAGCGTGTCGAGGACAGCAAGAAAGCCAGCCTGAGATCTGGCAACAGGCCGTTTCAACTGCCAGATGGTTACCGCCGGAAGGAGAAGGCATAGTGGGAACGAAAGATCGCCACCAGCCAATTGAACTTGACCCGGAGCGCGCAGCAGTATGGCGTGAAGCCTGGAACTTGCTGCTTGCCGACAGGTACACGTTGAAAGAGATATGTCTCGAACTTCACCGGCGCGGCCACACACGCGGGTCCGGGCTGCCCTGGGTCTGGAAAGACCCCAAAACGGGGAAACAAAAGTATGCAACCAGTCATCTGTCAGGTGCCTTTCACAATCCGTTCTACTGTGGCTGGGTGACCTCCAAAGCCTACGGAATCAAGCGCGGCGAGGTTCGCGGAAACTGGAAACCGCTGATCTCAGAGGAGGATTTCGATACCGGCCTGGCGATTCTCACAAAGCGGGACTCAAACAAATGCCGCCGGATGCGGTATGTCTATCTGCTCGGCGGTTTGCTCTACATGAGGGTGAACGAATGATCCGGCATATGCGCGATTACATCCTGGGCGGCTCCACGCCAACTGGCCGGTCGAAATCATACAGCTACTATGTGACCAAAGCCAGGCCCGGAGGCAGGCATCGCAGGGTGCGCTGCGAGGTTGTCGACTCGCAAATCCCGGACCTTCTTAAGGGCCTGGTTGTCGATCCAGAATTGCTGCCCGAAATCCGCAGGCTGTATCACGAGCACCTGGCCGAGATCAGAGGGCCGACAACCGAGGAACGGATCAGGGAGATCAGGAAGCTGATCGGTCGGCTGCATAACGAGGAAGCGGCACTCGCCCGCTTATTCGCCCAGGGCAAGCTGACCGAGAAGAACTACGATACGCTTCACGAAGAGTGGCGGTCGAAGCTCGTGCAGGCCGAGCAGGAAATCGAGCGCCTGAGTAATGGCGACCAGCAATATGTCGACGATCTGGAGATGGCCTTGGTGCTGCTCCGGTATGTTGACCGGGTCTTCGAGCGGCTGGAGAAGAAGCAGCAAAAACGGCTGTTGCAAATTCTGGTTAAGCATATTATCATCGACACTCAGGGAAGCATCATAGAATGTGAGCTAAACCCGCCATTCAAGTACCTGCACGCACTAAAGCAGGAAGCTTTTCCAGGTAAAAAAGAGGACGGTTTGCTTCCGTTCCAATCAAGTCCGCCTGACTGGAACCATCTCGAACCGTCCAAAGTGGGGGCGGAACAATTCTTCGAAATGCTGAGGTTTCCTCAGCGTAAAAAATAC
>JAFGBV010000300.1 GCA_016932955.1 Anaerolineales bacterium | reverse complement strand
TCTTATGTTTGCCTGGATTAACTTCTCTGTTCTGCTCGTTGCTTCCATTCTTTTCCTGTACTACTATATGCGCAGCGCCAGCCCGGCCGGGCGGGAAAAGATCATAGGGCCACGCGCCTACCAGCTCTGTTTCTACCATCGCCTGGCGGCTGCGGCATTCGAATTTGTGATCACAGCCAACTATATTCTTTATTACTTCTTCCCACTGCCCACGCCTCTACCAGATAAGTTTCCCTGGGCCTGGTGGATCTCGCTGGTGATCGCCCTTGTGATTGGTGTGCCGGCCACCGTTCTGATGCTGGTGGGTCTGCGTGACGCAGGGGAAGAGGCCATGCGCCCAAAGAAAGAACACACGATGTATGGCGGCATATACACGAAGCTGCGTCACCCGCAGGCTGTGGGAGAGGTCTTCCTGTTCTGGGTTATCGCCTTTTTACTGCATTCACCGTTCCTGGTTCTATTTTCCTTTATCTACTTCCCCATTTTTATCGTTATTTGTTACGCCGAGGAGCAAGATTTGTTGCTGCGTTATGGTGACACCTATGCCGAATACTGCAAACGCACTGGGGCCTTCTGGCCGAAAAGGAGTTGAGTATGGCTGAGAAGATCAAAGATGTGCATCCCCCGCGCGGCCTGGCACGCCTGGGCTGGCGGGCACCGATCTGGTTCTACCGCCTGGGGGTAGGTGGGCTGTTAGGCGAGCGATTTGTGCTGATCAACCACATCGGGCGCAAGAGCGGCAAGCCGCGCCAGGCGGTCGTAGAGGTAGTGCAGCACAATAAAGAATCAGGGGCTTATGTGGTGGCGTCCGGTTTTGGCGAAAAGGCCGACTGGTATCAGAACCTGATGGCCCATCCTAAGATCGTCATCCAGGTGGGGCGAAAGCGCATGCCGGCCCGCGCCGAACGCCTGCCATTGCCGCAGGCCACCGAGGTGATGCTGGATTACAACCGTCGCCACCCCACAGCTTTGCGCGCCCTTTCTGGCATTCTCGGTTACCGCACCGATGGCAGCGAGGCTGATGTGCGCTTTTTCGCAAGTATCATCCCGATCGTGGCATTGACACCGCAAAACAAGGCCGACTCCCATGCAAATTAGCTGGATTCCTCCTGAGCCGCGCCAGGGCTTGCCGGGCGAATGGGATAAGTTTATCGGCCCCGGCCAGATGCCGACCGAGCTGTGGCTGATCCTGGCGCCATCGCTGATAGCCGGGCCGGCGGCTCCGCTATATTAGAATTGCCTCAGGCAGCCAGACAGGCATCGGTTATGCAGCACCAGGAACCGGCGTGCTATTCTGACGCGCAATGGATAGCTTGTCTAGGCCAGAGGGATCGTAAAGCCAAAGGTGGTGCCCTGCCCGGGTTGGCTGTTTACCCAGGTTTGGCCGTTGTGGGCCTGCACGATGTAATCGACCAGCGCCAGCCCCAGGCCCAGGCCCTCACGGCCGCGCCGCAACGGGTCGGCTAACTGGGCAAAGCTTTGCCACAGGTTGGGTAAGAGTTCCGCGGGAATCCCCGGGCCGGTGTCAGACACCGAGATGTGCCAGGCCGACTCAGCCAGCCAACTCCGCAGAGTCACCGTGCCGCCGGTTGGCGTGAACTTGATGGCGTTGTCGAGCAATTCGTGGAGCGCGTCGGCTATCCGGTCGGCATCACAGTGGATCTCTGGCAGGTCTGGTGCAATATCGCGAGCCAGGTGCAACCCCTTGCGCTCGGACTGGCCTTGGACGATGCGCAGAGCAGTTTCGAGCAATGGGCCAGGTGAGGTGGAAGCCATGTGTAGCACGCCTTGTTTGCGCACAAATGCCGCATAATTGACCAGATTTTCGATCATAGCATAGGCCGAGTCCACCCCATTGCGCAGTTGGCTGAGCAACTGCTGCTGCTCGGGGTTCAAGGCTGTCTCACCCTCGCTTTCCAGAAGTTGGAGAGAGAAAAGGATCCCACTGAAGGGTGTACGCAATTCGTGCGAGATCACCCCTAAGAAGGCAGACTTCAGTGCGTCGAGCTCTTGAAGCTGCTGGTTGGCGCTGGCCAGTTCAGCGGTGCGCGCCTGCACCTTGCGTTCCAGTTCCTGGTTGGTTTGCTGCAGCAGCACAGCCAGGCTCTCGACTTCACGTTTGCGCTCAGCCAGGGAGTGATAGAGTTTGATGACCTGCTGGTTGCGTTTCTCGAGGTAGCGAACCAGATTGCGCTGGTACTGGGCTGACAGATCGCTGGAAGGCGTATACGGCGTTTGGGGGGCAGCGGCAGGTGGTTGCTGCAGAGCGGCAACCAGCCGGCGGCGCGCTTCAGCAACCAGGGAGGATGTCAGGCTGACCCCGCCCTGGTAACGGCGCGGGCGATTGGGGGTAGACAGGGCACTGGATGGATGGAGTTGCTGCGTGAGCAAGGCGGCCGTGAATGCGGGGTGTTCGAAGATCAGGAACCACTCACGAGTGAGAGGGGCGTCTGGGAGCAAGGGCCAATAGGTGATGCCTGGAATAGTCGGCACGGGGGCATCGGGAAGGCCAAAGACCAGCACTTCGCCGCAGCCAGCCAGCCGCGTAAAGCGCCGCACCTGCGGCAGGAAAGCCGAAAAGCGCTGGAAACCCGCATAGAATACCCCGCCCAGGTTATTTTGAATGACCGTGTCTTCTATTGAATGACTGATGGCCAGCAGTGTCAGCGTCGAGGTCGTCTCCAGCCAGACGCCGTTTGCAGAACGGCTCAGCGGGTACAGCGAGATCTCCGAAAGCATAGGCCCACCTCCATCCAGTAGGAACAAAACCGACTGCTCTAATTCATTACGAATTTTATCCTGAATTTCAGAATCCGGGATTGAAGATAGCCTTTCAATTATCAATCGGTTGGTTGCGGCGGCGCAACTCAGCTTTGACGGCCTCTAGGTCAATCTCCCGGCTGGCAAGCAGCACCAGCGTGTGATAGAAAAGATCTGCCACTTCCTCCACCAGCCGCTGATCGCCTTCGGCTTTTGCCGCTACAATCAACTCAGTGGCTTCTTCATTGATCTTCTTCAAGATTTTGTTCACGCCGGCCTGTAAGAGTTGGTGGGTGTACGAACCAGGCTGTGGGTGGGTCTTGCGCTCTAGGATAATGGTGTATAACTCTTCAATCATATGTTCTCCAGTATGCGGTAAAAACAGGTGCGCTCGCCGGTGTGGCAGGCCGGCCCGTCGGGCTGCACGAGCAGAAGCAGGGTGTCAGCATCGCAATCTACTCGGATTTCCTGCACATGCAGGATGTTTCCGCTGGTTTCTCCTTTCAGCCAGAGCAACCGGCGGCTGCGGCTCCAGAAGTGCACCAGGCCAGTGGAACGAGTGCGCGCCAGCGCCTCGGCGTTCATCCAGGCGACCATCAGCACTTCGCCAGTTTGGGCATCTTGCACAACGGCAGGCACCAGTCCGTTGGTATCATACTTAATCTCAATCATTTTCAATCCCTACCGGACGGATGGGCAAGCCCTGGGAGATCAGGTAACGCTTGACTTGGCTAACTGTCAATTTTTGATCGTGGAACAGGGATGCGGCCAGTGCCGCATCGGCGCCGGTTTGCTGAAACACCTGGGCAAAGTGCTCCAACGTGCCAGCACCGCCGCTGGCGATGACCGGCACGTTGACTGCCTCGACGATGCAGCGCGTGAGCGGCAGATCATAGCCTTGCTGCGCGCCGTCGGCATCCATGCTGGTGAGCAGGATCTCCCCCGCTCCCAGAGCCACGCCCTGCTTTGCCCATTCGATGGCATCCATGCCAGTGGGGGTGCGCCCGCCGTGGCTATACACTTCCCAGCGCCCAGGCGCCGACTGGCAGGCGTCAATAGCAAGCACAACGCACTGGCTACCGAAGCGCTCCACCGCAGCGCACAACAGCGAGGGCTGCTGCACTGCGGCGGTGTTCAGGCTGACTTTATCCGCACCGGCGCGCAGGATCAGATGGATATCATCCACGCTGCAGATACCGCCGCCCACGGTCAGCGGCAGAAAGACTTGGTCTGCCACGCGGCGCACCATTGCGGCTGTGGTCTTGCGCCCTTCCGAGCTGGCCGAAATATCCAGGAAAACCAGTTCGTCCGCGCCCATCTGGTCATAGAGGCGCGCCTGTTCGACCGGGTCGCCGGCATCGCGCAGGTTGACGAAGTGCACACCTTTAACCACGCGGCCGTCTTTGACATCTAAGCAGGGGATGATGCGTTTGGCTAACATAGGACACCCAAAGGAACAGTATGGCTCATGGGATAGCTAGAGCCTCTTCCAGGCGCAGCGTGCCCTGGTAGAGGGCGGAACCGATGATAACGCCAGCTAGGCGAGCCTGGCGCACCTGCTGGATATCTTTTAGCGAATTCACCCCGCCTGAAGCAATCACCTGCATGCCGCTTGCCTGGGCAATCTGCTGTGCAGCGGGCCAATTCACCCCGGCGCCCGTGCCGTCGCACTCCACATCCGTGTAGATCAAGATGCGCAGCCCCTGCCGCGCCAGTTGCTGTGCCAACTCATGCACCTGCAAACCAGATTGGCTCTGCCAACCACGCAGCAATGCCTGGCCTTGACGCGCATCCAGCGCTACTGCCACACATTCTGACCCAAATCGCTGCAGCGCACTGGCGACCAACTGCGGGTCGCTGATGGCTGCCGTACCGAGCACCACCCGGCTAACCCCGGCAGACAGCGCATCTTTCACAGCCTGCAGGGTGCGCAGCCCACCGCCCAATTGCACCCGCGCCTCGAATCTGGCCGCGAGTGGTAAGATCGAGTTCACGGCTCTGCGGTTTTGTAGGCTGGCAGCCTCGTTTTCAAAAGCGCCATCCAGGTTCACTACATGCAGCCAGCGGGCTCCCGCCTGCAGCCAGCGCAGGGCGGCCTGGCTGCCTTCTTGCGCATACACAGTCTGGCGCTTTGGGTCGCCCTGCACGAGGCGCACCACCTGGCCCTGGCGCAAGTCGATGGCGGGGTAGATATCGAAACTGTTTTCAGCGTTCATCAACCTTGCTCCACGAAGTTGCGCAAAATTTGCAAGCCCACTACCTGGCTTTTTTCGGGATGGAACTGCACCCCATACAGCCG
>JAFGBV010000299.1 GCA_016932955.1 Anaerolineales bacterium | reverse complement strand
GTGTCGCGCACATACTGGCGCACCATCTGCGTGCCAGTGGCATCGGATGGCAGTGTGAGCAGATAGAAAGCACCCGGTTCGCGCGCCAGGCGCAACGCGGTTGCACAGTTCCCCTGCGGGTCAAAGTCGATCAGCAGCACCTGCTTGCCCTGCAGCGCCAGGCCATGCGCCAGGGAGATGGCCGTTGTGGTTTTGCCCACGCCGCCCTTCTGGTTAACCATCGATAGGATTTTCATTCTTGGTCTCCACTGCTCTGGGTCTGCTGCTTGACGATCACCAATATACATGGCCCGCCGCGGTCGTTGGGCGGCTTGGCCGTCAATTGGGAACGGCGCACCATCACCACCAGTTCACCCTGGGGTGTGCGCCCGAAGGGTTCACCTGGGCCATAGGCAGTATCCACAAGGGTGATCTGGTTGCTGGTGCTCATGCAGCAATCTCCACAGGCACAGGCTGAAAAGGCACAGGTTGGCTGTATGGGCAGGCGTTTTTCGCCTGGAGAGCCTGCAGGCTGATTTGGATCTTGCTGCCATCGCCCCTGGCTAATGTAACGGTGTGTGACTTGGAGCTGTATGCCTGGATGGCGAATCCCGCGCCTTCCAGGAGGGCAACCAAATCCCGGGCCGCCTGCTGGTACCAGGCTGGGGGCGCGGCTGGTGCAGGGAGCATACGGGGCGCGACATCCTCGATTAGCAGGTCTACCTCTTCGCTCTGACGCCGTTCCTGTTCCAGGGCAGCTTCAGCCGCGGATAGCAGGTTGATCCCCTGGGGGTATTCGGCTTTGGCGTGAAGTTGGGCCAAGTCGGCTTGCACATCAGCCAGATACACATCAAGGGGGCGCATGGCCTGCACCGCAGCGGCTGGCATAGCCAGGCTGCTCATGGCTGTCACCGATACAGTCCTCGGCGCCAGGCGGGTGCGAACCAGACCTATCTCCCACTGGTGATCGGTCAGCGCTGGCAGGCGCTCCTCAACAAGCACCACCTGCGTCGGCTGGCTGGCACGCTCGATAAGGCTGGGGATCTCTGTCTGCATGAAACGCGCCCGCATCTCAGCCTCGTGTAGCCTCCGGTATTCTTCTTCAGATATTGAATTATGGGCATATCGTTTTCCACTCATGTTTATCTCCTGCATTCAAAATTCCAGCGCTGCCAGCACCCCACCGGGTGGGACGCCAACCAGCATGTAGCCTTTTTGATACACATGGATCTCCACCTGGCGGGGAGAATTCTCGAAATCATAAGCCAGGCGCTTGCTGCGCTTGGTCAGGCGGTGCACAACCTGGTTTGTACTTCCTCGTAGGCCGCGGTTATTGTTCAAGGCTTCCACATACGGGCCGTCGATCAGCACATCCACCAGGTATAGCAAATGCTCAATATCAGCGTTGGCGCTCAGCACCAATTGACCCAGTTGAAAGCCGGTAAAGCAGATAATGTCAAGGCTGGGGCGCTCCTGGCGCAAGATCGCAACCAGGTTTGCCAGCGCGCCCGCCTGGAGCATCGGTTCGCCGCCAGAGAGAGACAGTCCGGTAACCGGCTCGGCCAGGATGCGGCGGGCCAGGTCATGCACATTGACCAGTTCTGCCTGCTTCTGCTCTTGCCATTCGGGAGCGATACAGCCAGGGCATCGGAACGGGCAGCCCTGCACGTAGACTACAGCGCGCAGGCCTGGGCCGTGGGCGCGCGTCTGTGGGCAGAAGGCAGCCAGGTTGAGGGTATCTATCCCTATTTGGTGATGGAATGAGCGCATCATCGTTGACTTAGCCTCAGACTCTGTAGATAGGCCTGCACCCGCCCCAAGTTGATATGGTCCGGCCCATCCAGCAGCCTGGCGATGCGGTGGGCTGGTACCCCGAAATAGTCGTGCAGCTCATGCACTAGCGCCACTTCAGCCTGGCTGCCTGGTTGCGGGCGCAGGTTGGCATCCATCCCGACCTCACGGATTGCAGTTCCTGCTGTTTGGCGGGCTTCTGTTGCCCGGTAGGGCAGGACCTGGCTGATCTTACGCACGCTGTACCCATGCGCGGCCAGATGTTCTGCCAGCGCCCGCGTTTCAGTTGCCTCTGGACGGTAGCGCGCCTCGAAATCTGCCAGATTCCCCGTGTCCGGGGCGTGTCCCCTTGGGGACGCGTGTTCAGACACACCCCCGGACACTCTCTCGGACACGGTCAGCACCTCAGCCAGATCCTGGACGAGACGCGGCGCACCCTGGTACACCACCGGCGCAGGAATGATATAACGCCCAGCCGGTTCGTTTTTGGGGCGGCGCGGATTGCCGATGAACACGGTTGCCGTGCGCGGCTTGTCCTCCTGGCCAGGGGTTACCGCATCTAGACGAATGAACATAAAATTTTCCCTGGCATCGCCCGCTCCCTCCATGCCCATCTGCCTGACCTCGGTGCTGTGTGGGGTCAGGACCACAAAGATGTTCACTTTGCGCCCTTCCTGTGCTAGAGTGATCAATTGCTTTCCCGCATCAGGTATATTGCTGGTGAGAGCGCTCATCTCATCCACTGCCACATGCAGCGGCTCAAAATTGACCTCTCCCCTGGCTTTGCGCTGGTAGCGGTTCTCCAACTCCAGCACGAGGACAGTCAGCGCCTGGCCAATTGCGCCCCAATTACGACCAGCGCCAACCACGATCCAGTTCGGATGCCATTCACCGGGTGCGTAATGTGCGTCCAGCACAACGACTTTGCCGCTTCGTTTGCGCAGCATGTTTTGGATCGCCGATGTCTTGCCGCTCCCGGTTGGGCCATAGATGACCACTTGCTTGCCATCAAACCCCGGCAATTCCTGACGCACCGGGCGCACCTGCCCACCGGGCAGGTACCCTACCTGCAGGATGCGCCCCAGGGTCAATACCACCGGTCTGCCTTCCATCGCCCCTTGCACTTTACGAACAATCGCCGAGGAGAGCCCGTCCGGGAAGATGTTCGGGTTGACAAGCAGCACCGCCCGTTTTGGAAAAGCGAAGGCATAGAACAGCTGTCTGGTGTCGGGTATGCCGATCTGCTGCATGGCGCGCTCCGCTCGCTCACTGATCAGCATGGTCATCTCGAAGCGCGGATCATTCACCATCCACCTCCCTCCAGTCCGAATCGATAGCTTTGGCTACACCTTGGGGCAGCAGGCGTCGAGCCAGGCCATCCTCCGGCGACAGCACCTTGAATCTGTGCTGCACCTCGCCACCTGCCGCCAACCGGCTCACCATGCGCCGCGCTGTACTGCCATCATTGGC
>JAFGBV010000060.1 GCA_016932955.1 Anaerolineales bacterium | reverse complement strand
TCCAGTGAGGTCGTGCGCAGCATCACGTCTTCGATCCAGTCCGTCATCGCCCAGCCGGTCGCCGCACCCGATTCGATACCAATGCACCACGGCGTGTCGCCGTCATTGGCTATCTGCTCGGTCAGCGCCATCAGCTCATCCCATGTCTCGGGGACTTCATAACCCGCAGCATCGAACTCTGCCTTCGGATACCATACCGCACTCTTGCCATTCGCGCGTGCCCAGATGCCGGCTGTGATCTCACCATCCGGTCCTTCCATCTGACCCATTTCCAACCAGGCATTGCTGTAGTTTTCCTTCAGCCAGTCCGGGTTGATCACCGTGCTCAGGTCGATCGCTTTGCCCTTCTTCACGGAGTTCGCCAGCAAGCCAGGCTGCGGAAAGTCCACGATGTCCGGCGGGTTCCCACCGTCGATCGCAATCGTGATCGAGGCTTCGAATTCCTTCGAGCCGGAATACTGAATGTCGATCCCAGTCTTGTCTTCGAAGTCCTTGATCGAGGCTTCAAACACCACCGCATCGTTGTCGGTGAATGGCCCTGCCATTGTCACTACCGTGCCGCTGTACTTGCCAGCAAAAGCGTCCACCAGCTCGGGGCCGACTTTGCCGTATCCCGAGGTGTCCGCAGCGGGTTCTTCAGCCACGGGCTCTTCGGCAGCGGGTTCTTCAGCGGCGGGCTCTTCGGCTACAGGCTCTTCAGCAGGTGCTTCTGTTGCCGCCGGAGCGCAGGCAGCCAGTAGCATGGAAAAAATTAAAAGGGTGGTCAAAAATGACCAAAGCTTCTTGGTGTTCATTACTTCTTCCTTCTCCTAATAGGTCTAGTAGGTATGTTATTGTTGTAGATTGATCGGTACGTATGGGTATATCTGGCCTTCACACCTCCTTTTTATCGAGAGTTGGGAGCGCTGCAAGAATCGCGAACCAGCAAGCTGGCTTCTAAGGTAATCGAGCTTTGTGGAGCACTGCCCTCCATGATCAAGCAAGTAAGCAATTCGCAGGCGGTTTGCCCCATCTCAGATGCAGGCACATGAATAGTAGTCAATGGTGGATTCATAAAACGGGCCATCGGGACATCGTCAAAGCCGATCAGTGAAATTTGACCCGGTATCTTCAGGCCGCGTTCATTGATCGCCGCCGCAGCGCCCAATGCCACTACATCACTGCTGACAAAAGCAGCCGTGAACGGCATTCCATCACTCAGCAGGCTGTTCATCTGCTCGTAACCGCTGTGCATGTCATAATCGCCAAAACGCACCAGCCTCGTATCGTAGGGGATCCCGGCCTCATCCAACGCATCCCGGTAACCTTGCAAACGAAGCGCAGGCGCACCATAGCTTGGTGGAGCATTCGTGATGCATGCAATCTGCCGGTGACCCAATTGGATTAGATAAGCCACTGCCTCACGCGCTGCCCCGCGGTTATCGATATCTACGGAATATAATGATGTGCCAACAATATGGCCGATCAAGACTGTGGGAAAATTAGCCTCTTCCAGGAGCTTGAGGCCCTCGTCATCCAATCGCGGCCCCGCCAGCAACAGCCCATCGATACGCTTGGCGCGCACCAGTTGCAAATAGGCTTTTTGGTGATGCTGCGGCTCAACGAAATCTACCATCAAGCGCATGCCGGTTTGATGCGTCGAGCGCAAAAAACCGTCCATCAGCATATTCATAAAGGCGTCTGTAATAATATGATGGGATTGGCGGGCCATGACCAGCCCGATGATCTGTGAGCGCCGGCTGGCCAGAGCTTGTCCGGCAGCGTCCGGCACGTAACCAAGCTGTTTGGCGGCCTCCAGGACACGTTGGCGGGTCTGCTCGCTGATCTGGACCCCTTGTACGTTGTTTAACACCATCGATACGGTGGTGCGAGATACACCGGCGGCATGTGCGACATCTTTACTTGTCACGGTCCTGGACTTCATGCCTGCGCTCCTTTATACTAACACGTGTTACTAACACGTGTTAGTATAATAGCAAATATTTATATGCTTGTCAATAGGGAATTTTCCGTTGCTGGTCAAGCACTGGCGCTCTTCTCAAAACACGCCGGCACACTGGCACGCCGGGCAGGTATTCTCACTGTCTCGCAGCAGCATGTCGGCTTTCCTGCCATGTATTCCCACACCTCAGCCTCAATGTATTGCATACCCACTGTATGTGCCACCGATACGCGGTGATGCCCATCTTCCACATAATACTTCTCCCCCACCCGATACAGCCTCACCGGCTCCCAACCGTCATTCTTAAGCAGCAGGTAAACATTCACCCAGCGCTCGCCCAGGTGCTTGCGCAGCGGTCTGAATTGCTGATCGAAGTCACCCTTACGGTTAACACTGCCGGCGATCTGCTCCAGCGGCACGCTCTGCAGTCCTTTGTAAGTATGCCCATTGGATTGGATATTGGGCAGGTCATTGAAATCAGACAGCGGCTGCCATCGTCGTAGCAGGCGCGCCACCAACTGCGCCAGTTGCGCCTGATGGCGAGCGGCATGGAAAGCGCTCTGGGCAGACGATCGAAGATCAGAGAATGCAGGATAGATAGACATACTTAGCTCCTTTCTAGCCATTGGTGCAACCGGTTGCAGTCCCGGTTAAAAAAATACTTCTGCTCTCGCCGCCGTCCTCGGCGGCAAAACTCCTCAGGCCGACTGGCGCACCACCAGCACCACTGGGATGGTTACGTTAGTCACCACGCCCGTCTGCAGGTACTGGATCAGGTTCTCTGCCAGTAGCCGTCCTGCCAGGGGAATGTTCTGTCGGATGGTCGTCAGCGCTGGCTGGCTGATGCTGGCAATGGACAGGTCATCATACCCCACCAATGCCACTTCCTCTGGCACTCGCCGCCCTGCCAGGCGCAAGACATCCAGCACCGCCACTGCCATCACGTCGCTGTTCACAAAGACAGCATCCAGGTCAGCCGCTTGGCTGAGTAGTTGGCGCATCGCCGCCGCGCCGGAGGGGGGTGTGAAGTCGGCATACGCCACCAGCGCCTGGTCCACGCTCAATCCGGCCTCGCTCAGCGCAGCCGTATAACCATCATAACGGCGCTGCACTTCCACTTCCTCTGCCGGCCCGCCCAGGAAGGCAATCCGCTTCCTCCCGTTGCCAGCCAGGTGACGGGTAGCCAGCAGGCCGCCATTGTAGTTATCACCCATCACCGAGCAGTAGCTCAGGTTCGGCACCGGCAAACCCCACACAATAAAAGGTGCCCGGCTCTCCACCAGCGTCTTGATATGGTGAGGTTTGCGGGTGGAGGTCATCAG
>JAFGBV010000298.1 GCA_016932955.1 Anaerolineales bacterium | reverse complement strand
GCTCTACCAGCGCGCCTGCAACGAGCTGATCCTGCGCGAGGGCTTCCCCACCTACGGCGGCCTGGCCGGGCGTGACCTGGATGCCCTCGCCACCGGCCTCTGGGAGGGCCTGGATGAAGCCTACCTGGCTTACCGCCTGGGGCAGACAGCCTACCTCGGCGAGCGCCTGCTCGAGCTGGGCGTGCCCATCGTCGAGCCGCCCGGCGGGCATGCCATCTACCTGGATGCCGGGCGCATCTTCCCCCACATCCCCCAGGCGCTCTTCCCCGGGCAGGCGCTGGCGGTGGAGCTGTACCGCGAGGGCGCCATCCGCGGCGTGGAGATCGGCTCGGTGATGTTCGCCAACCCCTCCCCTGAGACGGGCGTGATGGTTTACCCACAACTGGAGCTGGTGCGCCTGGCCATCCCGCGCCGCGTTTACACGCAATCTCACCTGGATTACGTCGCCGAGGCCACCGCCAGGGTGATGGCGCGCAAGCAGGATGTGCGCGGGTACAAGTTCACCTACGCCCCGCGCCTGCTGCGCCACTTCACCGCCCGATTTGAATCTGCATAAGGAATGCCCGCTTTGAGCCTGTTTAAGCTGAGGGCAAGCTTCACTTAGAAAAGAGTGCATTATGGAAGTTGGTTTGGTCCAATCCGTCGATATTGACCGCGAGATGCAGCAAGCCTATCTCGATTACGCGATGAGCGTGATCGTTGCCCGCGCCCTGCCCGACGCCCGCGATGGCCTGAAGCCCGTGCACCGGCGCATCTTGTATGCGATGTATGATATGGGCTTGCGCCCCGATACCGCTTACAAGAAATCTGCCCGCATCGTGGGCGAGGTGCTCGGCAAGTACCACCCCCACGGCGACCTGACGGTGTACGAGGCGATGGCGCGCATGGCGCAGGAGTTTTCCATGCGCACCCTGCTCGTTGAGGGGCAGGGCAACTTCGGCAGCGTGGATGGTGACCCCCCGGCGGCGATGCGCTACACAGAGGCGCGCCTGACACCCCCGGCAATGGACATGCTCAGCGACATCCGCAAAGAGACGGTGAACTTCTCGCCCAACTTCGACAGCTCCCTGGAAGAGCCAGATGTGCTTCCCGCGGCGATCCCTAACCTGCTGGTCAACGGCGCCACCGGCATCGCGGTGGGCATGTCCACCAGTGTCCCGCCGCACAACCTGGGCGAGGTGGTGGGTGCGCTCACCCATATGCTGGAAAACTGGCAGAAGCTGGACGATATTTCGGTTGAAGACCTGATGCGCTTCATCCAGGGGCCTGATTTCCCCACCGGCGGGCTGATCGTGCCGAATGCCAGCGAAGAAGGCCTCACCGCCGCTTACGGCACCGGGCGCGGGCGCGTCACCGTCCAGGCACGCGCGCACATCGAAGAGATCAGCCGCGGGCGCACGCGGATCATCGTCACTGAGCTGCCCTACATGACCAACAAGTCTTCGCTGATCGAGCGCATTGCCGAGCTGGCACGCGAGGAGCGCATCGAGGGCATTGCCGACCTGCGCGACGAATCGGACCGCCACGGGCTGCGCATCGTCATCGAGCTGAGCAAGACCGCCGAGCCGGAGAAGGTGCTGCAAGACCTGTACAAGAGCACACCCATGCGCTCGACTTTCTCGATCATCATGCTCGCCCTGGTGGATGGCGAGCCGCGCATGCTGAGCCTTAAGCAAGCGCTGCGCGTCTACCTGGAGCACCGCCTGGAGGTCATCCGCCGCCGCGCCGAATATGACCTGGAGAAAGCCCGCCAGCGTGCCCACATCCTCGAAGGGCTGCGCGTGGCGCTGCGCCACCTGGACGAGATCATCGACCTGATCCGCCGCTCCGCCGACGCCGACCAGGCCCGCGAGCGCCTGATGAAGCGCTACAAGCTGAGCGAGGTGCAGGCGCAGGCAATCCTGGATATGCCGCTCAAGCGCCTGGCTGCGCTGGAGCGCAAGAAGATCGAGGACGAATACAAGGAAGTGACGGCGCTGATCAAGACGCTGGAAGCCCTGCTGCGTTCCCCGCTTAAGATGCGCCAGACCGTAGCCGAGGAGCTGCGCCTGGTCAAGGAAGCCTACAGCGACCGCCGCCGCACGCAGATTGCCAAAGCCGGCAGCGGCAGCGGGTCAATGCCCGTGCTCACCGTTTCGGAGCTGCTGCCGGAGCAGGTGGTGTGGGTGCAGGTGACTGCAGAAGGGCTGGTTTCACGCGCTCCAGAAGACAAGCAGCCGCGCTTCTCCGGCACTGCCGCCCCGCTGCAGGCGATCCTGGTGAACACCCGCGACACGCTCTTCCTGGTCTCGGAGCAGGGCGAAGCCGCCGGCATCCCCGTCCACGCGGTGCCCGAGACCGAGGATCCTGCCCAGGGAGCGCCGTTCCATAAGATCTCTGCCCTGTCCGATGAAGACACGCTGGCAGCCCTGTTCACCCTGCCGCCCAAAGAAGAGCGCCTGGAAGGCTGGTATGTGTTCACCATCACCCGCCAGGGGCTGGTGAAGAAGAGTGAGCTTTCCGAGCTGCCCGGACCGACCGGGCGCGCCTTCACGCTCGCCAAGGTCAACGAGGGTGATGCGCTGGGTTGGGTGCGCCTGACCAATGGCAAGGATGAGGTGCTGATCGTCACCGCCGACGGCATGGCAATCCGCTTTTCGGAAGAAGAGGTGCGCCCAATGGGCCTGGTGGCGGCTGGCGTGGGGGCAATCAAGCTCGGTGCGCGCGATGAGGTGGTCGGGATGGAGCTGGTGCCCAAAAAGGGCGAGATCTTGCTGATTGCGTCTGACGGGCGCGGCAAGCGTATCGAGCCCGCCCAGTTCCCCGTCCAGGGGCGCTATGGACAGGGGGTGATCGCCTGGAAGCTGCCGCGCACGGCGCAAATGGCCGGGGTGGCTGCGGGCAAAGGCACCCAGCGCATCACGCTGCACATGAACCGCCTGGCGCCCAAAGCCCTGCGCCTGGACGAAGCCCCGCTGCAGACGCGCGCCGCCCAGGGTAAAGCGGTGGTGGATGTCAAAGCCAACGACCGCGTGATCGCCCTGACCATCCCCTGGGAGCCGCCCCGTCCCACCGACCGCCCCTCGGTGCTGCCCAAGCGCCCGCCCAGGCCTGAGCCGGTGGAGGCAGAAGCCCCGCCCCCGCCCGCCGCGCGGCAAGCCAGCTTCACAGCGCCCGCGGAGAAGCCCACGCGCCGCCCGCGGGCTACCAAGCCTGCTGCGGAAGAGCCCGCCGTCCCGCGCCGCAGCCACAGCCGCAGCACTGCGCAGCAGTTGAGCATGGACGTAGCCCTGCCGGAGGCTGAACCCACCCCGCGGCGCAGGGGGCGCACTAGCGCTGCTGGCGCCAGCAAAAAGGCTGCCGCGACGAAGCGCCAAACCGCACCAAGCGGGAAAGCCCAGGCGCCTGCCGCCAAAAAACCGATCGCTGCCCAAAAAGGATCTGCCCGTGCGGCCAAAGGAGGGGTAAAACCCGCCGCCAAAGCCCCCGCGCGCAGAACGCCTGCTGCCTCTATCCCGGCAGACAAAAAACCGGCACCCAAAGCGCCGGCGAGAAAGGCACCCGCCCAAAAGGTCCCGCCAGGCAAAAAACCAGCGCCCAAAGCGCCAGCCAAGAAATCGCCTGCGCCAGCCAGGGCAGCTAAAAAATAAGGTTGTTTCTCTAGGGTTCTGCTAAAACGCCCCCGCACCACTGGGCATACCAGGCCGCCTCAGCCTGGTAAGAGGCCGCGGCAAACCGGCGCGCCTGCTCTGCAATACGCATCCCCTCGTCGAGATTGTAGTTGACCGAGTTGCTCCACGCCCGCGGCAGCACCATCAGCGGGTCGTTCACTGCCCGTTCTTCCTCGCCCAGCGGGACCCAGTTGAAGAGCAGCGGGCCGCGCGAGTAGGCGGTAAAGCCCAGCTCGTAACTGCCCTGCCGCGCCACCTGTACCGAAACATCTGTAAAATTCCCCCCTGGCCAGATGAAGGCGATGGGACGCCGCCCAAAGCGCGCCTCCAGCACGGCGGTCGATTGCCAGATCTCCTTCTGGATATCCTGCAGGGGCGTCTCTGGCACCACGTAGAGCTGCCCGGTGTAGCCATGCGACTGCACCTCCAGCCGTTCCGTCGCCACCAGGCGATCCATCCACTCCCAGGCCCAATCCAGGCTGTCGGGGTCAGCAATGTAGGCAGAGGTCGCCGTCCAATCATTCTCTTCCAGAACAGGCATGAAGTGCTGCTCGATCATCCCTGGGCGGCGGTCATCTATAATAAGGATCATCGAAAGCGGGGGGATAGGCGCATTGGAGATCAAAAAGTCGCGCAGCTGGGCGGTGGTGATCGTCTCGTAGCCCAGGTATTGGGCATAGGCGATAAAAGCCAGGAAGGCTTCTTCGGAAATATCCTTGGCATCTGTCACGCGGCTGCCGCTTTCGACCACGCTGTGGAACATCACCGGCACCACCACCGTCCCCGGCGGGCTGCCCTCGGGCGACCAGCGCAGGCGAAGGTAGGTGCAGGCATCGCCAATATAGGCTGCGGGCAGGATGCCTGGGCGCAGGATGGGCGAGGTAAACTGGAGCAATGGTTCAGGTGTGCCGGTTTCCGAGGGGATGGGTGTTCTGGTCGGCGTGGGGGAAGGCAGGGGGGTGAGCGTGGCAGTGGGCGGCAGGGTCGGGGTGAAGGTTGCCGTGTGGGTCGCCGAAGGGCGCAGGGTGGGGGTGCTGGTTGTAGTGGCGGCGGCGGTCGGCGCGCTTACCTCCGTCATAGGGCCAGGCGATGCACACCCCACCAGGCTCAGGATGACCAGGAAGAGCCACAATATTCGCACTGCAGCCGAGATCGGCTTCAAGCAAGGATGATGGGCGCCGCAGAACCCATCATCCTTGCTTGAAATGTATTCCATTTTAGTGCGATACAGTAAAGAAGGAATAGTGATAATTGATCTTCCCATCCAAGAGGCCTAAGGTATCGTTGCCGTTCTGCACAAAGCCCTTGCTGGAGGTAGCAATCCAGGTGAGGTGACGGGAGTTGCCGGTGCCCGAAAAACCGGTGAGGGTGAAATTGACGTTAGGCAGAACTTCGCTGAACAAAACGCGGTAATAGCTGCGGATATTTTCGAGCCCCTGGATGGTGCGCGAGTTGTTGATGTGCACCGCAGTGGAGGTGTACAGCCTGACGACCTGCTCAGGATCGGCGGTATTCAGTGTGGAGATAAAGTTCTCGCATACATCTTTAGGGGATGGGGCACCTGCCCAGGGATAATCCCGAATCACTTCCCATACCCCAGGCATGATGTTAGCGCGCGCATCCGTCCAATGCCAGAAGTTGACGGCTTTGAGGTTGAGGTCCTTAGCTGTCTGCATGAACTCAAGCACTTCTTCCTTGGTGGGCTGCCAGTTATTCTGCCGGAAGGTGGCCCCGGTGGGCACGATGGGGCGCAGGGGGGTGCGGGTCTGGAACTCGCGCACGCACTTGACCAACTGCTCGCCGGCGTTATGCGCCTGCATCCAATACACTTGCGGCATATTGAAGGAGCAGCTATCGAGAAATTCTGACCAGGGTATTTGCGGGTGCAAAGAGGGGAAGCGGTACGAGGAGAGCGCTATCTCCATGGTCGGGAAGGCGGCGCGCAGCGCAGACATGAACTTACGGGCAACGAGCTTCATGCCGTCTTCTTTGAACTCCTTCTCGGCGTCGATCACGTATCCGTCCAGGTTGTACTGGTGGATGCGCTGGATCGCCACGTTGGCTTCGCCGAGGGGGTCGCGGCCGTAGATATAATGCCAGCCATAAATCTGGATGCCCTGGGCGCGCAGAGCCGAGATCACCGCCGTGGTAGTATCGGTCGTTGCGCCCCAGGTGCCATTGTAGACCATTGCGCCATCGGCTACTTTGATGACCACATGCGAAAGCCCCGCCCTCTTGGCGGTGGCGGCGATGGCATTTGCGTCCCCGCCCTCACAGAGGGGAATCTTCCAGGTGAAGAAACCTTTACCTTCCAGTGTCATTGCATTACTCCTCTGGCTGCGCCCTGAGCCAGGCTTTGCTCACTCGCTGTTCAAAGCCGCGCGCATCACTTCTAGGACAGCATCGCGCAGGGGCACGAGCACCTGTGCGCCGCTGTAGTTCACCCAATCATAGACCTGCTGGCGACCGATATAGTAACGCTCGATACGGCTGGTGTCATCATAGATCTGCATGGCGAGCGGGATCAGGGGGGTAATATCCTCAAACACGATATCGGTGGTGACATTCTCCTGGTATATCTCAAACAACTCGGGCGCCCTGCTGATCCCGTCCAAGCTCATCAGGCGTTCAAATCCGGCCTGGATAATCTCCTGCTGGCGGCGGCCGCGGTCGAAATCGCTGGTGCTATAACGGGCGCGCACGTACCAGAGAGCCGTTTTGCCGTTCATAGCACGATCCCCTTGGGAGACGCAATATTGGCCAAACCCATCGCGCTGGTCGCACAAATCTCTACCCACGTGCACCATGATCCCACCCAGGCTATCAATCGCTTTCTCAAATACTTTCATATTGATGAGCACATAATGATCGGGGTGTACGCCAAAGTTGTACTCCATGGTCACGGCCAGGGACTCGAATCCGCCATAAGCATAAGCAGTGTTGATGCGGTTGACCGTCCAGCCTGGGATGTAGACATACAGGTCACGCGGGAAGGAGGTCATATGGGCGGTGCCCTCGGCAAGATTCAGGGTGAGCAATACGATCGTATCGGTGCGCAAGCCGCCCTCATAAGGCCGTTGATCCGATCCGAGGAGCAGAATATTCACCTGCCCTGCAGGCTGGGCGAGGATACCGGTGGGCGCGGGGACTTGAATATCAGGCCAAACGGTGGGTCCAGGATAATCTGACCAGGATCTCTGCTCGCCGGCAATGATCTCCACTTCCATCGGCGGAGGCGGGGTAGCGGTGGGCGGGAGGATTACTACGGTGGGAGTTGGGTACTCAGTGGGCAGGTATGTGGGCGTAGGGGCGATGGGCAAGAAGGGCGTAGCCGTTGGTGTAGAACCGGGGGGGGCAATGGCAAGAAGCAGGGGGTCAAGCGCATCATCCTCTGCCTGCGAGCCGACCGCCAGCATCGGCACAGAGCAGCCAACCGTTGCCAGCACGAGCCAGATCCACGCCAATCGCTTTACAATCTTGAACATCTGTCCTGCAATCTCCTGCCAGTTCTCTCTCCTCAGGTTTCTGAGGAGGGTGTGACCGAGGGCGCCACCTTCTCTTCTGTAGATGTGGTTGCGGGGGTGGGGGTATCCGTCTGAGCAGGCGGCGTGGTGGGAGTGCCTGTCTCGGTCGGGGTGGGTGTTGGGGTAAGCGAGCCAGGAGGCGGCATCGTCGGGGGCGTAGGTGTGCTGGTCGGCTGCTCAGTGGATGTGGGTAAGGCCGGTTCTGTGGCTGATGGCCGCGGCGTGGGCGTACGCATAGGTGTGCGCGTGGGCACGTTGGGCACTGCCAGCCGCTGACCCACACGGATCAGGGTGGAAGTGCCCAGGCAGTTGGCTTGCTGCAGATCACGCACGGTGGTACCAAACATCAGCGCCAGCCCATAAAGTGTATCGCCTGCGCGCACTGTGTAATACACCCAGCCGACGGGCGGACCGCAACGGGTGGGCTGTGCAGTGGGAGGAGGGGCGGGAACGTAGAGATTCATGCCGGGAAAAATATCATCCGTGAGCAAGCAGTTGGCAGAGACCAGCTTGCGGATTGTTGTGCCAAACTTGGTAGCCAGGTCTTCCAGCGTGTCGCCAGGCTGGACCTGGATTACTTCCCAGCCGGGGGGATAATCGCAAACCAGCGTAACGATTGGCGTATCGGTGGGGGGTTGCGAGGGCAGTTGCGTGGGGGAGGGAGGCAGGGGCGTGGGGCTCCAGATCGGCGAGGGCCCCGGGGTGGGCGAATGCTGGGTTGTGGGGGTTGCGGTGGAAATCAATGTCGCGCTGGGCGTAGCCGTCGGTAAAACAAGCGCTTGCGGCTCCATCTGGCCTTCTATCAAAGCAATGGCGATGCTGCCAAGGAGCAAAATCGTGGAGATCAGCGCAGCCAGGATACCGAGCACAGCCTGGCGTAGATCTTTCATGCTTCAGCGGCTCCTTGGTCGATCGAATAGAGGCTTTCATCAGCCAGCGGCAGTAAGACGCTGAAGGTCGATCCGCGCCCCACTTCTGTATCCACCCAGATGCGACCGCCTTGCGCCTCCACCAGGGTTTTCGCCAACGAAAGACCAACGCCGTTATCACCCACCCCCTCAACGATGGCATTTTCTGTGCGGTACAGGCGCGAAAAGACACGCGGTAAATCATCTGCTTTGATCCCGCCGCCCGTATCGGAAACCTGTAACAGCACGTAGCCTGGTTCATTCTCCTTCGTCTCTACCCTGGCGCTCAGGTTGATTTCGCCATTCTCAATCGTGGCTCCGCCCGCATTTTGCAACAGGTTATCCACGATCTGCATCAGAGCATCCACATCCGCCTGCACTGCAGGCAATTCTTCTGGTAAGTTGACCCGCAGGGTGATATTCTTCTCACCCATCTGGGCGATCACGCCAGCCACTGCTTCATCAATCACGGCGTTCAGATCGACTGCTACAGGGTTCATGTTCTCGCTGCGGCTTTCGATCGTTGTCGCCTGGAGCAAATCTTCCAGCAGCCCAGCCATGCGCTCTGTGGAGGCTTTGACCCGCTCAACAAACTTGCGCTGCATGGCACCCAGGATGCCCACCGATTCGCCCAAGAGCAGGTCGGTATAACCAATGATGGAAGATACCGGCTGGCGCAGCTCCTGGGCAATGGAAGAAATCACCTCGCCATCGCGCCGTGGGCCTGCCTGGGATAGCTTCTGCCCTGGCGCCTGGGAGAGCCGCTTGTCTGCTTCCTGCAGGGCAGACCGCAAGATGGCTGTATCCTCCAGGGCAAGGCGGAGCTGTTCTTCCAGGTGCTCTACTTCCACATCAGGCGCTCTTTGCTGGCTGGCCTGCAGGTTCTCCAGCTCCTGGAGGCGAGACTGCTGGCGAGAGATCGTTTCCTGGGCGGCATCCTGATCGCGGACAAGGGCTGCCAGGCTATCGGCCCGGTCGCGCTCCTGCTGCACCCGGGTGCGCAGTTCCTGGAATTGGGCAGCAAGGGCTTCTTTTTCTTGTTGGGAAAGTGCATCCTGCGAATGGGCGGTGTGCAGCGATTCACGCACATTTTCAAGCTCAGACTGCTGATCGACGATCAACTGCATACGGTGCAAGATGGATGCCAGTGTCTCTGTGGCGTCCGATAAATACTGCATGTCTTCCTGTGTCCAACTGCGATTAGAGAATGGGGTGAGGAGGACTACACCCATCAGAGGAGCCTGGCCTTTTGGTGCGATCGGCACACACATCAGATAGCCCACCTTGCTCACATTCAAGGCGCGGGCCAGAGCCTGCAATTCAGGGGAGGTGCTGCTGGCTGGCAGGCGGAGCTTGCGCCCGCGCCGCAAGGTGCCGGCAAGCACCGGTGAATTGCGCGTGTTCAGGGTAAAGCCCTCGATCGGGCGATCCATGACCAGGTTATAACCCACGGGCACGGTCATATAGCCGTTGAGGTCAGGAGGCAACACCAGGAGGCAGATATCTGCCAGCATCAGTTGCGAGAGGGTACGGGTGGTATCCTGGTAGAACTTTTGCGGAGAGGACTCACCTGCCAGGGCCAGGAAGGCCTGGAGCACTTTGGGGTCACTGCTGTAGCGCCGGGGGAAGGGGGTGGATGATTCGGTTTTGGATTCGGGCGCAGGAGTCTCTGCGGGGATGGGGAAGCGCAAGGGTAAAGCGCCGAGCAAAGGGAAGGCAGCCAGCTCAGCCAGGCGCGCCGGCCAGGCCAGGTCGCTTTCTTGAAGAGGATTCAACCAATGAACCAATTGCCCGGTAAATAGGAGGAGCAGCATTGCCAGCCCAAAGCCCCAGCCGTTTGGCCGTCGCACAAGCAGCAACAGAGCGCCGATCCCCAACAAGATCAATGCCGCGCTGGAGCTGACCACATCTCCCCACGAGCCATTGAAATAGAGGGTGGCAGCCTGGCTTTGCCACCAGATCACTCCCAGCAAGGAGGCCGCGCTGGCCAGCAAGCCGACCAGGATGGTAGCAGCATCAGTGAGGCGCGAGCTTTCTGGAAAAGCCCACAACCAGATAATCACTACTACGCCGATCAGCATCGCCGCGCGATCAAGCGGCGGGATGAAGGCATGGGCGTCGATCAGCTTCTGCCAGGCCAGGCCTGCCCCAGCAAACAACGCCAGTTGAAGCAGCAAGAGCAGGCTCAAGCCAAACACCATCCGGCGACCCTGGGGAAAACCACTTCCGCGCCAGTGGTTGACCGAGCCCTGCAAGGCCATGAAAATGGAAAAGGCCAGGGCAACGTGATACACCAGGTTGCCGGGTGATGTGGTGAGCAGGGCAATCAGTTGCTGCAACAAATGATCCATCTGGAGTACCCTTCCTAATGATTATAGCACGCCCTGGCGTAAAGATGCCAAAAGGTTGACAAATCTACAAATCGGGGTAAAATTCGCACACATCGCCGAAGTGGCGGAATTGGCAGACGCGCTACGTTCAGGGCGTAGTGGGCAGAACGCTCGTGTGGGTTCAAATCCCACCTTCGGCACTAACAGTTGGTCTGCTTTTGGGTATATGGGACGGCGGTTTACGGCGCTATCTCGTATACCCAAAAATATTTAATAGGAGCACTCAAAAGTTGTTGGATTTCGTCTTTTCGTGTGCCCTATTTAATGGCACCTCTTGCACGAATTAGCCGGGTGCGGTAAGATGCAGGTATGGCAAAATTAGCGCAAGGTTGGAAATTACTTCTGGCGGCGGCTGGCTTCATCATCCTGGTGCTGCTGATTGCGGATTTCAACAACCGCATGGCAGACTTGCGCCGCCTGAGCGCGGAGAAAGAAGTGGTCAGTGCGCAGGTGACCAGCCTGGTGGCAACTCAGCAGTCGCTGGAAACGCAGGTGGCCTACGCTACTTCTGAGGCGGCAGTGTATAAATGGGCGTATACGACCCGGCGCATGACCGACCCGAATGACGTTCTGATCGTGCCCATTCAGCCAGCAGGCAGCACCCCAGTCCCCACCCCGCAACCGGTCATTGTGACAGAAGTGGTTGAGAACTGGCAGGTGTGGCTGTCGTTGTTCGTCGACCCCGCGCCGGTCAGTGCGCCTTGACGGGCGCGAACCTACGTGCTATAATACCGCCCGCCCAACGACCGGGCGAACACACCTACGATGCGGGGTGGAGCAGTGGCAGCTCGTCGGGCTCATAACCCGAAGGTCCTCAGTTCGAATCTGAGCCCCGCTACCTGAAAACGCACCCATCTGGGTGCGTTTTGGGTTAAATAGGGCGGAATCAGCATTCGGGCCTGGGACCCGGGGGATAGGGTTTCCCCTTGTGCCGCGCTGCGCCGGGGCGCTCAACGCCAGGCGTTAAGATCAAACATGGGCAAGAATGGGTTGATGAACTGGATGCCTTCCAGCAGCTGACCGTGCTGGAAATCTTCGCTTAAGACCACGGAGGTCTGGTTTAGGCGGGCGGTGGCCCAGATCTGGGCGTCATAATAAGCTAGCGAGTAATCCCGCGCTCCGCGTGCCGCATCCAGTACGATCAGCAGGGTCAGGTCAAACACCGGAAAGACCTGGATCAGGCGCTCAGCCTGAGTAATGGCTTGAGAATAGGTGTACAGGGGCTGCTGCGTGCGGGTGCAGACATTGATAAACTCGGCCAGCACCTGGGTGCTCAGGCGGCCGGTGCGGGTCAATTCCAGGCGCTGTAAGAGGCGCAGCGCCTGATCCTGGCGGGCCGGGCTGCGCGAATCGCTGGCGTACACCAGGATATTGGTGTCAATCAGTGCGGTCGGCATCGCCCTCTCCTTCTGCCACCTGGTGCAGCAGGCGGTTTTCGCGCTCGGCATACAACTCCGCCCGCTGCCAGCGGATGGGCTCACCGGTCAAATCGCGTTTCGAACGCGCCAGAGCAATGAACTCATCCAGGGCAGCGGCCTGGGCTTCAAGCATAACGGGGCGCGAGACCTCGCCGCTCAGGTCCTTATCCAGCGCCTGGCGGATGAACTCAGCCTCACTCACCCCCAGCGCCTGTGAGAGATGTTTGAGCAACTGCTCCTGGCGCCGGGAGATGTAAATTTGCTTGCGTACCATCTGGGTGGTCATAAGATACTCTCCTACATCACATTATACATCACTTTGCCTGTTCAGCCAATACCTCACCTCCAACCGCAGTCCCTCTTACCCCCTCCCCACCCTGCCTGACTTCTGCTTTCCTACCTCTCACAACCCATTCTTAGCCAGGCGGAATCAGGATACGCGCTTGCTTTTGCCAACATCCAGGCGGGTTTTGCTTCCTTGCTCCCCATTTCAGGCTATCTCCTTCGTTTGGCTTTGATAGCCCTATCGTCTTACATTTCTCTGCCCCAGAACTGAAATGCACTCTGTGACATCCTCGGTAGCTTGCTTTATAATTTGCCTAACTAATGTGAGTTCAGGATATGAAAAATATGAAAAAGATATCTATTCTCTCCTTAACTATTCTCCTGGGAATTTGCATTGCCTGTCAACGGGTAGATGTACCATTGCAAGCAGCCACTCCCTCTGATGCAGTACAGTCGCTGGGAACGCCTACTCCCACTGGCGAGATACGGTTGCCTGAGACGCCTACTCCCACTGGCGAGATACGGTTGCCCAAAACACCCACTCCTACAACCATGATGCCCCCTGGTGAAGACGCGAATGGCATGATCACCTTCTACTCCCATCGCGATGGCAACCTCGAAATCTATATAATGAACGCAGACGGAAGCAGCCAACGCCGCTTGACCTTCAACGAATTCGGTGATGATTCGCCAGCCATATCTCCGGATGGTTCACAAATTGCTTTCATCTCCGACCGCAACGACCCGACTTCAGGCACATGTTCCCATGATTGTTTCTACCAACTTTATATCATCAACGTTAATGGCAGCGGTGAACGCAGATTGCTCACGTCTGAGTTCTCCACCCATCACCCAGATTGGCACCCAGATGGCAAAAAGATTAGCTTTGATACAGAGGCCAACCTTCATGGAGATATCTATGTTGTCCATGCAGATGGCAGCAACTTGCAGCGATTGATCGAAGATGGATTCTGGGCAGATTGGTCACCGGATGGCACACAAATCGTCTTTGCCTCCACGCGGGATGGAAATGTCGAGCTTTATCTGGCAGATGCAGACGGAAGTAACCAACACCGCCTGACTCATAATGGGAGGTTGGATTACTTCCCTGATTGGTCGCCTAATGGCCAACAGATTGCATTCGCCGTCATGGAGGACAAGGCGATTTACATTATGGATGCAAATGGCAGCAACGAGCAACGACTGACCCCGCAGGGCAATGCCGAGAATCCAGCCTGGTCACCAGATGGAAACTGGATTGCCTATCAATCCAGCAATGATGGAGATTTCGAAATTTATGTTATCAACGTTAGCGAATTTCTCTACGGAAATGCCGATATACACGCACATCCGTTGACGGACAACCAGATTGGTGATCTCTGGCCCTCCTGGGGTCCGGCAGGCCTAACAACCTCAGGGGGGATGCTTACCTTCGAGAAGAGCAACCAGGCCTTTGCATCCATCCCCACTTGGCAGATCGGATTGGCTGACCTGGATGCAGATAGCGATCTCGACGCGGTGTTTGCTAATGCCCAGTCCAATGATTCCCAGATCTGGCTGAATGATGGGAGCGGCACATTCACAGATACCGGTCAGATATTAGGAAAATATGGGCATGGTGTGGCTATAGGCGATGTTGATGGAGATGGCGACCTGGATATCGTCATCACCACCCATGAACATATGCCGACCAGGGTTTACTTGAACGATGGACAAGCGGTTTTCCAGGAGTTAGAGGAAGCTTTCTCTGAAACCACCGGTCACAGTGTGGATTTATTCGACATAGATGGGGATAGTGATCTAGATGCGGTCGGCGAGGGCAGCGGGATAGTCAGCATCTTCTGGAATGACGGGCGCGGGCGTTTCATTAACGGCGGCCTTTCTTTTCCGGCGACATCCATCTGGGGCAACCTGGATTCTGATGAGGACATCGACCTGTTCATCAAAGAGGATGGCGTGGGCTACACAGTGTATTTGAATAATGGCAGTGGCCGCTTCACCCCGTATTGGACTCTGGTCGATCCCAACGCAATGGGCATCGGCGATATGGGCTTGGGCGATGTGGACGCCGATGGCGATCTGGATGTGGTAATTACCAACGGTTTTCACCAGAGTACCAGTTATCCCGCCAGGATCTTCATTAACGACGGGACGGGGCAATTTGCAGACAATGGGCAGCAACTCAGTGCAGTAACCAATGCGGGTGTCAGCTTGGGCGATTTGGATGGCGATGGCGACTTGGACCTGGTGTTGACAGATTACATGGAAGCATGTCAAATCTGGCTAAATGACGGGAACGGGCAGTTTGTAGACAGCGGTCTTCGGTTTGGAGATGGGCAGTTTTACCGCCATACCCACCTCGGTGACCTGGACGGTGACGGCGACCTGGACATCTTTTTGGCAAGCTTTGGTCTGGACAAAGGGCCAAACGAAATCTGGTTCAATGCCAAGCATTAGGTAGGAACTGCTGGGTGCGGGTGCAGGCCTTGATCAATTCGGCAAGCACCTGAGTACTCAGGCGACCGCTGCGGGTTCACTCTGGGGTTGTCCAAAAAGAATAAACCCCAAGCTGATGAGAATGAACCGAATGCAGCCATCTTCAGCAAAGCCAATCTCACGTTCTATGGCAACGGCTCACTCACCGTGGATGGGAACTACCAAGATGGGATTGCCAGCCAAGACGGGCTGATCATCGCCAGCGGCGCGCTCATGATCAACGCAATTGATGATGGCATGCGCGGCAAAGATTATCTTGTGGTAAAAGGCGGCAATATCACCATCAATGCACAAAGCAATGGTTTAAAGTCTGATAATGGATGGTGCCCTGGATTACGATGGCGGATTCAAGATAACGGGAGGGTTCTTGGTTACAGCAGGCAGCGCTGGCTGGCGTGGTTGCGGCGGTAACCATAGGGTTTGTACTGTCAGGCAGGCTGCTCAGGCCGATCCGCCACCTCACACAAGCCTCCCAGGCGCTGGCGCGCAACGAGCTGCACCAGCAACGCAAACGCATGACCGCCGATATCACCCACGATCTCAGCACTCCCTTGCAGATCATTTCCGGCTACATGGAAATGCTGGAAGAGGGCGATGTGACAATCTCGCCTCAACGCATTGAGATCATCAAGACCGAAATCGGTCATCTGCGCCGACTGGTTGGCGACCTGAGTACTCTCACTCAGGTAGAGACTGGAGGGCCGGATATACAACTCCTTCCTGTAAAACCATCCCGTCTCCTGGAACAAATCTACCATACTTACCTGCCCATTGCCGAGCGCCAGAACATAGAGTTCGAGTTGGACCTACCCCCAGCGATTGGCAACGTTTTGGTAGATGAGGGCCGTATGTTGCAAGTATTGAAGAACCTGGTAGAAAACGCGCTTCGGTATACCCCCCAGGGTGGCAAGATCACCCTCAGCGCGGTGGCAGGTGAGCGGGTTCAATTGCGCGTGAGTGACAGTGGCTCTGGTATCGATGCCAAAGATCTGCCCTATGTGTTCGAGCGCTTTTATCGCCCTGATCCGGCGCGGGGAAATCCTGGCAAGATGGGATTGGGGCTAGCGATTTGTAAAGCCCTGGTAACGGCGCAGGGCGGCTTGATCTCGGCTGAATCAGAGGGGAAAGACAAGGGTGCAACTGTGGTCATCACTCTGGTTGGCGAAACTGACCAGCCCTTCAAGGAAATAACCGAGATACAGGAGCGTTAACACAGATCGGGGGAAGGGGGATAATTTGAGAGGCTTTGACAATCCCCATCACGCGTAACCATTCGGTAGTAAAATTGTGCATATCTGACTGCCCTATAGAGGAACTATGGTCCAGCTACCTGTTTCTGTCAACACGCTCACCAGTGATACCGCCGAAGCATTACGCCCCCTGCTGGATAGGCTGCAGGAGGAAAAAGGGATTGAGGTCATCCTGGAAGTGTACGATTGGGGCACAGCATTGCACAACCTCAACCAGATATCGATCCGCGGTCATGGGCCGGTCATCTCGCAGATTGGAACAACCTGGATGGGGAGCCTGGCACCGCAAAGAACATTACGACCATTCAGTAAGCGAGAAATAACCGCATTGGGCGGCCACGATGCCTTCATCCCGGCTTCCTGGCAGTCAACGCATGAAATCGGCGAGACGGAGACCTTCTCCATCCCCTGGCTGATGGATACCCATGTGATCTATTACCGCAACGATGCCTTACAAAAAGCGGGCATCAGGGATGCAACCAGCGCCTTGGGCAGTCTGGAGCAACTTCCCAAAACATTGGAAGCACTGAAAGCCAGCGGGCATGGCATGCCCTGGGCTAACCACAGCGGGGTCAAATCGTTGAGCATGGTGCACCATATCTCCAATTGGATCTGGGGCATGGGCGGCGACTTCGTCTCGCAGGATGATGGACGGGTGATCTTTAACTCGCCGATGGCACGGGCTGGAATGCGCCAGTATTTTGAACTACAGCGCTTTCTGACTCCTGAAGCGAAAGGCTTGTATGATGATCAATTTGCTGCCAAATATTTTAAAGGCCAGGCGGCTGTGACCTTCTGCTCGCCCATTTATGTGTACCAATTATGCAAAGGCGCATTCTCTGCGGAAGTGACCCAGAATACCAGTGTGGCGGTTCCGCCAGGCGTGCCATTCGTTGGCGGGTCGAATTGGGTGATCTGGTCGCACATTCCACCGCAGTTGGAGGCGGCGGCGCTGAATTTTATTGCGTATATCACCTCCAGGCAAGCCCAGACGCAATTGTATGAGAATTCAGGCTTGCTTCCTGCACGCCTGGAAGCCTTGCTCTCCATCACGAAACATCCGCTTTATTCGGCTGTGCTGCAAACATTACAAAAAGGGCGACCTTTTCCATCCACGAAATTGTGGGGGATGATCGAAGACAAACTCACCGAAGCGCTCTTCAGAATCTCTGAAACCCTTATTGACAACCCGCTGGCAGATATGGACTCTGTCTTTGACGAATACCTGAATCCGCTTGAGAGACGGCTGAATTTAACCCTATCGAATTTGTGATACCCAACACTGAAACCTCTGGCACTCACCGGCGATATACCGTTGTACTCGTGGTTGGGCTGCTCCTGGCTCTTCTTCTGGGTGTGGTAACCTCTACGCTGATCTACCAGATAAATGCTAACCTGCAGGCCGCCTATACTGCCAGCACCCAATCCGCAGCCTATGCCGCCACGGCGCAGGCCTCTATCGAGCTGGCGCTGGCTACTGCGCAAGCCAGTTCCGCAGCAGCCCAACGCCAGGCGGAGAATGCGCTCGGCCGCCAGGCAATTGCAGAAAGCTTGCTCATTGCATTAGACAGCAATGTAATGAACATCCACGGCGGTCTGCTGGCTGTTGAGGGCTTACAACATGCACCCGGATGGGCAGCAGATAATGCTGCCCGGCGGGTGCTCAGCGCGATGGATGCCGCGCAAATCCAGGTCAGGCATCGCGGCCAGGTACTCGTCGTCGCATTTAGCCCAGATGGCGGCCTGGTAGCCTCTGGTAGTGCAGATGGCACCGTGCGCATCTGGCAAGCCGCCACTGGTGAGGAAGTGACTCGCTTACGCCACGATGGCTGGGTAACCACCCTGGCCTTCAGCCCAGATGGGCGATGGCTTGCAACCGGTAGCAGAGACAATACGGCTCGTGTATGGGAAGTGGATAGCGGCGACGAAGTTGCACGCATGACACACAATGGTATCGTTACGGCGATTACCTTCAGCCCGGATGGGAAGTGGGTGTTCTCGGGCAGCAGGGATTGCACAGCGCGCCTATGGGAGGCTGCCAGCGGCAATGAGATCAGCCGCATGACCCATGACGACTGGGTATCTGCACTGGCTTTTCGCCCCAACGGGCGCTGGGCGGCTTCGGCCACTTTCAGTGGGGATATCGTGGTATGGAAAACTTCTAATGGGAATGAAGTGGCAAGCATGGCGCATGATCATTGGGTGACCGCAGTGGCTTTTAGCTCGGATGGACGCCTAATAGTTTCGGGCAGTGACGATCACAGTGCGAGGGTATGGGAGGCTGGCACAGGAACAGAACTGGTGCGAATATCCCATCTGGGGAGTGTCACTTCTGTTGCCTTCAGCCCAGATGGTAGGCAGGTGCTCTCAGCCAGTTATGACGGCCTGGCGCGGGTCTGGGATCTGGCGAGCGGCGCTGAAATTGCCCGCTATACGCATGACAGTTGGGTCACTGCAGCAGCATTCAGCCCAGATGGCAATGCCGTTGCCTCAGGGGATCAAGATGGCAATATCTGGGTTTGGGATGCCGCGACGGGGCTTGAGATTGCCCAGGTAACCCACGAGAGAAGGGTAAACGCAGTGGTTTTTAGTCCGGATGGGCATTGGATTGCCTCAGGGAGCGAAGATAACACAGCCCAAGTATGGCTCTGGCAAGCCGAAGATCTGATTTCCACATTGTGCACTCGCTTACCGCGCAACTTTACCGAAGAGGAATGGCAGTTATACTTCGGCGATGTCGCGTACCAGCGCACTTGCGAAGATCTGCCCTGAAGCACAGGGGAATTGATCTGGCGTTGAAACCATCCGAAAATTGGGGGATAGTGGGCGCGGTGATAGATGCTTAGACCAGGCCGTGTTCGTGAGCAAACAGCGCAGCCTGCAGGCGGTCTCGCAGTCCAAGGCGGCCGAGAATGTTGGAGACGTGATTCTTCACCGTTCCTTCGCTGACGCATAATGCGTCGGCAATCTCCCGGTTGGTAGCGCCAGTAGCCAGCCAACGCAGCACTTCCAACTCGCGTTCTGTCAGATCATTGTCTCGCGGCAGAGGCCTATCCTTCGCTGGCTGGCTTTGGATGGCTTGTAAATTTTGACCGACTAGCTTGCCCGCCACGGAGGGAGAAAGCTGGTAGATGCCGGCGTGGGTGAGGCGTACTGCCTGCGCCAGGTCTGCGGAGGGGATATCTTTCAGCAAATAGCCTGCTGCCCCAGCACGGAGAGCTTTGACGATATATTCTTCGTCATCAAAGGTTGTCAGCATCAGCACCTGGCAGCTGTGCAATTGGCGACGGATTTCCGCCACAGCGGTGATACCGTCCTTTACCGGCATGCGCACATCCATCAACACCACATCCGGGGACATTGCCAAGGCCAGGTCAACGGCCTCCTGTCCATCCATGGCGACGCCGATCACTTCAATGCCCTCTTGGATGCTGAGCAACGAGGCAATACCCTCCCGAACCAGGCGTTGATCATCGGCAATCAATACCCTAACGGCGCTCATATCTTCTTCCCCGGCAGATGAACATTGATCTGGGCTGGATTCTTGGGCGCGACCACCGACAGTACCGTGCCCTGTTGCGGGGTGCTCTGCAGGGCGAGATACCCGCGCACCATCTCCAGGCGCTCCTGGATACCGCGCAAGCCAAAGCCTATCTGCTGCGGGGAGGTAGATGCGTTGAGGATGGCGGGGTCAAAACCGCGCCCATCATCCTGCAGGACGAGGCGCGCCTCCTGATCACCCAGCTGCAACGTCAGATTCACCCTCCTTGCCTGAGCATGCTTCTGGATATTTGTCAGGCCTTCCTGGGCAGCGCGGTATAGGGCCATCAGCGTCGAGCGGGGGTAGGCACTTTCTTCTCCACTGGTGGTCAGATTGATCTTGATATGGTCGTTGTTGATATCGCTGACGAGTCTTTCCAGCGCAGCGATCAAGGAAAATCGCTCATCCGATTCGCGCAGCGCACTTACAGAGCGGCGCACATCCCCTAATGCCTCGGCGGCGGCTTGCTTGGCTTCACAGATCGCCTGCTTCGCTTCAGTCGGGTTACGTTCCTGGTAAAGCAGGGCTTTCTCAAGCTGGATGTTCACCGCAGTGAGGTAATGTCCTAGAGAATCATGGATATCGCGTGCCAGCCGGTTACGCTCTTCCGCGGCAGCCAGCTCAGCCACCTGGGCAGTATAGGCTTGCAGCTTGATATGTGAAACCTCCAGGTCTGCCAACAGCTTCTCTGTGCGCTGGCGATTCTCATCATCTCTGCGGATAATGTGGGCAATCAGTGGGACAAACAGCATTACAAAGGAAAAAGCCAGGATATGGGTTGAAGCCTGCGGATTCAGGTACCATTCATGGTTGATCTGCCCCATCCGCCAGATGGTGAGCAGCACATAGAATAGACTGAAAGCCGTGCTGGCCCCTCCGCCCAGGGCAAAATAAGCGCTATAGGCAGCCATCGGGTAAAGGAATAACGCCACGCCATTACAGTCCAAAGCGACTGCCCCCTCAATCAACACTAGCCGGGCAGCCAGCAAAACCCACTCCATATGCCCAGCGGGGCTCTGGCTGAAGCGAGATTGCTGCAGCCATTCCAGCCCCAGCAGTGCCAGAACCACCAGCCCAATCCCCATCGATGCGCTGACGATGAAGGCTCGCGCACAACTAGTCAGGCTGTTGAGATAAGCCACCGCCCCTACAATGCCAATAAAAAAAACCGAGAACTTATAACGGAACGGACGTGAGGTCGTCCGCCGGATCATCGTTTCCAGAGAGCGCCGGGCGTTTATGGTCATACCATTTCTCTAAAAGCATTATAGCACGCTGGCTGGCAGGGGTGAAATATGCCAGTCGAATCAATTGGTCCGCCATTCGGCATGTGCCTTCTGGCTATCACAATCAAGATAATTAGCCCTGCCTGGATCAACAGAATCTATCCTATTGCACTGGCAAAGGCAACTAAAAAAGCGTATCCTGTTTACAGGCCTGCTCACCCAACAATGTGGGCGGGTACTACATCTACACATCACAATAGCTCAGGAGGGTATGATGAATATTCTGATGCTCTACCCGGAATTTCCCGATACGTTCTGGAACTTCCGCCATGCATTGAAATTTATCCATAAAAAGGCTTCGTCCCCACCCTTAGGACTTCTCACCGTAGCTGCCATGCTCCCGGCGCATTGGAATGTGCGCCTGGTGGATCTGAACGTGAGCCACCTGATGAGCAGAGATTTAGCGTGGGCCGATTATGCCTTCATCAGCGCAATGGTCGTCCAGCGCAGATCGGTTGTGAAAACCGTCAGCGCATGCAAAGAGGCGGGCTTGAAGATTGTTGCCGGAGGGCCGCTCTTCACCAGCGAGCCAGAATCTTTCCCAGATATTGACCATTTGATCCTGAATGAGGCAGAGATCACCCTGCCCCAGTTCCTCGCCGACCTTGAAGCCGGTCACCCGCAGAAGATCTACACAACGGCAGAGTTCCCCAGCCTGCTCCATACACCTGCCCCGCGTTGGGAGCTGGTGAACTTCAAGCACTACGCCACGATGGATATCCAATTCTCACGCGGCTGTCCCTTCAATTGCGAATTCTGCAACATCACCACCTTGTTTGGCCATCGCCCGCGGGTCAAAACCGGAACGCAGCTCGTTGCAGAACTGGACCACCTCTACGGGCTGGGGTGGCGTGGCAGTGTGTTCTTTGTGGACGATAATTTCATCGGCAACAAGCGCGTGTTGAAAGAAGACGTCTTGCCAGCACTGATCCACTGGCGCAAAGGCAAGGTCGGCCTTCCCTTCAGCACAGAGGTATCGATCAACCTGGTTGACGATGATGCGCTGATGGAGATGATGGTTGCGGCGGGCTTCACCACTGTATTCATCGGCATCGAAACCCCGAACGAAGACAGCCTTGCGGAGTGCAACAAGCTACACAATAAACAACACAACCTGCTGGAAAGCGTCAAGCACATCCAGAACAGCGGCATGCAGGTACAGGGTGGCTTCATCGTTGGCTTTGACCATGATACACCATCTATCTTCCAGCAGCAGATCGACTTCATCCAAAAGAGCGGCATCGTTTCGGCGATGGTCGGACTCCTGCAGGCCCCGCTGGGCACCCGGCTATATGCCCGGTTGGAAGCAGAAGGCCGGCTGCTGCCGGAAATATCGGGGAACAATGTAGATGGCTCGACTAATATCCTGCCCAAAATGGGCCTGGAAAGTCTGCTCGCCGGCTATAAAAACCTGCTCAGCCAGATCTATTCCCCTCGGCTCTATTACGATCGGATCATCACATTCTTCAAGGAATACAAGAACAAATCCAGCGTGCGGACGAGGCTGGGCTTTGAGCATATCCTCGCCCTGTGGCTTTCGATCTACCACCTGGGAATCAGAGGCGTGGAGCGCATCCAATACTGGCGGCTGTGGCTGTGGGTGCTGCTGCACAAGCCCCGCCTTCTGCCGGATGCCATCACACTGGCAATCTACGGATACCACTTCCGCCGCGTCTGTGAACTGAATTCCTAGATCCCTGCGCTGCTAACCGCGACAAAAGTTGAAATTGGGAGGGGTTCACTTTCCGCGCCTTCTCGGAAAATGAACCCTCTTCATAGTTTCGCCTGTTATAATCAGAAGCGCCATGCCACCCATCTATCTTACCCCCGCTTCAATCAGTTATCTGATCCAGACCATCCTGGCCCTGGTGATCACTGGTTATTTGATGGTGCGCGCGGGGCAGGCTTCCACGCGGCAGAGCCGGGTGCAGACCGGCCTGCTGGCGGGCTTTTTCTACATGATCGCCCTGCTCAGCCTGCTGCTCTTCTTCGAGGCAGCCCTGCCGCGCAGCGAGAGTTTTTATGCTCTTTTCCCCCAAACCATTGTTCTGGCGTTGGGCTTGCTGCTGATCTTGCAGTTCGCTTACTGCTTCCCGACCCTGCCGCGGCGCTGGCCCTGGAGAGTAGAATCGCTCCTGGTGCTCGGCCTCAGCCTGTGGTATATGGCTTCTGAGTTGATTTTGGCGCTGAGGCGGTATGAATGGATCAATGCCGGGGAGGTGGTCTGGCGGCCACCCGGCGCCGATTACCCCATGGCGGCAGGTTTCTTGTTGGTGCCAATCGTTTTTTTGCGCCAGGCCTGGCGCACTTCACACCACGACGACCCTTCTGCGCCGTTCTGGCACCATCTGTGGCAGCCAAGAGGCAAAGATGCGCGCACCGCACGTTTCCTGGCGCTGGTGTTCCTCTCGCCGCTGCTGCTGGTGCTGCTGAATATCCTGCGCTCCACCTATGTGGTGTCGGCGGCACTGTTCAGCGCGGTCACCTCGGGGGGCATCCTGGTAGCCCTGACTGCTTTTACAATGGTCTATGTGAACAACCTGGCCGAGACCACCACTTTCACCGTCAAACTTGCCGGTGTGACCCTGGCCTTCATGCTGGCGGTGCTGGGCATGATCGGCTGGTTCATCTCCCCCATCTATGCCGAGCAGTATGAGCCGCATCTGCCAGAAGGGCAAACCCTCCGCTTTACGCCCAATGCAGAGGGTAGCTACATTATTCAACGCTTGCCCCTGGCTTTTGACGAGCAACTAGGCGAGAATTTAGATCTGACAGAAACCTACAATCGCGATGGCTTTGCGGTGGATTTCCGCTTTCCTCTATACGGTCAGGAGTACGAACAGCTTTTTTTCAATATGGATGGCTGGATCCGGACAGAGAATGCGCGTTATTCTTTCATGAGTTATCGTTATGGCGGCCCGGCAGCCGCCATTTACCCCTTGTTCTTGGATTTGATTCCCACTGAAGACGGCGGCAATCTGTACATACGCCAGGAAAGCGACCGCCTGGTGGTGACCTGGTATCGCCTGGCCTCCTTCTATGACCCTGCTGACTATTTCACCTTCCAGGTGGTTTTGTATCACAGCGGCGTTTTTGAGATCCATTTCCGAGACCTGCCCGATGCCAGTATGTTAAGTTATCGGTCTAACGAAGAGCCAGGCAGCGTGCCCTGGTTCATCGGCGTGGTGCCGGGGATCATGTCAGCAGATCCGGAACAGGTGGATTTCAGCAGCATCACCACCCTGGAGAGCAGCCCCAGCGGCGCTATCCAGGATTATCAGTTGGAGTTTCGCCAATACCTGCACAAAATGCTGGTGCCTGTGGCTGGCGTGGTGGTTGCCAGCAGCCTGCTCTTGTTGATCTTCGCCCCGCTGTTCCTGTCTACCAGCATGGTGCGCCCGCTGCGCGCCCTGCAGGAGGGCGTGCGCCAGATGCAGACGAACCAGGATGTGCAGGTGGAGGTGGCGTATCCCGATGAGATCGGCTTCCTCACCCAGGCGTTGAATAAGATGGCCGCCGAGCAGCGCGCCCTGGTGACAACGCTGGAAACGCGGGTTGCAGAACGCACCCAGGAGTTGCAAGAAGCCAAAGAGGCTGCCGAGGAGGCTAACAGCGCCAAGAGCACCTTCCTGGCCAATATGAGCCACGAGCTGCGCACACCGCTCACCGCTATCCTGGGCTTCAGCGAACGGTTGATGCAAGATCCAGCACTGAACCCTGCTGAGATCGATAACGTGGCGGCGATCAATCGCAGTAGCGAGCATCTCCTTTCCTTGATCAATGACATCCTAGAGCTTTCCAAGATCGAGGCCGGTCGATTAGAATACCAACCCCAACCCTTCGACCTGCACCGCATGCTCGTCAACCTGGAAGAGATGTTCCAACTGCGCGCCCAAGAAAAAGGCCTCGCTCTGCGCTTCGTGCGCGCCGCCTCTGTCCCGCAATTTGTCGTCACCGATCAAAGCAAGCTGCGCCAGGTGCTGATCAACCTGCTGAGCAATGCGGTCAAGTTCACCGATCAGGGTAATGTTACCTTGGAAATCAGCCTCTTAGAAAATGAGGAGGATAGCCAGGCCGCGGAGTCTCGACAAGCACCCTCAAAGCGGCTGCTTTTCGCGGCGACCGATACGGGCATTGGCATTGCGACTGAGCATCTGGAGCACATCTTTGAACCCTTCGTGCAGATTGACAGCGACCGCCACTCGCAACCAGGGACTGGCCTGGGGTTGCCAATCAGCCGCCAGCATGTGGAATTGCTCGGTGGCCGCCTGGAAGTGAGCAGCCAGCCTGGCAAAGGCTCTACTTTCTCCTTCACACTCCCCGTGACGACGGTTGCCCCGCTTAGCGAAACCCAACCCTACCATCGCGTGGTGGGCGTCGAAGCGGGCCAACCTGCCTACCGCCTGCTCGTGGTGGAGGACTCGGAACCGAATCGCCTCTTATTGTTCGAAATCTTGCAACCCCTCGGTTTCGAGGTCAGAGTCACTGAAAACGGCAAGCAAGCCCTGGAAATCTGGGAAAGCTGGCAGCCGCATCTGGTTTTCATGGATTTACGCATGCCCGTCCTCGATGGCTATGAAGCCACCCGGCGGATCAAAGCATCCCCATCCAAACAACCTACCATCGTCATCGCACTCACTGCCAGCGCTTTTGAGGAAGACCGCGCCCACGCCATGGCCCTGGGCTGCGATGAATACATCAGCAAACCGTTTCGTCAGGAGCAAATCTATCGTTCACTGAGAAAGCACCTTGGCGTGCGTTTTATCTATGGCGCTCCCAAACCCGAAATTGTGCAACCTGTCCGGCAGAATCCAGAAAGCACACAGCAGGCCGCATCCCTATCAGCAGATTGGCGGCACCACATGCGGATCGCCACGACTGACGGAGATGTGATCACCATTGAGTCCTTGATCCATGAGATCGAAACCTCACTCCCTGATCTGGCCAAGCTTCTCCAGCAGTGGGCTTATGATTTTGATTACACACGCATTCGCGCGCTGCTTGATTCTACTGAAACCCCATCACAATCCATAACATCCTCTCCAGGCCCGGTGTAGTCGTGAAACCTTCCTCATCGACAGAACCCAAAGCGAATATCCTGGTGGTAGATGACACACCAGAGAACCTGCGCTTGCTCAACCAGATCCTCAGCGCCCACTACAGGGTCCGCCTGGTGCCAGGTGGTCGGCAGGCGCTGGCTGCCGTTCAATCCACACCGCCGGATATGATCCTGCTGGACATCATGATGCCAGACCTGAACGGATTCCAGGTGGCTGAGCAGGTCAAAGCCCAGGAACAGACCCGCGATATTCCTATCCTCTTTATCAGCGCGCTTGACGACACCGATAGCAAGCTCCATGCCTTTGACCTGGGGGGGGTAGACTACATCACCAAGCCATTCCAGGAGCGGGAGGTACTGGCACGCGTGCGCACGCACTTAGCAATCCGCAACCTGCAGCGCAGCCTGGAGGAAGCTAACGCCGCCCTGGCGCAACAGGTGGATGCCCTGCAAGTGCGTAATGATGAACTGGATGCTTTCGCACACACCGTAGCGCATGATCTTAAAAATCCCCTCAGCAGCGTTTACCTCACGACCATGATGCTGGCAGATGGCTACGCCAGCATGTCGCCGGAGGAAGCCACCGATCTCTTGAGAAGCTGTGTGCGGGTGGTCGAAATGATGAACCGCTCGATTGACGGCTTGATGCTCCTGGCTGGCTTGTACAAGCAAACCATCACGCCAGCACTATTCGAAATGGCGCCGGTGGTCACCAATACCCTGGATAGCCTGAAACATGCAGCAGATGAAGCTCACGCCCAGGTCGTCACCCCGCCAGCATGGCCCGCTGCTATGGGTTACATCCCCTGGGTGGAAGAGGTGTGGGCTAATTACATCAGCAACGCGATCAAGTACGGCGGGCGCCCGGAACAGGGGATTGCCCCTCGTATTGAATTAGGCTTTGATCAGCCAGAAGGGCCTGGCAAGGCTGGCTTTGTGCGCTTTTGGGTGCGCGATAATGGCCCCGGCCTGAGTGCAGAACAACAGGCCGTCTTATTCACACCCTTCGAGCGGTTGCACAATGTGCGCGTGAAAGGGCATGGATTAGGCCTGTCCATCGTGCAGCGCCTGGTGCAAAAAATGGGCGGGCAGGTAGGCATCGAAAGCATCCCGGACCAAGGCAGCACTTTTTATTTCACATTACCAGATGGCAATTAGCTTTTTGTGGGACGTGCAAGCCTGGTATGCTGGCTTCGATGCTCCCGTTGTCCCCTTCGATTGCGGGCCGAAGTGCGCTCCACACAACCCCAGCGGCAAGCCCTTCTGCTGCGATATCTGCTTTGCAATTCCGGCTGTCTACCATATAGAGTGGGCTTATCTGCGCGAGCATACCGACCTGTGGCACATCTGGCGCGGGAATGAGTGCAGCGAAAAGCCTGAAGATCCAGCCCGCCTGCAAGCCGAAACTCCCGATTCGATGCTCCTGCTGGCCTGCCGGGGAGCGGAGCATTGCCAGCGCCAATACCGCGCCCTGGGCTGCCGCCAATTCCCTTTCTTTCCCTATATTGGCTCTGACCTGCGTTTCCTTGGGCTGGCTTATGAATGGGCTTTTGAATCGTCCTGCTGGGTGATCAGCAACCTGGGGTGGGTCACCCAGGCTTTCCGCCAAGAATTCATCCACATTTTTGACCAACTGCTCAACCAGTGGCCTGCTGAGCTCGAGGCTTATGCCATCCATTCTGAAAATTTGCGAGAACACTTTGCAAGCCAAAGGCGGCGTATCCCTCTCCTGCACCGCAATGGGCTTAATTACCTGATCAGCCCGGCAAGCGAACGCCTGCAGCGCGTCGAAGCGAACCAACTACCCAAGTTTGGGCCATACAAAGAATCTACAAGGCGTGGCGAACCCTGAGCACAGCGATCTTCGTCGGATGGTTAAACGGTGTTGGGTCCACCGGCGGGAAGCCCACGCGCGTCTCTGGGTAACCGGTGATATCCTGAGGAACCGGGAGCAATTGCTCAACCGTGACGTAATCATCTGGGCAGAGGCTTTGCAAGCAATCAGCCCCACTCAGGAAGAGCGCATTGTTCACCACCACCAGCCAGCCGCCATGTTTGACCAAGGGGCGCAGCTTATTGATCAGGCGGTGGCTATAGTGGAGCATATCGACCGTGCCAGTTGAGGATGTGGAGAAAAAAGGTGGGTCAAGAAAGATGCAATCAAAGCGCTCTCTAACTCCTTTCATCCGCTGCATCATGGTCCAAAAATCCCCGCTGCGAAAATCACGTTTATCAATCGGGAAGCCATTCAAAGTATAGGAAGTTTTCGCCAGGTTGAGAAAGCGGCGATTAAGATCGGTGTGCACCACACGGCGCGCTTTGCCAGCCATAGCTGCTACCCCCAGGCTTCCTGTGTAGGCAAATGTATTCAACACATCCAGGTCTGCCAGGTTCTCAATGGCCCATAAGCGCAGGTTGCGGGTATCGAGGTATAAACTGGCATCCTGATGCATGAATAATTCCAGCGCATAACGTACGCCATGCTCGTGCACCCAAGTAGCCACCTTTTCACCAGAAAGCATCACCCCGCGCCGGGCTTCGGCGCGCTCAGAATAACGCACCTTGAGCACAAAAGACTCTACCCAGGGCAGCGCGTGATTTAGAATCCGCCAGACAGCCTGAACAATCCCCTGGGCTGCCTGCGGCGGTTCGGCATAATTATAGAGGATGATCGTTTTCCCGTAGAGGTCCACCACCAGTTCTGGACAGCCTTCGTAAAACCCACTGAACAGCCGCAATGCTGACTCGTGACAGGGCTCCAGTAGCGCCTTACGAGCAGCTAATGCCCGCTCGATGAGGGGGGCGATCATGGCTTCTGGCGAGGAGGGTGTGTCCATCGTGCCAGCATTGTATCATCTTACAAGCATTGTGATCATTGGCTGTTATAATTCCCGAACATGCCGCAAACCTCTCTTCTACCTGTTCTATTGGGCTTAGCCGCTGCGCTGACCTGGGGAGCCGGCGATTTTGCTGGCGGGATTGCCTCGCGGCGATCCAACCCTATCCGGGTCGTTTTGGCTGCTGAGTGGATTGGCGGCATTCTCCTGATTCCGCTGCCATTTCTTTTTCACGAGCCTCTACCCCCCACACGCGATCTGCTTTACAGCATCGTTGCAAGCCTGCTCGGCTCTGTGGGGCTCATCTTGCTGTACCGCTCGCTGGCCGAGGGGAAGATGAGCATTGCTGCTCCGGTCTCAGCGTTGCTGGCTGCTGTACTTCCCGTCGTGGTAGGTGCATGGACACAGGGCTTCCCCGGCATCATCAAACTGGTGGGGTTTTTGCTTGCGCTGGCAGCCATCTGGCTGATCTCAGGAGGAGGAGTATCGCCGATTTTCAAAGCCCATTTAGCCAGCCTGCGACTGCCACTGATCTCCGGCATCACCTTTGGCTTCTACTTCATCCTCATGCACGCTGCCAGCCAGCAGGCTACCTTCTGGCCTCTGCTGAGCGCCCGCCTGGCTTCGAGCGTGGGGCTGTCGCTTTATGTGCTGATGCGGCCTCCTGCGCAATCCCTGCCGCGCAAGGTAATGCCGATCGTGGTGGTTTGCGGGGCAATGGACGTAACCGCTAATTTGATGTACGTGCTTGCCGGGCAAGCCGGTCGCCTGGACATCGCCGCTGTGCTTGGGTCTCTCTACCCTGGCACCACCGTGATCCTGGCCTGGTTTCTATTGAAAGAGCGGATTAACCGCTTGCAAGCCGTGGGGATCGTCGCTGCGCTATCTGCCATCGTGCTGATTGCAAGTTGAACAAAACCCACCTGCTCGCTCAGACACCCATTTCTAATTTTGCCAGCTTGTTCAGGCGGCCGCGCTCATGCGTATTCAAGATACGCTTGCGGATGCGGTAGCTCTTTGGGGTAACCTCGAGCAGTTCATCATCCGCCAGGTATTCAATTGCCTCATCCAGGCTCATCTGGCGGGGCGGGGTGAGGCGGATCTCCATCTCACCGCGTGCGGCGCGCACATTGGTGAGGTGCTTCTTCTTGCACACATTCACGCTGAGGTCACCGGGTCGCTGGTGCTCGCCCACCACCATCCCCTCATACACTTCAACGCCAGCCCCATAGAAAAGCATGCCGCGTTCCTCGGCATTCTTCAGGCCATAGGTTGTGGCCACGCCTGGCTCCCAGCTCACCAGCGAGCCGGTTGCACGCCCGCTCATTGGTCCGGCTATCGGCAGATAACCATGGAAGAGGGTGTGCAACGTGCCAGCCCCGCGGGTGGCGGTGAGGAACTGATAACGGAAACCTAATAAACCACGCGTCGGCGCCAGGTACTCCAGCCGAACGCTGTTCTCGCCTGTATCGATCATATTGAGCATCTGGCCGCGCCGCTCGCCGAGCATCTCGACCACTACACCCACTGTATCGGGGCTGGTTTCAATATGCACATTCTCATACGGTTCCAGCAGTTCGCCTGTCTCGTCCTGGCGCAGGATCACCTCAGGCCGTGAAACCTGAAATTCATAGCCCTCGCGGCGCATGGTCTCAATCAAGATCGCCAGGTGTAGCTCGCCGCGGCCAGAGACGAGGAATGAGTCGGGGCTATCCGTCTCTGCCACACGCAGGGCAACGTTGGAGCGCAGCTCATCAAAGAGGCGCGCCCGCAGCTTGCGCGAGGTGTTCCAGCGCCCTTCACGTCCCGAAAAGGGCGAAGTGTTCACGCCAAAGGTCATGCGGACGGTGGGCTCTTCAACCTGGATACGCGGCAGGGCCTGGGGATTCTCGATATCGGCCAGGGTTTCCCCAATCGCAATCCCTTCCAGGCCGGCCAAGGCGACGATCTCTCCGGCTTCGGCATGTTCGACTTCAACACGCTTGAGACCCTGGTGCACGTACAAATAACGGGCGCGTTCAGTGACCACCTGTCCATCAAGCATGATGCGCGCCAACGGCTGATCCAGCTCAATTTGCCCGGCAAAGATGCGCCCTACGGCGGTGACACCGCGGTAATCATCATACCCCAGGGTAGTAACAAGCATCTGTAGCGGTGCGTCCACATCCACCTGCGGGCTGGGGATATGGCGCAAGATGGCCTGGAAGAGAGGTTGGAGATCGGGGCCTAAATCAGGGGTCAGCCCAGCCTGAGCGGTAATCGCATTGGCATATACCACAGGGAAATCCGCCTGCTCATCACTGGCACCGAGCTCAATAAACAGATCAAAAGTCTGGTTCAGTACGCGATCCGGCTCGGCATCCTTACGATCCACTTTATTGATCACCACAATCGCGCGGTGCCCCATCTCCAACGCTTTCTTGAGCACAAAACGGGTTTGGGGCATAGGTCCCTCAGCCGCATCCACCAGGAGCAGCACGCCATCCACCATGTTCATCACCCGTTCGACCTCGCCGCCAAAATCAGCATGCCCGGGTGTATCGACAATATTGATCTTTACGGTTTCACCGGCCTGTGCATCCCAGATAGAGATGGCGGTATTTTTCGCCAGGATGGTAATCCCGCGCTCACGCTCCAGGTCATTTGAATCCATGACCCGTTCCATCACCTGCTGATTCTCGCGGAAGACGCGCGCCTGGCGCAGCAGGCCATCTACCAGTGTTGTTTTACCATGATCGACATGAGCGATGATGGCGATATTACGCAAGTCAATTCTTTCTGTTTTCATCCTACACCTACACACAAAAGACCCCGGCCAATGTGGTCGAGGTCGCTCAAACCAGGGGGATAGTTTATCAGACAGAGACGGTTTTGAGAAGGGAGCGTGTGTTACTGGAGTACCTTTGGCAACCAAGGATTATGTTATCATACAGCAATGGATGGTGCATCGCGATGAAGCCAAAAGTCTATGTCACCCGCCGCCTGCCCGAATCTGCCAGGAATGAGCTGGAACAATCCTGCGAGGTGCAGATCTGGAATCACGAGACCCCACCACCTTACGAGGTGATCGCCGAAAACATTGTTGACAAAGAAGGATTACTGTGCCTGCTCACCGACCGTATCGACGCCGCACTGATCAGGCTTGCGCCGCGCCTGAAAGTGATCAGCCAGTGTGCGGTCGGCTATGACAATATCGACATCCGTGCTGCGGCGCAGCGCAATATCCTGGTGGGTAACACCCCCGGCGTGCTCACCGAAGCCACTGCAGATTTTGCTTTCACGTTGCTGATGGCTGGGGCGCGGCGCCTGGGCGAGGCAATCGACTTTGTACGGGCGGGGAAATGGGAAACCTGGGGGCTGACGCTGTTATTGGGGCAGGAGGTATACGGCGCGACATTGGGCATTATCGGCATGGGCCGCATCGGGCAGTCGGTCGCCAGGCGGGCGCGGGGCTTTAATATGCGCGTCCTGTACTATGATACCCAACCCCAGCCGCAAGCCGAAGCAGAGCTGGGCGCCACGTACCTGGAACTGGATGATCTGCTCTGCCAGGCAGATTTCATCACCCTGCATGTCAGTCTTTCGCCGCAAACCCAGGGTTTGATTGGTGAACGGGCATTCTCGCTGATGAAATCCAGTGCGGTGCTGGTCAACACCGCGCGCGGTCCAATCGTGGACAGCGAAGCACTCTACCAGGCATTGAAAAGCGGCAAAATCGCCTGCGCGGCGCTAGACGTCACCGACCCGGAACCGCTGCCAACCGGGCACAAACTACTTAGCCTGCCAAACCTGATCGTAGCCCCGCACATTGCCAGCGCCACAACCACCACACGCACGCGCATGGCGTTGATGGCAGTCAGGAATCTGGTTGCGGGTTTGCGCGGAGAAGCTCTGCCCTTCCAGGTAACGCTGCCTGGAAAATAGGACAGAGAAATTACATTTTAGGATAGATGGCAAAATAAAGCATCAGCGCTGCCAGATACGCGGGCGGGCAATCATCGCGCAAGCCTGCGCCATAGGGCAGGCTGCACAGCGCCCTGCCTGGCAGCCTTCTACAACGCGCAAATGTCCCATGCGCACCAGGTCTGCGAGCATCTGCTCTACCAGCGCCTCGCTCACATCCAATCTACGCGCCAGGTGTGGAACGCTCAACGCTCCTCCCTGATCGACCACATGGAGCAGCCTCTCCAACATCTTACACCCCCCAGCCAAGCAGGAGAGCGCCCTGATAGATCAGCACGCCGACGCTGACCGAGATCAGCAGGAGAAGCCCAACAGAAAGGGCCGCCCATCTCCACCCCCCCGTCTCCTGACGAATCGCCGCTACCGTTGCTGCGCAGGGGATAAACAGCAGCGAGACAGCCAGAAAAGCCAATGCCGTCGCCGGCGAATAGATGGATGCCAGTGTCATTCCTAACCCGGCCTGATTTTTCCCCCCCATCAACACGCCCAAGGTGGCAACAGCATTCTCCTTCGCCGCAAAGCTTGCCAACAATGCCACCGTCAGACGCCAATCAAACCCCATCCAACGACTGGCTGGCTCCAGCCAATATCCAAGTTGTGCCAGGAAGCTTGTTTCCAGATCGCCACCAGGCAATGTTGCCAATAACCAGATGACCACGGAAAAGGCAAGGATCATTGTGCCAGCCTTCTGCACAAATGCTATTGCGCGTTGCCACACCAGTAAACCAATGGTGCGCAAGTTAGGCTGGTGGTAAAGCGGCATCTCCATGATAAAAGCCGAACGCTCGCCACGAAAGAGGATCCGGCTCAGGATAGTTCCGATGAAGATGAGCATTGCTAACGAAAGCAGCACTAAGCCAAAGGTAACCAGCATAGCCTGCTGCCCGAAGAAAGCAGGCGCAAGAAATGCCACCACAGCCAGGCGCGCAGAACAGGGCACCAATGGCGCGATGAGGATTGTCACCAGCCGCGCCGACCAGGAATCAATCACGCGTGTTCCCACAACCGCCGGCACGTTGCAACCAAACCCCAGGAACAATGGCAAGAACGATTTACCATGCAAGCCCATCACATGCATCAAATTGTCCATCACATACGCTGCTCGCGCCATGTAGCCAACATCTTCCAGGAGACCGAAAACAGCGAAGAAAATCACCATGACTGGCAGGAAGGTCAGCACAGCGCCAACCCCACCCAACACCCCATCCACTACCAGGCTACTCAGCCATGTTGGGGAACGAGCCAGCCAACCTGAAACACGCACAGCCAGCGCTACAATCACCTGCTCATCCAGCCAGGCTTGCAGCGGCGCCCCCAAAGTAAAAGTCAACCAAAATACGAGGCCCAGCACACCTGCCAGGATGAACAAGCCCCAAAATGGATGCGCTGCCCAACGATCCAGTCGCTCGGTGAGGCTGATCTGCCCAACCCGAGGGCGGGCTACTGCCGCCCGTACCATACGTCCAATCCACTCATAGCGTCCTGAGGCGACCGCCAGCAAGGCATCGTCATGCGCCAATAATACAGCGTTAACCCGTTCCCAACCCGCGGGCGGAAGGCTGCTCCGCACCAATTCAGTTACCTGTTGGTCACCTTCCAGTAATTTCAACGCCACCCATTCCAGCGGATAGGGTGGAGGCACATAGCCAGATATTGCTTCACGAATATCAACCAACGCCTGCCGATGATCGGCGCGGATTTCAGGCTGGCGCGGCATGGGCACCCGCTTACCGGCAAGCATAGCTTCCACAGCGCGCATGAGGTCTCGTACCCCAATGGCACGGGTTGCCACTACAGGCACAACGGGCAGACCCAATGCTGCCTCCAGAATATCTGCATCCACATTCAACCCCTCTTGTGCTGCGACATCCATCATGTTCAAGGCCACAATCAAAGGCGTGGGCAACAGAACCAACTCCGCCACCAGGTACAGGCTGCGCTCCAGGTTGGCAGCACTGACCACCGCAATAACCACATCGGGGCGCTCATGCAAGATAAACTCGCGCGCGATCACCTCCTCGGGCGAATTGGCGGTCAGGCTGTACGTGCCGGGCAAATCCACCAGGCGGTATGAATGGGCATTGTAAAGAAAATCACCCTCTCGGCGCTCTACCGTCTTCCCAGGCCAGTTCCCTACATGCTGGTTCAATCCCGTTAGCAGGTTGAACAGAGTCGATTTGCCCATATTGGGTTGTCCAGCCAGTGCCACCAGCCGGGTTCGCTCTCCAATCAGTTGCTGCTGATCAAGCGTTGATCCATCGATGTTGGGTGGGGCATGAAAGCTGCTCATAGAACCCCTTGCTGCACAACCACCGCTCTGGCTTCATGGCGTCCAAGCGCCACGCGCGTATCACGCACGCTGACAATCAAGGGCCCATGGCCATAATTTTGGATCATGGTGACCAAAGCACCGGGCGTGAAGCCCAGTGAGGCCATGCGACCAACCATACAGCGCCCTCCCGAAAGCGCCACCACTTGCGCTATTTGACCTGGAGACAGATCACCTAAAGAAATCTGTCCTGAAGATTGCCTTGCATTCAGATGAGGGCAAGCTCTTCGCCGGTCTCGCCACGCCAGCCTAAATTTCATTGTTATCCTCCATGTTATCCTGGCTGCATGCTGCACAATAGCCACTCAATAATAAATGCACATCCGTAACAACCACCCCTTCTTTTTCTGCCAATTCCTGGATCACTCGCTCGACCGCGGGAGCTTTGAACTCAATCACCTTGCGGCACCTGGAACAGATGAAGTGATAGTGGGGCGCTTCTGGCACGGCCTCAAAATGACCATGCTCTTCCCCCAGGCGATGTTCAACCACCAGGCCAAATTTCTTAAACAGCGCCAGCGTGCGGTAAACAGTTGCCAGCCCGATATGCAGGTCACGCGCTTTGACACAATCATGCAGCGCCTCAGCATCCAGATGACCTTCGCTTTGACGCAGCACATCCAGGATCGCCTGACGCTGGCGGGTCAGGCGCAAGCCATGCGCATGAAGGTCTTCTTGTAGTGATGTATCTGCATTCATCATCGGATCCTATTGAGAATAATTCTCAATATCAATAATACTCGATTTCCACAAAAATAACAGTGACAAATGTCACAATCTCCTGGGTAATTTCGCGCGCCGAAAAGAGCGAAGCATCATTATCCGATTACCTATTTGCTGCTGATCGGGATGCTGAAAGAGAATGTTGCCCCCTGCTCAGTAGAGCTTTCCATCCAAATCCGCCCGCCGTGCGCTTCCACCGTAAGGCGGCAAAAATACAAGCCGATCCCAGTACCTTTGCTTCCCCCGCGCCCTGAGGTAAACATTTGGAACAAATATGGTTCCACTGACGGCTGAACACCTGGTCCGGAATCCAAAACCGAAGTCACCAGCGACCTCTCGGCAGCGTTTTCGCTGATGGACACATGCACCGTCCCCTGCGGGGGTGTATGGACTAGGGCATTTCCTACCAGGTTTTGCAACACCCTGCGCAATAAAGTGGCATCTCCCCAGGCAGGTGGCAGATCATCGGGCGCCTCTAGAGAAAGCTGGATTTCCTTTCTAGTTGCCAGCGGGGCCTGATCTTGCAACACGCCATTAGCCAGCGACTTGAGATTGACAGGCCCGTTATCCAATTCAAGCTGGCCCCTCTCCAGGCGGGTCACATCCAAGATGGAATTGACCATCTCCAGCATCTTTCCTGCGCTGCTGCGGGCTACGTTTAGCACCATTGCGCGGTCATTTCCCTCCATGCGATCCATTGTATCGAGAGCGACCAATACATTGGTCAAAGGGTTGCGCAAGTCGTGGACAATGGTATGCACCAGATCATTGCGTAGTTTTTCCAGTCGTTTCTGTGCGCTGATATCATGTAATACCAGCAGGCGCCCATTCAACTGACCGCCCTTGTTGCGCAAAGCTGCCATGCGCACATTCAAGTACCTTTCCATATCCCCACTGTACAGGATTTCCATCTCCGTCCGTTCTTGCGCTTTACAGGCAGCCAGCAGATCTCGCCAGGGGGAGAAGACCGACTCGGCATGCTGGCCGATAACATCGTTTTTCGCATGCAAAAAACGACATGCAGCCGGGTTAAGGTCCACTACACGGTCTTCTATATCCAGCACGAGCACGCCATCATCCAGCTCTTCAATCAGCGTGCTGCGAGCAGCCGGCACCAGGTCAAACAAACGCAGGCGTAAAATTCCCCAGGCGAAGATCAGCCCCGTCAGGGCGCTGGCGATAGGCGTTAGATCCATGCTTGTTGGTGTAAAGCCAAGAAGATACACGCCATTGGCCAGCCAGGTGACCAACACCCCCGCCACCAGGGCCACTGTCTGACGCCGATACAGGCGCACGACACGGGCAGCGAAGAAAATCAGGAGCAAGGTGCCGCCCAGGATTAGCAGGTAGTTATAGGTCAGCGTGAGCCAGAACCAGATCCCATGCTCGTAAACATACACCCCAGCGCCCGCCCCAGGCATGGGGTAGATACTGCTCCAAAACAGCCCGTGCAGATCATTTGTCAGCACCATGATCCAGGTGAGCAGGGGAATCGCCCACAATCCCCGCAGAACCCATTTGGAAAGAGGGCGCACCAGGCGAGTATATTCAAGCGCAAAGAGAAAGAAGAAAACTGGCACACCTTCCTTGCCAAAGTAGGCGATCTTAGAAATCCAGATTTCAACGGAAATATCCCAGGCAAAGGCTTCCAGCGCGTTGGTGGCTGACCACCAAGCGCCCGCCAGCATCAGGCCGGCAAAGGGTTGCGCACCCGGCACCTGGCTGCGCGAAAATGACAACACAGCCAAAATACTATTGAGCACCACACTCAGCAGTAAGATTGCGATATAGAAAGATTGGATCCCCGTCATTGGTATAATTATACAACCTTAGCCAAGAATTAGATTTACCTGATACGAGTCCGGGATAACAGAAAACCAGTTCGGCCATCCATCATGAAAGATAAACAACTACGCTACCAAGAAGACCCGCTTAAATTCGATTTCAAGGCCCAGCTTGTGCGCACGGTGCTCACTGCTGACAAGCGCACCGGCGTGATCCTCGACCAGACCTACTTCTACCCCACCGGTGGCGGGCAAGAACACGATACCGGAACCCTGGGTGAGGCGCGGGTGATCGACATTTATAAAGATGAAGAACAAGGCGTCACCGTGCACATCCTGGACCGCGAACTTCCCCTGGGCACTTACCCGGCCCATATCGACGCAGCGCGCCGCCTGCGCCACATGCAGCATCACACCGCTCAGCACCTGCTCACCCAGTGTTTCGTGCGCCTTTTTGCCTGGGAGACCCTCTCCGCCAACATCAACGGCTATTCCCCCTCTACGCTAGACCTGGACACCGAGCAGGTCGCCAAAGATCAACTAACGCGGGCAGAGGCGCTAGCAAACGAAATCATCTATGAAAACCGCCAGGTCAAATCTTATTTCATCGAGCCCGAAAATATCGCCAGCGTGCCATTGCGCAAAGCGCCCCCGGCAGTAGAACACATTCGGATCATTGAAATCGATGGTTATGATTATTCCGCCTGTGGCGGCACCCACTGCCTGCAAACCGGCACTATCGGTGTGGTGAAAATCCTCAAGGCAGAGCGCCAGAACGACAAAGTGCGCATCCACTTCATCGCTGGGCAACAAGCCCTTGAGCATTACCAGGCCTGCTATGAGATCACCAGCGGGCTGGCAGCGCAGTTGAGCGTAGGCTCGCAGGAGCTGATCCAGGCAGTGCAACGCCAGGCTGAGCAGCTCAAAGTAGCACAACGCGAGCTGCAAACCCTGCTAAACGAAAAGCTTTCTCTGGAGGCACTGCACATTGCGGTCAATGCCGATGCGCTACCAGGATACCGCTTAGCCCTGGCGGCCTTTGAGAATCGCCCCATCCCTGAGCTGCGCATCCTGGCAGATACTCTCAAAACAACCCCAGATCTGATCACTCTGCTGGCAACCTATGACGGTCAAAAAATATCGCTGGTGGTCACCTGCGGAGCAAACACCGGTATCTCTGCCCAGGAGCTGCTGCGCCGCCAGGTGGCGCCGATCAACGGGCGCGGCGGTGGTGATCCCTCCATCGCCCAGGGCGGGGGCAGCGCCACCCCCGAGCAGTACCAGGCTTTCTTCGCCAGCACTCCATCAATCATCCAGCAGATGAAAACCTTATCTTAGGAGAGCCATTCATGCCCACCACTCCCACCCAGCTTGCCCAGCGATTATCAGAAAACGCCGATAAATCGCTCGAGTTCTTCCGCAGCCTGACACCAGAGCAATGGGAGAAAGCCATCTTTAGCGACATCGCACGGTGGAATGCGCGCCAGGTGCTGGCGCACTTCGCCAGCGCAGAGATGGGACGCGCAACGCTGATCCAGGATATTCTATCGGGGGGTGCAGGATCGCCGGAGAATTTCTCGGTGGACGCCTTTAACGAGCAAGAGGTGAACCGCCTGGATCACCTCTCCGTCGATGAATTAATCCAACAATTTGCCAGCCTGCGCCAGGAAACCGCCCGCCTGGTGGCTTCTCTTGCTCAAGAAGACCTGGTGCGCCCCGGGCGCGATCCTTTTTTGGGCCAGACCACGCTGGAAGAGATCATCCAGCTCACTTATCGCCACACCCAGATCCACCTGCGCGAGATGCGCAAAGCAATTGAGCCAGGCCGTTAACGCTATTGTGAGTCTCCTGGCGGTTGAATTGCCTTGCTGTTCCTTAGATGTTTGATGAGGAAATATGCGACAGCCAGTGAGGTGATGATTGCCGAAATCCCCAACAGCATTTGCGTTGAGATTTCCTTGAGATCCAGGATAATGACCTTGCGGGCAATTGCGATCAGGGCAACCTCAACAACAACCTCTACATGGACAACATGCTCTGCCAGGTACGTGCGGATCGTCTCAAATAATTCAACCCCGATCAGAATCAACAGGAAGAAACCAAAAATGTCCAGCAGCTCGTTGATGCCTAAGAAGATATAGGGCGGGGTGGATAGATCGCTGATCAGGATATAAACGAATTCAATCGTCGCTAACAAGATCACAATCATCATCATCACACTCAAAGCAAAGATGATGATCTTTTCAAAATATTTCGCAATGTTTTCCATATTTATTAACCGCCCCTACATGCTTTGTACCAAAGCAAAGATCACCGCCAGCACCAGGATGATGACTCCCATTGCAATTGCCAGCCAGGTTGAGAACTTTTGACGCACAGTTTTCTCCTTTACACCAGGTTAAAGCGTTCTGAATGAAAATCGCCAAATGGAACCCTAAGATCCGATAGGGCATTCTCCACGGCATTCATCATGGGCTGTGGTCCACAAATGAACACCTCAACCGTGTTACGCTGCGCGCCCTGGGGAAGGTGGCGGGCAAGTATCTCGCGGGTGATAAAACCTTTCTCTCCATCCCAACCCTCGGGCGGTTTCTCCAGCACATGCACCACCTTCAGGTTCAGTGAGTCCTGCAAGCGCTCGATCTCCTCGCGGAAGATAATGCCATCCCAATCGCGGTTGGCATAAAGAAGGATCAAAGGTCGCTTCTCGCGGCGATCAGCCAGTGTACGCAGCATGCTTATCATCGGGGTAATCCCCACACCCCCAGCAATAAAGACAAACTGTTGGGCGTGAGGATGGCGATCCACGCTGAAGTGACCAAAAGGCCCGTCCACATATACTCTTTGCCCGGGGGTTAAATCCTTGATCTGGCGGGTAAAATCACCCAACTCCTTGATCGTAAAGGTCAGGCCATCCGGTTGGCTGGCGCTGGACGAAAAAGAAAAGGGATGCTCGGCTTCGGAAAATGGCGAATCGCCAACTGTAATCCAGGCAAACTGCCCCGGCATGAACTTGAAACCACGGTGACCCACGGGCTTGACCGCCAGGCTCCAGGAATTGCCGCGCTCCTGCGTAACGCCCACCACCTCGTAGGGGCGGCGCAGCAGTTGGACTGGTTTGATAATACGGATATAGATCAACAATCCCACCCAGAAGACCCCATAGGTGATCCATAAGACCTGTTTCCAGGGTGTATTGAGGTAATGGCGCGCCAGCACCACATGAACAATCGCCAGGGCAACCACCAGAGTTGCCAGGACGCCATGCCAGATGCGCCAATTGTTATATTCGATCTTCAACTGCTTGCGCCACAACGATGCACCGATCAGCGCTATCAGCAAGAGCACAGCAACCACCCCGGCGCGCGCACGCCAGGGCGCAGTAAAGAGGTTGAGCAATGCCAATGTATCCGGGGAAAAAATAAAGAGCAGCGACGGATGGGCCACAATCAGCAGAAAGGCAACCAGTGAAACCTGGCGGTGAAAATGATAAACAATATCTGCCCCATAAGGCGCCTTGATCGACTTAAATCGAGCAGTCAGCACAAATTGCAAGGACATCATCGCCAGACCGGCAAAACCCAACCCCACCGATAACTCACGCCAGAACTCGCGTCCCTCTGGCGTCTCGCCAATGAGCAAAATCATCAGCGGTGCAGTAACCAGTACCAGGTAAACCAGGATCCAGAAAATGCCCTGAAGAACGTATGATTTTCTCACGCGATGACTCTCCGGCAGATTTCGCAAACCACCAATCGATCAGCGCAGGCCGCGGATATAGTTTTCCATTTGCCCAACCATAAACTGCAGTTCTTCAATCATGTCTTTGACCACATCACCAATCGATAGGATGCCGACCAAATGCCCGCCCTTTACAACAGGTAAATGGCGAATGTGATGGTTGGTCATCAATGCCATGCAGTCATTCACTGACTGGCTCGGTTTGACAGTAATCACTTCTTTGGTCATCACTTCTTCGATTCTGATCGACTGAGGGTCCTTGCCAAAGAGACCGACCTTCCGGACAAAATCCCTCTCCGTAAATATGCCAATCAGCGTATCCCCTTCCATCACAACCACCGAGCCGATTTGTTTCTCAACAAAGACCTTCAGTGCATCTGAAACCAGCGCCTCTTTGGAGATTGTATAGACTGTGTTGCCCTTTGACTTTAGGATCTTTGCTACACTGTTCATTTTTCTTCTCCGTCCTTATCAGATAGTCTCCCTGGAATAGCGCCTCAGGACACGCTTCCAGGAATTCATTACGGGCAATTATACAATACAACCGTACGGGTTGCGATAAAGATGGCCTAAGGGGTGCACGAAAAGGTTGTTAGGGGCTTGTGTGCAGGCGCAGGATGCCGCCCGCACACAAGCCCCAATATCGACCAACAAATGAGTGCTTCCAGGTTATCAGGAGGCCGCTGCCTGGTCCGGCTGGGTGCGGCGCACCAAGCCCAATACCAGCAGAGCGCCCCCCGCCAGGATGATCAGCGCCGACCAGGCGATGCCGAAGAATTTCCAGGAAGACAGCAGCACCAGTGCCATGATGCCCCCCATGAGCGCCGCAAAGCCGCTGAAGCCCACACCCAGCCACAGGAATACCCGCGAGCGCTTCACAGCCGCGATCAACAAGAATGCGAGCCCCAAAGCCAGGGGGATCACCGCCCACAAGGCAACCCACAGGTGCCACATGCCCGTCAGAGCGCAGAACTGCAGCGCCAGGCCGGTGAAGAGGATGATGAAGCCAGGAATAGCCATCCAAACCACCCGCAGCCATAAGCCTGCCAGTAAAAGGCCCACCGCCGCTGATAGCACTTCGAGAGGCCAGGCTACCGCCCACACGTTCCAGCGCTGGAAGGCTTCAGCGTAGAACAAGATCCCTCCCGTGGTCAGGATAGGCAAGCCAGGGATGAACAGCCCGCCTAACCCCCGATTGTCGCGGGCGAGGAAAGGCGGCAAGACAAAAGCCAGCCCCGCGGCGATGACAATCAGAGGCCAACTGAAGAAACGCAAGCCGGTCAGGCTGCCGATGATATTACCTGCCAGGGCAAGCGCCCCAGCCAGAACCATGCCAATCCCCAAGAATAAAGATAATTTTCGATTCATTTGATACTCCTCCAAGTTTTGAATAAGATGCTTGATGCTATCTGGTGGGGATTATAGATCAAGCCCGCCCGGATTACCTATCCGCTGGCTAACAGGCGGCTGAAAGTACTCTATGCGTTTGCCAAGACAAAACACGACCAATCATTTACCCAAAATGTTTCGATTCGCCCGATTCTGGCAATCGAATGGCAATCTCATTTGCTACACTGTCAATATGAGGCAACCCATGCACCAGTTCCAGACCTACATCCTGCGCTTGCTGATCACCGACGAGGCTTCTGACCCGTCAGCGGAGCTCCACGGCTCACTGCAGCCGATTGCCGACCGCAATTTGGGGTACTTATGCACTGCCTTGCCTTACATAAATGCCTCTAACCGCGTCTGTAGAAAGCTTGCTGCAAGCACACAGCTTTAAAAAAAGCCGGTACTTTTACTGGCATGTCATTCAAGGGGCCTGCCCCAAGTCAGCGTGGGGGCCTGCCCTAAAGCATGAGGGGCTGCTTCAGCGGGTAAAAAGAACCCGTTTCGCAACGAAACCCGACTTTGTTAAAACCGTCAATGCAAGCAAGATCGGGATAGCCGCGATCCGAGGAACCTGCTAGAATTGAGAGAAGACAACACAGTTTCGATTGCAGGAAGAGCAAAAAACATATGCAGAGGCTCAAATCAGCCGGAAATATTGCCGGGCGGGTATTGATCATCGTTTTGGGGATTGGCATCCTGATCGTGGCGCTGGGGGCGATCATTTTCTCCTGGGTGGACGAAGCAAACGGCAGCCTGGAAAGCTCCGGCGAGAAACGGGAATATCTCTTGTACGTTCCGGAATCCTATGACCCTGCTACGCCGACCCCGCTGGTGATCAGCATTCACGGGTTTGCAGAATGGCCGGCGCATCAGAGGGATATCAGCCATTGGAATGATCTGGCAGACAAGCAAGGTTTCATCGTGGTGTACCCCTCCGGCACTAGTTTCCCCAAGCGCTGGAGGACCAACGTTGGCGCCGAGGCAGGTAATGATGCTGCAAAGGAAGTGCAGTTCATCTCCGATCTGATCGACCAGCTGCAGCAAGAATATACCATTGACCCGAACAGGATCTATGCCAATGGCTTATCCAACGGCGGGGGCATGTCGGCATTGCTGGGCTGCCAGCTAGCGGAGCGCATTGCAGCCGTGGGCAGTGTGGCGGGGGCTTATCTCTTCGCGATGGAGAGCTGCAACCCCTCGCGACCCGTACCGCTGATCGCCTTTCATGGGACGGCGGATCCCATCGTGCCCTATACGGGCGGGCCGTCATCTGCCTTCGAGTTACCGTTTCCAGTCGTCACAGAGTGGATGGCGGCATGGGCGCAGGGAAATGGGTGCAGCCTTGATCCTGTTGCGTTACCCGGCAATGGCGATGTGGGGGGCGTGCAATATACGCAATGTGATGAGGATGCAGCGGTGATATTTTATACGATCCAGGGAGGCGGGCATACCTGGCCCGGCGGGGAGCCCTTGCCGCGATGGATCACTGGCGAAACCACGCAGGATATTGATGCCACGGAAGTGATGTGGGAGTTCTTCAGGCAGTATTCCCTGGCGCGCTGATCGAATCCATTATGGCAGGGATTCACAGGATAGGTAGGATGGGAAGGATGGGGAGGATAACAGGATGCTGCGGACGAACTACGTCCGAAGGATATAAGGATGGTTGGATTGTGGATGGGGGATAGATTACCGCGGGAACGCTGAGAATGCCTTAAACACCCATGACCCCCTTAAAAAGAGGGACGACTAAAACGACGAGGAACGACTCACTTGCTGGGGGTGGGATGGGGAAGTGCTGTTGCCATAGCCTGGCGGGGAAGCGCACGCATAATCATACCTGATACTTTGATTATAGCACAATTGTTCGAAAAGGTAAGTGGGTTAAGGAAATTGACGGAGGAGGGGTTCTGCCCCTGCCGGCCTCCCCCGAATTGTAAAAAGTGAAATTCGGGAGAGGGGCACAGCAGGGCGGCGAAGGGTGGACAGGGTGGTGCGGGTGGACTTGCGAGGGCGGCTTCGCCGCTACCCGGCTTGATGAGATTTTGAGAGCAACGGTAAGCGCCAGCTCCCCTCCCCGCTGAGGCGGATATCGCGGCGGGTGAAGCGCAGCCAGGCAACCAGGCACATCAGCGCGCTGGCGGCGAGCAGCGCCAACAGCCAGCCAAGATCCAAATCTGCGAAGGAAAGCACCGGCTGGAAGTAGTGGTAGGGCATGAGCTTTGCCGCGGCTGCCATGCGCTCATCCATGAAGGCCAGCGAGGAGACCATGTAACTGCTGACCATGACCACCCCGCTGAGCATAGCGGCCAGGTTGCGCGAGGGCAGGAACATGCTCAACAGCAGCGCCAGGGAGGCATAGACCAGGATCTGGGCCAAGAGAGAGAGGAAAGGAACAGCCATCTCACCCCAGTTGAAGCCCAGGCTGGAGCCACCCAGCAGGAGGCAAAAGCCCAGCCAGCCCAGGAACATGATCGACAGGGACGCAGCCAGCAAGCCCAGCAGCCTGCCCCAGAAGAAGGCGCTGCGACCGACCGGGTGGGCAATGATCAGGTCGAGGCGGCCATGTTCTTCATCGCTGGCGATCAAGCCGCTGCCGGCAATCACGGCGAAGATGCCAATAATGACCGGCATCATCGAGAAGGCGTACATCTTGAGAAAACCAGCCGGCGTGATCAGGCTGTTGGCGTCCCCGCCGAAGAATGCCAGGAACTCAGGTGGGTAGCTGGCGATCATCTGCTGGAGCTGGTCTTGCTGCTGGCTAATCATGCCATACATGGGGACGATCATCAAGCCGTACAGGGCAAACCCCAGCCCCCAGCCCAGGGTTTGGCCACGCAGGCCAGTGAAAGTGTAACGAAGGGTAGTCCATAAGCGGTTCATAATGTTTTCTCCATTTCTGTTCGCTCTTATCACGTGAGCTCGGGATGTTGGAAAAGAGGTTGTTTTTCCCCTATCCCGAACTGACGCTTTGATAGTAAGCCAGGAATACTTCTTCCAGGCTGGGGCGCTCTGTCTCCAGGTCCAACACCGGCAGGCGACCCAGCGCCTGCACCAGCATTTCCATATCACCAGCGACTTGCAGGGTCAGGCTCGTCTCACCAGCCAGCGAGAGGATCTCGACCCCCGGCAGGTTGCCAAGCACGGCGGCATCCACAGCCTGCTTGAAGCGCACGGTGAGGCGGGTGAGGGCGCGGCGGGTGAGGCTGCTGGTCTCGGCGACTTCGATGATCTCACCGGCACGGATGATCGCCACCCGCCCGGCGACGTTCTCCACCTCGCTCATGATGTGCGAGCTAAAGAACACGGTTGCCCCGTCGGCATTGGCCTCGCGCAGCAAATCGAGCACTTCCTGCTGCATCAGCGGGTCCAGGCCGCTGGTCGGCTCATCCAGGAGCAGCAACTGGGGGCGGTGCATCAAAGCCTGAATCACGCCAACTTTCTGCTTGTTGCCTTTGGACAGGTTCTTGATCTGTTGTTTCAGGTCCAGGTCCAGGCGCTCTGCCAGACGGCGCACGGTGCTCCATTCGGCGCGGCCATTGCGCATATCGCTGAAGTAGCGCAACTGGCGCTCGGCGGTGAGGTTGCTGAAGAACTGCATCTCGCCGGGCAGGTAACCGCTGAGCGCCTGGACAGCCACCGGCTGGACCTGCGGATCCAGCCCGAGCAGGGACGCCTTTCCACCGTCGGGGCGGATCATATCCAGCAGGCAGCGGATGGTGGTGGTCTTGCCAGCGCCATTGGGGCCGAGGAAACCGAAGATCTCGCCGGGCTTCACTTCCAGGTCGATGCCGCGCAGGGCGCGCACCTTACCGTAGGATTTGGTCAATCCATGAACTTCGATTGCCAGTTGCTGATCGTTCTTGATGGGGGCATTTGTTTTCATTGGTGAACCTCCTTAGATAACCTTTTCTGTTGGGGCGGGGTCGTCTTGTTGCAGAGCGCACAACACCAGGTTCAGATCCCATAAGCGGGTCAACAGGCCGCGCAGTGCAGCCTGGTCAGCCAGCACGCCGCGCAGGGTGGTCATCTGCCTGCCATCGCTCTCCTGCCACGATGTCGGCTGCATACCGCACAGCCAGTCCGACCAGGATGAATCGATCTTGCCCTCGACGGTGATCTGGTAGCGCCTGGAAATGCGGGGTGGTGTGCTTTGCTCAGTGGACATCAACAACCTCCAGTCGATGTTTTCATCATACTGGAGGTTGGGTACGGTTGTGACCAGACGAAAGTATGGTCGGAGTACTGTTTTGAGGGGGGTGCGGGTTATCCTGGCGGCAGGAGACCCAGGCTGCGCGCCTGGGCAACGGCTTGCGTGCGGTTCTTGACCCCAAGCTTGCCGAAGATGTTGCTGGCATGCCCTTTGACGGTGCTCAAGGTGATATAGAGGCGCCCGGCGATCTCGTTATTCGACAGGCCATCAGCAATCAGGCGCAGCACTTGCAACTCGCGCTCGCTGAGCGGCTCGATGAGATTTGCCGAGGAAGATTGCGCAATGGGCTTGAGGCTTTGGCTTTGCTCGCTGAGCACCGCCAACAATGTACCAGCATACCCGGGGGCAATCCCGCGGGCAGCTGCCTGGTAAAGCAGGCGAGCCATTGGTTCCCCTTCATCGATAAAGGTGCGCTGGTACCCCTCCGGCTCAGCCATCGAGAAGGCTTTTTCCAGAGCCTGCAGCGCGTGGTCTAGCTCCCCCTGCTGGTGCAAGGCAAGTGCTTTGAGGGCGAGGATTTCAATGAGGCGGCGCTGGTGGTTCCTCTTCTCTGCCAGGTCTTGCAAGCGCACCAGAAACTCCAGCGCCCTCTCCGGTTGCGCCTGCGCCAGCAGCAAACGCGCCAACACCAGGCATTCAGCCTGGAAAACCTCATACGAGGCGGCATGGCGGCTTTCTTCGGCAAAGATATCGGCCGCAGAGCGCTCCAGAAAGCCGCGGCCGAGCGCCCATTGGGCAGCCTGGTCCACATCGCCGCGGGCAAGAGAGTAGCGGGCTTGCATCACCTCCACCAGGCGATCATCCATCAGCAAGGATTGGGTAGCCTGCGCTTTCTGGCGCGCCTTAGCAATGTACGATAGAGCAGCGGGCCAATTCTGCTTGTTCATGTAAACCCTGGCAATCGCCAGGTTGGCGATGGGCTGTCCGACCTCGGAGTAGATTTCCATCATCCTGGCAGCCTCCAGGAGGTGGTTCAGCGCGGTCTCCAGGTCGCCTTGCTCGCGCAGCATCTCGCCCAGGTTGAACAAGGTTTTGCCGATCATGGGCGTCTGAGTACCAATACGCTGGCGCGCCATCTCCAGGACCTGCTGGCAGGCAGCAATGGCAGTGCGCAACTGTCCATGGACATAGCACAAGCCTGCCAGGTTGGTCAGCGCCATGATCGCCATCAGCACGTTGTCCGATTGGCGGGAAATCTCCACAACCTGCTCGAAAGCCCGCGTGGCGGCGGGGATATCCCAGGCAAGGGTATAGCCCATGCCCAATGTGTCTGCGGCAAGGCTGCGGAAGAAGGGTCTCTCTGCGGGCAAGCGCTGCAAAGCCAGCTCTGAAAGCTGGATGGCACGCGGGGCATCGCCCTGATAGACGGCCAACAGGGCATGGAGCATACTCGTCTCGCCGCGCAGCTCATCCAGGCTGCCAGCGGCGCTCATTTTCTCCACCAAGGCAGCCACGAGGCGGATAGAGCGGGCGCAGAGGATCAGGGCGATGCCATAGATGGCGCCCAAGAGGGGGTTTGCCAAAATTTGATCTTCAGGCAATGCTTCCAGCCAGCGCAGCAGGGAGGCGGCCTCTCCATAGCGCAGCAAACGCTCGGCCTGCCCTTCGATCAGCCTGGCAGCCCGTTGATAATCGCTGGCAGCAATGGCGTGCTCGATGGCATGATCTGGCAGGCTGTTCTGCTCGAACCACTGGCTGGCGCGCTGGTGCAAGGCAGGGACAAGCTCTGGCTGGGTGGTCTGGAGGCGCTTGCGCAGCAGGTCGGCAAACAGGTTATGGTAGCGGTACCAGGCATGCTGGCTATCGAGGGGTACGATGAACAGACCAGCATCCAGAAGTCGCTCCAGGGTGGCCTGGGCGTTGGTTTGCCGGCTGACTGCTTCACAGAGCGGGGCGGAGAATCGTTCCAGGATCGAGGTGTGTAGCAAGAAACTGCGGGCGTCCTCAGGCAGGCGCGCCAGCACCTCGTCGGTCAGGTAATCGGCAATGAACTCATGCTCGCCCGAAAAGAGGGTGAAGAAGGCTGAACGGTCCGAGGCGGTGCGCAAGGAGAGAGCTGCCAGTTGCAAGCCAGAGACCCAGCCCTCGGTTTTTTGAGCCAGAAAAGACACCTGCTCTGGAGGCAGCGCAAGGTCCATCATCCGGTTGGTAAACTCTGCCACCTCAGTGGGCAGAAAACACAAGGCTTCCTGGCGGATCTCAAGCAGTTGCCCGCGCGCCCGCAAACGGGCCAGCGGCAGGGCTGGGTCGGCGCGGGTGAGCAGCACCAGGTGCAGGGAGGGCGGCTGGTGCTCTACCAGGAAGGCGATGAAGTTCTGGATCGCTTCTGCGGTGAGCAGGTGAACATCATCGAGGACCAGAAAGAAGCGCTGGCGCACGTCGTTCAGCTCATTGATCAGCATCGTAGCCAGCACAGGCACCGGCGAAGGCTTGTGGGTTTGGAGCAGGCTGAGCAGACTGGCACCGATGCCCGGGTGGATGCGCTGCAAGGCGGTAACCAGGTAGGTCAGGAAGCGGGTGAGATCATCGTCCCCGCTCTCCAAGGTCAGCCAGGCAAAGCGATCGGAGGGGATGGCGGGTGAGGCGCGCAGCCACTCACTGACGAGGGTGGTCTTGCCATACCCTGCAGGGCTGCAGACCAGGGTGAGGGCAGCGCCCTGCGCCAAGCCCTCGTCCAACATGCGCAAGAGACGCGGGCGGTGGACGATGTTTGCGCCCAGCGGCGGGAGGTTGAACTTGGTTGAAAGCAGCGAGAGGGTCATGGAAGCGCCTCAGGCATCGATCAGGGAAATATGGATGATCAAAATGATTATAGCATGGATGGCATAAACCCTCTTTGCCCCCAATGGTGAGAACCCCCACCCCGGCGACAATGCCGACGAGTACGTCGGACGTCGCTTTCCCTCAACCAGGAAAAAGCTTGAAAACTCGGAGTTGATCTCCGAGTTTTCCATGTTACAATAGTTTTATGATCATCCGGTCTAGATACTTACAAGATATGGAAACCGCCACCCGGCGCAGTCCAATTACGGCCTTATTGGGGCCTCGGCAGGTGGGGAAAACGACCCTGGCTCGCCTTTTCACAGCCAACCGACCAGCATCATTCTTCGATCTCGAATCTTTACCTGACCAGCGCCGCCTGCAAAATCCCGAGATGGTACTGGGCAGCTTGCAAGGCCTGGTGATTCTCGACGAAATCCAGCAAATGCCTGAGCTATTCAGCACTCTGCGAGTGCTGGTGGATCGGCCTGAAAACCAGGCTCGTTTCATCATCCTTGGCAGCGCCTCGCCGCACTTGATCCGCCGCGCATCCGAGTCACTGGCCGGGCGGGTAGAGTTTATTGAATTAAGCGGCTTCGACCTATCCGAAACCGACCGCGCCGCAAAGGAGAAGCTTTGGCTGCGCGGCGGCTTTCCACGCGCTTTCCTGGCAGATAAGGATGCAGATAGTTTAGCCTGGCGAGAAGGATTCATCCGCACTTTCCTGGAACGCGACCTGCCGCAACTGGGGATCAGCATCCCATCAACAGCCATGCGCAGGTTTTGGAGCATGCTGGCGCATTACCATGGTCAAACCTGGAACGCATCTGAGTTAAGCCGCGCCATGGGTCTTTCAGATAAAACAGTGCGTAGTTACCTGGACATTTTGAGCGGAGCTTTCATGGTCCGTCAACTCCAGCCCTGGTTCGAGAATGCCAGCAAGCGCCAGGTGCGCGCGCCGGAGATTTACATACGAGATAGCGGCTTGTTGCACAGCCTGCTCAATATTCCTGACATGCACACGCTGCTCGGACACCCTAAAGTAGGCGCGTCCTGGGAAGGGTATGTCATTGAGCAAACCCTGAGCATCTTACACCCAACCGAAGCTTATTTCTGGGCCAAGCACGGCGCAGCCGAATTGGATTTGCTGTTCTTCGCTCATGGCAAGCGCTACGGCATTGAGGCCAAGTTCAACGAAGCGCCCAAAGTAACAAGGTCTATGCAAGCGGCACTACAAGAATTAGGTCTTGAGCATTTATGGGTAATCTATCCTGGTGAACGCAGTTACCCAGTCTATGAGCAAATTACTGTTTGTCCGTTGTCGGATCTCATTCAGCTCGTCGAAGCGATATAGCGATGATCCAAAAGGTTTTGTATCGATTGATTGCAGCAGCTTTGAGCGTCGAGATCGTCGTTCTCATAACACTGGTGGTCGCCAAAGTCAAACAAGATTATCATTACCAGGAGTATCATCGATATTATAGCGTCGCCGAAGTCTGGGAAAATGCACCGACGCTGGTTGGTAAAACCATCGCCGTGGAAGGTCCTGTCAGTTTTGAAATTGGGCAAACGGCAGTGCTATGTCGCCCAGCATTCTGTGATTGTAATGAAACTTATGGGTACGTAGATCTTATCAGTGATTGTTCCGTTCGAGACAATAGTGGGCGCAGTTATCGCGATGAGATTGGAGTTCAAATCGATTGTGTTGGTAATGAATGCCACCTGACCTGCACACCATTTGACCCAACCTACCCTGAACGGCTACTAATTACTGGAACTCTTGTTTCGGATGAGAGAAATGGTCAGATCGCTCATTTATACATCACCGATATTGATTTTTCTGCGTCTCGCCAATGGGTAAACGGAGAATGGCAGGATATCAACACCGGAACATATATTATTCCCCGCGCCTCAATACCCCCGCCGCCGAAACCGTGTCAAAATATGCCCTAGCGAGTTCACCAAGAAGAGATATTTTCTTACAATCGTTTTACCAACTGCAGGCAGGGATTCGCCTCGCCCCACAGCAGGGGGAACTCTTCTAAAGGGCGGAAGCCCATAGCCAGGTAAAAGGCACGCGTGCGCACATAATTGGTATCCGGGTGGCGCTGGCTCAATGTTTTCACCTGCAAGTATTCCACACCCAGGCTGCGCAGGTGCTGCTCGGCTGCCTGCAGCAAGGCGCGCCCGACACCCTTGCCATGCGCTTCGGGGCGAACGCCCATGACATGGATCTCGGCTGCATAAGGGGTATGCAGCCTGAGGGTCAGGAAGCCCAGCACGAGGCCATCCTGCGAAGCCAGGAAGGTGGGCAGAACGGCGCTATCCTGAATATACTGCTGAGTAGCCTGCTCAATGCCGAACCACTCGGGCAGGAGGCGCAAGATCGCCGCGCAATCCTCAGATCTTCCTGTGCATGGCCCTTCAACGATCAGGTTCATATCGCCTCCTCGTTCAAATACCCATTATAGCGAAGTTTTTGGTCTTCGACGCCAAACCGATAGCCTGTTGTTAGCTTGCGGTTAGGCAGGTCTCCGCGCTTTGCCCTATACTGTGGCTGATTGAATTTCAAGCAATTGGAGGCATGCGATGTACAAACACATTTATTTGATCATTGCCATTATCCTGGGCATCCTCTCCCTGGCTGCCTGCGGGATGAACATCATCCGCGGTTCTGGCGTGCTGGCTACCGAGACTCGCCCCGTCAGCGGTTTTGACCGGCTATCCCTCTCGGGGATGGGAGAAATCATCCTCACCCAGGGTGACGAGGAAGCGCTGGAGATCGAGGCCGAAGACAACCTGATCCCCTATATCAAGACCGAGGTGCGCCAGGATACGCTATACATTTCCTACGATAACATCAACCACCCGATCATCAGCCCAACCCGCCCAATCCGCTTTTACCTGAGCGTGAAAGAACTCTCTGGGATCAAGATCTCCGGGTCGGGCACAGTCGAAGCGCAAAGTCTCTCCACCGATGAGCTGGAACTGGCCATCAGCGGCTCGGGCGAGGCCTCTATCGCACAGCTCACTGCCAGCGCGCTGGCGGTGAAAATCAGCGGCTCAGGCAAGATCGAGATTGGCGGGCAGGTTGGCGAGCAAAGCCTGAGCATCAGCGGATCGGGCAAGTGCAACAACGTCAGCCTGGAGAGCCAGGATACAACGATCACCGTCACAGGGTCGGGCAAAGCCGAGGTGTGGGCTTCGGAGACGCTGGATGTGCGCATCAGCGGGAGCGGGGAAGTGCGCTATAGCGGCACTCCGCAGGTGAGCCAGACGATCAGCGGTTCAGGGCGCGTGCACGGTCAGAACTAACTGTGCCCCCTCAAAGAAGAATATGCACACCGGTGGTGGTTGGGCTTCGCCCAACCACCACCGGTGCGCATTAATCCCCTTTCTTTGGTTCTTTTTGGACAGCCTCTTTATTTATTCGTGTTCCACCACGGGGCGGATCACTGCCAGGGCTTTCTGGGCAGCAAACTTCTCCAAGTCGGCGCGAGTGTAGCGCCAGGGCAGGCCCTCCAGGCGCATCATCAAGCCGATCATCAGCGGGTGGCGTTTCAGGCGCAATTGAAAGAAATCCGCAATCCGTTGGGGGTCCGTCACTGCCTCAGCCAGCGCCTGGAACTGGCGGTCTTTGATCTGCACACCCACCTGGGGGTTAGCCTGGATGTTGCGGAACCAATCTGCCTGCGGGCCGCGCGCCGAGCCCACGTAATACACGCCGTCGATCTGCTCATATTGCAGCGGGGTCACTCGCGGCAGGCCGGATTTCCTGCCGGTGGTGGTGAGCAGCAACACCACCCGGGTTGGGCCAAAGCCCTTCTGGTAGTTCTTGGCCATGCGCTGGTTGAATGGCTTCATCCAGCGATAGATCCCCGCGGATTTCCCTTTCGATCCACTCATTTTCACCTCTCCCGACAGTATGGCGCCTGGTCAGCCGATCCGTTTTTGAATGCGCAAGACGAGATAGGTCAGCCAGGGCGAGGGGTTTTTCTTATCGGCAAATGACCAGCCTTTCCACGCCTGGTACATCGATCCCGCCGTGTAACGCCCATCTGCACCTGCCTGGGCAGTGATGGCAGCAACCATCTCGTGCAGGCGCTCATCCCTGCGCGCAAATGGGAAGCGGCTGAGCACATCTACAACATGCAAGAGATCATACCAGATAAAGGGAAATTTCAGGCGGGAGAAATCGCTGCCCATGGCAAACAGGTAGTACTTGCGCTGCTTGCGCGCTGCCCAATGCCCCAGCAACATTTCCACCCCTGCCTGGGCTACTGGGCTATCGAGCATCCCCGGCGCCAGTGAGAGCGCCTTCAACGCATACACATTGGCGATCGGGCAGGGGTCAGAGCGCTTGCCAGGACCGTGAAACTTGCCCAGCTCGGGCGCCGCAGCGCAGCCCCAACCCACCTGACCCGCCAGACCGGCAAGATGCGCCACTGCACGCTGCACGCGCGCGTCCTCCCCCATGCCATAAGCCAGCAACGCATAGAGCAGGGTTGGGGCATCGCAGGCTACCCAGGTCAGGGTGTCCTCCCCAGAACCGCCGAAGGCCTTGGGGATATTGAGCAGGCTGAGGAATGCTCCCTGGGATGACTGGTGGTCGAGAACCGCATCAACGATCTGCGCCATGCCAGGGTCGTCCCGGCGCAGGCCAAAATCCGCCAGGGTGCTGACCTTGTAGATCGGGTGGCGGGCGTCATTGTGGCGCGTAAAGGCATAGCCGGGCCATCCAGCCGCCTCGGCGGCCAGCCCGAGAACCTGCGGGTGCCGCAGCATCTCCTCCCGCGCCGCCTGCACCTGCGGGTCAGACTGCGGCTTTTCCAGCAGATCGAGCAGGGTGTGGTAACGGGTCCAGGGCTCATCCGATTCCAATAGCCATTTCAGCAATGTGTCCATTTCTTCTCCCTATTGATCACTTGCCATTTTGAGTGCGCACAGGGCGCGCACGGTGACCCAGGGATTCGGCTGCTTCTTGGGGCCGAAGTCAACCCAGGTTTTGCCGGAATAATCATATTCCAAGAGCCAGCGTCCCTGTGAATCCTGTTTATCAACGACCAACCTCAGCGCATTCGCCAGGCGTGCATCCTGTCCATAGCCCAAGCCCACCAGGGCCTCGACGATCTGCAGGAGGTCGGTGACGTAGTAGACCGGAAAACCGAACTTCCACCAGTTGCCGCTCGGCTTGGCGCTGTATCCGGATGGATAGAGGGCGCTGGCTGGATCGACGCTGAACAAGAAATCGATACCAGCATCGATTGCCCGCTGGATCAGCGGCGTGCGCCTTACAGGGGGCAAGATGCTGAAAGCCAGCATCACCTTGGCGGCGCCCCAAGCGCAGGACTTTTTATCATTCGAGCCGCAGGCAAATAACGGCCCGCACTTTCCGGCATAATAACGCACTGCAGCCTGGCGGTCGGTGAGCGGGGCGATGCCCTCTCCGGTCACGCTGCGCGCCATCCAGTCCAGCGCCTTTTCCAGGCGGGGGTCGTCATAGCCCATCTCCAGCAGCGCCCAGCACAGCTCACCCTGCAAGCAGTCCGCGGTGCCCGAAGGCGCGCCGCTGGCGCTGAACTGCCCGCCCTCGGTCAAGGCAGCATCGATGATGTAGGCGCAGGCGCGCCCGATCCTTTCATCGCCGCCAGCCCCGGCGCCCAGTTGCGCCAGAGTGACCAGCGACCAGACGGTGGAAAAATACTTGGGGGAATAACCGGGCCCTGGCGCAGACCAGTACCCATGCGGATGCATTTGTGCCAGGATAGCGGCAATCTCGCCATCGGCATGCGCCGCGTCCCGCGCCGCCGCCAGCCCGGCATCATCCGGCGGGAGGTCGAGCAAATCGCGCAGCGCCAGGTAGCGCACCCCCGGCGAGGGTGACTGCAGAAGCCAGGGTAACGGATCGCTCTTGAGTTGGCTCCACCAGTTCATGATTCATCCTTTCGCTTTCTTGATCACCTTCTCTACCCGTTTCACCTGGGCGCCCGCCAGGTCACTCAAACGCTTTTGCAGCACAGCCACGAATGCTGCCATGTTCTCGGCATCCACCGCCCGCAGGGTTGACTCGGCATGCTGCGGCACATCCTTGGGGCGACAGGTTGCGAGGTGCTGCAGCAGGTAGGGGAATATCTCCTGGCGGCGCTCCGCGCTGGTGGAAGCAATCCCAGCCAATGTCTTCACCCCAGCATCCATGGTGATCACCGAGCCGTGCGCCATCGCTTTCAAGATGGCAGCGCGCTGCGGGTAGATCGCATCTGCAGCCAGCTCAGCGACTGTCGATAGGGCGATCATCGCCCCCCACACCATGCGGTTGTTGCGGCTTTTCAGCAGGCGGATAAAGTCAGCGCTGTATGGGGCAATCAACGCTGCATCGAGGTAGCCCACCTCATACAACACCTTGAGGCAGTCGCTGCTGATTTCCGATTTCTTATTCCACAGGTTCTCAGCAAGGACAGCAATGGCTTGGGCATCCTTTGCTTCCACCAGCTGGCGCGCGAGGGTCTGATTGGGGACTTCATCGCGCCGACCTTGCGCGCAAGCTAAACGATCTAAGACAGACATATTTCCTCCTTCGCTTTCGATATCAACGAGTGATCTTCAGTAGTCTGGTCCAAGCGGCTATCCCTGTACAACCGGGTGGCGCAAGATAGTTTTCAACTTTACTGAGTCGCCGCGGCGGGGATCACCAAGATAAATCTCGTGATGCTTGCCGCACATTCGATAGCCATTTTCCAGGGCAAACGCATCCATCTTCTCAATCGTAGCCGGCTCAGCATCGTAGGGTCCCAGGTGCATGATCTGCACGCATAGCCCCTCCTCAAAAGCCTCCAGGCGCAGGCGAGAGAAAGCCGGCTGATCGCCTTTCTTCTTGCGCAGTTGCTGCAAGCCCTCCTGGAACAGCTCGGGGGTGATGAGGTCTGGCTGCATGATCATCACGGTATAGGCCCAGTTATCCTTAACACGGATATTGAACTCGCCCTGGCTGACCCACCACAGCCCCTCCAGCGCCATCACCGGGTAATCGATCGGGTTCTCTTTGCGCAGCTTGCAGATGAATTTTAACGTGTAGGCGATGCCGTACAAGGCTTGCATCGCCTCACCAAAACCCTGCGAGCTTCCCGGCGATTGGCCTGTTTCGATCTCGCCATCGATCATGGCGAATTGAAAGCGCGGCACCTCGACCAATGCCACTTTCTTGGCTGAGGGTTGGTAAAGATGCTTCCACATTTTACGCAAATCCAGATGTTCCATCGCTCTGCTCCTTTAAAACAAATGTCTATTGCGCATGATCAGATGGATCAGGCTGACCAATAAAGCCACGATCACGCCAATCTCCCAGGTCTCGTTTATTGGCCATTGACCGTATAAACCGTGTGCAAGATCGCTCATTACGTCCCGATCCTTACCTGCGGGTCATACCGACGGGCAATCGCTATCGCCCACTCTGCAACCATCTGGCGCAGCTCGGGCGGTTCCAATACTTCCACGTCCGGGCCATAAGCCAGGGCAGTACTGGCAGCCCAGACCAACTCTGGTGCATTTGAGCCCACAACCACCGAGTCATCAGGCTGCTCCTCAACGGTCTCCCAGTACGAGCGATTATAGAGGGCAAGATGCGCCATCGATGGAGCGAAGCGCAGCCGAAAGTGGATTTGGGGCTGGCTGCTCTGCTCGCTGGCGAGGTATTGGCGCAGGTTGAAATCCTCCAGCACTGCAAAAGTCTGCTCCAGCAGCACCAGTTCCAGAATACGATCCACCCGAAACGAGCGCACAGCCTGGCGCAGGTGACAGTAGCCAATCACATACCACCAGCCCCAGCGGTGCACCAGGGCATAGACATCCAACTCGCGCGAGCGCGGGTGGGGCGTGCTGCCAGACTGGTAGAGCATACGCACCTGCCGCCGCTCGCGCGCCGCCCTGCGCAGTTTTTCCAGTGTTGGCGCCAGGCGCTCCTGGTCGGCGCGGTGCAGGCCGGTGGCGGCCATCGAGCGGCGCGCCCAGGCAACCTCCTGGCGCTGCTCCTCAGGGAGCAAGTTCTCCAGCTTGGCGAGCACGCCACGCGCGGCATCCTGGTACAGCCGCCCCCACATCTCCTCTACCAGGCTGGCGCCGAGGTACACAGCCACGGCTTCCTCCGGTGAAAAGATCAGCGGCGGCATCTTATAGCCTCGCACCAGCGAGAAGCCCCCATACGGTCCGCGCTCGGTGTAGATTGGCAGGCCCATCTCCTCCAGCATATTCATATAGCGATGGAGCGTGCGCACCGAGACACCCAGCGCATCAGCCAGCGCGGTGGCTTTCTGGTGAGGGCGGTTTTGTAGCAGCATAATCAGGGTGATCAGTCGGGTAGCAGTCGTGGTCATCGTATTGGCTCCTGACGCCATATTTCGTCATCATTCTAAACCGATATTATGTCAATTCATGACATAATTATAAATCTTCTCCCCCGCCCCAATACCGCTATGCCCTTATTGTACTGAAAGTCCAAAAAGAAGGGCGAAGCTTGTTCTGGATACCACAGGTGGTGTTATATGGACTGCTTCGCCCCTACTCTGAATCTGGTGTTTTGGGACAGCCCCCAACACCCCAAACCCCGACTTTAAGAAAAGAGGGCTAATCTGCGACCGGCACGGTGAAGGAAAATGTGGCGCCAGGCTCTGCCTGGTCTTCCACCCAGATTCGCCCGCCATGCGCTTCTACCGCCAAGCGGCAAAAAGCCAGCCCCAGCCCCGTTCCCCGCTCATCGCTTGGGCCAGCAGCAAATTTCTGGAACAGCCTGCCTTTTAATTCCTGTGACAACCCGGGGCCACTATCGCTGATCGATACGACCAAACAGCCATCTTCATCCTCTATTTGGGCACGAACGTTTATACTGCCACCCTGGGGGGTGAATTTGAGTGCATTGTCGATCAGGTTTTGCAACACCCGCCCAACCAGGTCGGCATCCACTTTCGCCAGGGGCAGATCTTCCGGCACATCGCTCTGCAGGCGAATGCTTTTGCGGGCTGCCAGCGGCGCCTGGAGCTGGATGGCTTCTTCCACCAGGCTTGCCAAATGCACCGCCTCATATTCCAGGGGCATCTTGCCCTCTTCCAGGCGGCTGATATCCAGAATCGAGCTCACCAGACGACCCATGCGGGTGGTGTTCTTGAGAGCAATATCCAGCGCATCCGTTTGCTCCTTGGCCAGGTTCAGGTCAACATCCTGCATTTTGATCATTTCCAACGCAAAGCCAATCGAAGCCAAAGGATTGCGCAGATCATGCACCATGGTATAGGTCAGGTCATCGCGGAGCTGCTCCAAAGCTTTGCGCTCGCTGATATCTTGCTTCACCGCAATAAAATGGGTGATCTCCCCGTCAGGGTTACGCACTGGGGCAATGGTTTGCTCCTCGGTATACAGACTGCCATCTTTTCGCCGGTTGACCATTTGGCCCTGCCAAACATTCCCGCTGGTGATGGTATCCCAGAGAGTCTTGTAGAACGCGGCATCATGCACGCCGGATTTGAGGAGGTCGGTCCTGCGCCCAATCGCCTCTTCCGCCGTATAAGCGGTGATGTGGCTGAAAGCCGGGTTGACCCATTCAATGATCCCCTGGCGGTCAGTGATCACAATCCCATTTGCGGCTGCGTCGAGGGCTGTGCTTTGCAGGCGATTTTGTTGTTCCGCTTTGTTGCGCTCGGTGACATCGCGCAAAACGATCACCCTTCCGATCGAGTTTCCCAGGCGCCCGCGCAGCAAGGTGATGCGCACATCCAGGTCACGCCCACCACCCACCCTGATGTGAATATCGGCTTGTGTCTCGGAATCACTCAGGCAACATTGCAGCAAACTCGGATATGAAGCCAGTATCTTACCGGCACGCTGATCGAGCACCTGCTCTTCTGCCAAGCCAAGCATCCCGACCGCCGCCGGGTTGATATCCACCACACGATTGCGCCTGTCCATCACCAGCACCCCATCCGTCATGTAATCGATGACGGTGCTGCGCGCCACTGGCACCACATCCAACAGGCGAAAGCCAAACATCGTCACGGTGAACACCAGACCGGTGAGGGAAAAAGCCACTGGGGTAAAATCCAAACCAGGTAGAGGAATCAAGTCGAATAGATAGATGATATTGCCCAACCAGGGAAGTGCGATTGCCAAGAGAAGTCCAAACGCCTGCTGGCGGTACAACTGCGGAAAACGGGCAATCGACCATAGCAGGATAGAAGTTGCCAGGAAGATGACCAGGTAACTGTAGGCAACGAAGACCCATATCCACCATCCATGCTCGTAGACCAGCAATCCGGGCAAGGTAGACTGGGAAAGGTAAATATCGCGCCAGAGCCAGTGATGCCAATCATTGGTGAATGCCATCCCAACGTGCAGGATGGGCAGAATCCACAATAAGATGAAATTGCGCCGTGTCAGCCACCTGGTCTGCTGGGTGTATTGCAAAATAAAGATCAGGAGCAAAGGCGGCACGCTGGCAATGCCGAAATATTCGATCTGCGAGCACAGCACACGAGCAGGGACAGATACCAACATCTTCTCCAGCGCTTCGAAGAGCGCCCAATGGGCAGTGGCTGCCAGGAGCAGAGTCAGCGCAGTAGCGCCCGGGGCGTTGCGCCGCCGGAAAGCAATCCATGCCGCAAGCAGCAGCAGCACTGTTGCTGCCAGCAGAATGATGACGATCGGAATCAGTGGTCGAGAGACGATCTGCACGCGAGCCTCAATCGAAATTCTTCACCACCAGGGGGGAATAAAACAGCAGCGGAGGCGTGGGGGGACTCCCGCCATATTCATACGCACCGCAATCAAAGCCCTCCCCTGCCGGGCGGGTGTTGCCCTCCAGGTCAACCATCACTCCCTGGGGAGAGCCCGCGTCGATGGCGGGGCTGCCCTGGCGCAAGTGGAAATCATATTTGCCGGGGTCAACGAACAAATTCTCAGCCTCGGCGATGAAAGAATGCGCATCATACCCCAGCGCCTGCCAACCAGCCAGGTCTAAGATGCTCTCGCCATCATCGGTGGTGAAGCGATCGATGAGGATATTGTAATCGCTCGTAAAGTCTTCCGGTATTCCTCCCGCCAGGTTGATGCTACCGCGGTAGGCATGGTAAGAATAGAAGATGTTGCTGAACAACTGGTTGCCGGTGCATTGTGGATAGGTGATGATCACCGCCCAGCGCGCGTCCTCTGCCATCACCAGCGTATTGTGCAAGAACCGGTTATCGCGCGAGCACACAGCGCCGTTTTCCTGGAAGATGGCAATCCCCGAGGCATGGTTGGCATAGAGCAGGTTGTTCTGCACCACGCTGTTCACCACGCCATCCATATTGATCGCTGCCCCCCCGCCGGAGCCATTATTGAAAATGATGTTGCCGTCCACCAGACCCTCGGACATGATGCCATCGCCGCCCATTTCGGCATCGCCGTTGAGATGCACGCCGCAGAAGAGGTTGTCGTAGATCACATTGTTGCGCACAGTGAAGCGGTCGCTGCTGTTATTGACATAAATGCCATGCTCGCCGTTGTGGTAGCTGGTATTGCCTTCGATGAGTACATCATCGGTGAAGGCGGCGAATATGCCGGTGTCATCGTTATCCCAGCCATTATCATGCACGGTGTTGCCACGGATGATGATGTGGTGGTTCTTGACCGTGTCCGTGCCGCGGACATCGATCCCCCAGCGCGGCCCGCCAGCAATCTCCAGGCCTTCGATGAGCCAATAGGCAACAGCCTGATCGCCATTCTCCAATTCGAGGATGCTCTGATGCCAGTTCTCCGGCCCCGGGGTGTTGAGGGTCGCCTGAGCGCCGGGCGCGGCTTTGAGGGTGATCCAGGCACCCTCCACCCCCGAAGTGGAGATGTGTGCACCGGGGTAGACGCCATCCAGTAGTAAAATCGTATCCCCAGGCGCCACCGAGTCTACGGCATGCTGGATGGTCGCCCAGGGCTGCTCCAGGCTGCCGGGGGTGTCATCATCCCCTGCTGGAGATACATAATATGCGTTTCCGGCTGTGCTTTCAGGCTGCTCGCCTGTGGCAGGCTGCGCGATCGGGGTGATTGCCGGGATGGGACTGGTCGCTAATGGCGCTGAAGCCTGTGTTGCAGCCACGCCCCCCACAGCGCAGGAAATGGCCATAAAAGAAAGCAAAACAAAAAATACAAGTTGTTTCCTCATCCAGAGCTCCTCTTTCACCATCAAACGCCTCAAAATATATCACAGAGTGTCCAATTTCTGTAAGCCATTCTATCAGCGGACAAAAACGTTGACACAATTGATGATGGCTTACCATGCCATCTCAGATATCAATACCGGCGAATTGTAGGATATACTTTCTATTGGCAAAGGCAGCAATTTCCAGAGTGACGGGTCAGGAGGCAGAATATGAATGTACAACAGGCGATTGAGATCGCAGCGCAAGCCATCGAGAGAGAGATCCCCACCTGGCCCGGCTACTCGCCGCGCGGCATCCCGCTGGCAATCTTCGACGCAGAGCAAGTGGCGTACCTGAACCACCCCAACCCTCCCACCGAGCGACCGCAGCAGTTGCTGGCTGCCACGGCAGTGGAGATCAACAACCACCTGACCGCCACGATCCCGCTCTGGGTATGCTCCGAACCGGAGTCCGTCGGGCCGCTGGTTTATCATGAATGCTTTCACGTCTACCAGGATCAGGGTGGTTTCCAGCCAATACCCATCGAAGAAGGCTTCAATTTCTACCGTGTGCTGGCAGATTACCCTGAGCTGGACCCCCTCTACCGCGCCCTGTGCCGGGCAGAAGCAGAAGTGCACAATAACGAGCGGCTCTCCGCAGAACAGAAAGCCACTCACCTGGCGGCGCTGGCATCACGGCGCTATGCGATCCTGGAGAACCTGCCCGGTGCAATGACGCTGGAGCAAAGCTCCGAGCGCCGTGAAGCCTCTGCCTTCTTCATCCAGCAAGCCGTTGCGCACGCATTGCACGATATTCCCCTCCCCGCTGTGCCATTTGCCGCCGGTTACTCGCGCCAGTATGCGACCGGGGCAGCCGTTTGCCGGCTGCTCAGCCAGAGCGGCGGGGACTGGCACGCGGCCATCGAAGCAGGGCAGGCCCCCACCCAAGCGTTGATCAGCCGCTTCATGGGGAAGCCAGACCTGGACGACCTGCAACTGAGCAAGAAGGTGAACGAAGAGCACGCCGCCATCACCGCCATCCTGGATACCATCGAGAGCGAGTTCAGCCAGGATGTGATGCGCATCCAGATCCCAGAAGAGGTGGATTTCCGCGGCTTCAATCCGATGACGATCCTATCGGTTGGCAATGGGCGCTTGCTGCACCGCGATGTGTACTTCTTGCAGCTTCCCAACGGGCGGCTGGACCTGAAATCTGGCAAGGTATTGGAGGATTACCGGACGAATGAAATCCTGCTCCAGCATCCCGGCCTGGAATTTTCCGCTGGAATGCTGGCGGCGCATACAGAAACCATCGAATGCGAGCTCAACTATGTTGAGCAGGTCGCAACGGATACGTACCGCATCCTACCGCTACCATATGGATAGCATCCTTGAGAAAGTGACCTGCCTCATCACGCGGCGCATGCGCGGCGGGATCGAGATACTGCTCATCCAGCATTCCACTTCGGGGATCCAGATCCCGGCGGGCACCGCAGAGCTGGGCGAGACGCCCGACGCGGCAGCGCTGCGCGAGGCAAGCAAAGAAAGCGGGCTCTCAGACCTGCGAATCGTGCGCCTGATTGGTTACCAGGACACCGCCCTTTCGACTAAAATTGGCTTATGAGCACATACCCCCGCGGAAGCCGCCCCTGGCAGGCTGTGTTAGCTGAAACAACGCAAGAATTGCGCCGCGCTGAAGAGGAGCTGGATGCGCTGAAGGCTGAAATCCAATCTTTCGAGGCAGAAGTGGATCGATTCCTGGGCTCTCTGCTGGATCAGCTCTCCACCCTGGATCAAGAAATCCGCCTGCTGAATGCCGAACTGCGCCGGCAGCGGGATGAGAAGCTATTTGGAGATCGCCAGGTATCTTACTATCCAGGTGCGCCGCGCCCCGGCGAGCCCCCGCCCATTTACAACTTTGAGGCTGAGGAAGAGAAACCCCCAGGGAGTCCACAGCCGCGTGCCGAGCCATCTCAGCCAACGCTCAAAGAACTGTACCGCAAGCTGGCGCGCCGCTATCACCCCGACCTGGCTGCCGGCGATGCCGACCGCGCCTTGCGTAACGAGAAGATGAGCGCCATCAACCAGGCTTTTGCGACGGGGAACATCGCCGAATTGCGCTCGCTCGCCGGGTTGGTAAGCGCTCCCTTCGCCTATCCCGAGCTCTTCAACCAGGCAGCCCGCTCTGCAGCAGAGGATGAATTGACGCTTGCCCAGCGCCGCCTGGAAGAGGTGCGCCAGCGCATCCAGATGCTCAACCGCCTGCCCAGCGTCCAGTTCAGCCTGGAGGTGAAGCTTGCCCGCCGCCAGGGCCGTGATCTGCTGGCAGAGATGATCGCCAACCTGCAACGCAAGGTCAATAAGCGAACCGCCGAGCGTGATTACCTGCGCGCGATGGTCAACCCAAGCCTCTCGACGAGCTGAAACACAAACCATGGACGTTCTCACCACTGTTCTGATTGCCATGGAGATTCTCGGCGGGTTGATCCTGATCGGCATCGGCCTGCGCATCCTCATCTTGCACCTCTTTGGGTGATCCTGCCGGGGGCAGACTTATTATAATAATCGTATCTTCTCAAAAAAAGGGGGAAGTTTGGGGTGCTGTGAGCGTGCTTCGCACGCTCACAGCACCCCAAACCCCAACTTATTGAGAGGGTACTAATAATCGTATATCTGGAGGTGTCTTATGAAATCTTACCGTAAAGAACTGTGGTTCAATATCCCCACCCGGCGCGCCTTTATCAACATCACCCCGCAAGTGCAGGAATGCCTGCGCGAGAGCGGCATCCGCGATGGCCTCTGTTTAGTTTCTGCGATGCATATCACCGCCTCCGTGTTCATCAACGATGATGAAACAGGCTTGCATCATGATTACGAACAATGGCTGGAGCGCCTGGCCCCGCACGAGCCGGTCAGCCAATACCAGCATAACCGCACCGGGGAAGATAACGCCGACGCGCACCTGAAGCGCCAGGTGATGGGCCGTGAGGTGGTGGTGGCGATCACAGAAGGGCGCCTGGACTTTGGCCCCTGGGAGCAGATCTTCTACGGCGAGTTCGATGGGCGGCGGCGCAAGCGCGTGCTGGTGAAGATCATCGGTGAATAATCGCCATGCAACCTGCGCCGTGTGAGGTTCAATGGCTGGGGTTAGTGCCCTACCAGCAGGCCTGGGATCTACAAAATAAGCTCGCAGCTGAAATTGGGCGCGGCGAGCGCCCGCCTGCCCTGTTGCTGCTCGAACACCCCCACACCTACACCTTTGGCCGGCGCGGCCAGATCAACAACCTGCTGTGGGATGAGGCTGAGCTTGCCCGGCGCGGCGTGACGGTGCATTGGGTAGATCGCGGTGGTGATGTGACCTATCACGGGCCGGGGCAACTGGTGGGCTATCCACTGCTGCCATTAGGCAGCCTGGCGCCCCCGACTGCTACGGCAGGCGATACCATACGCCTGCCCAGAGCAGATTACATCGGCTACTTGCGCGACCTGGAAGAAGTGCTGATCCGGGCGCTGGCAACTTTGGGAGTTCGCGCCTACCGCCTGGAAGGCTTGACCGGTGTGTGGGTGGATCGAAAACAGGCAGAGCCCCAGCCAACGAGGAAAGCGGGGAAAAGCGCCAAGATTGCCGCGATTGGGGTGAAGGTGGATGCCAACGGCGTGACCCGCCATGGTTTTGCGCTCAACGTGAACCCGCAGATGGAATACTGGCAGGGAATCATCGGCTGCGGCCTGGCAGGCTATGATGTTACCAGCCTGGCGCTCCAGCTTCCGGCCACACCCACGATGGCAGAAATTGCCCGCCTGGTATGGCTGGCTTTTGGAGAGGTTTTCCACTTTGATCTGTTAAGCGCGCTACCTGGCGCGAGGGGTTTCTAAGGGTATAATAAGCCTGGACCATCACTATACAATCCTGGAGGGAATTCGTGAGTAAATCGACGCTCAAGGTTGTCATCCCGATGGCGGGCTTTGGCACGCGCCTGCGCCCGCATACCTGGAGCCGCCCAAAGCAGCTCATCCGCATGGCTGGTAAAACTGTTCTCGATCATGTGCTGGATAGTTTTAGCACACTCCCTAACCATGATATTGAGTACATCTTCATTGTCGGCTATCTGGGCGAGAAAATCGAAGAACACATGCAAAAAGCACACCCTGGGCTGAAGGTTAAATATGTGGAGCAGGAGGAGATGCGCGGCCAATCGCATGCGATCTGGCTGGCACGCGAGCACCTCAACGGACCGATGCTGATGGTCTTTGCGGATACACTGGTAGAAACAGATCTATCCTTCCTATCGCAGGAGAGTGCAGGAGCAGTAGCGTGGGTAAAGCCAGTGCCGGACCCGCGCCGCTTCGGCGTGGCGGCTGTGGGGAAGGATGGATATGTAACCCGCCTGTTTGAAAAACCGGATGACGATAGCAATAACCTGGCAGTGGTGGGATTTTATTATTTCCAGGACTCCAAGGCGCTGATCGAGGCCATTGAAGAACAGTTCAGGCTCAAGAAAGCGCTCAATAAAGAATATTTCCTGGCTGATGCAGTGAACATCATGCTCGAGCGCGGATTGAAAATGCGCACTCAGCAGGTTGAAACCTGGCTGGACGCCGGAACGATCGAAGATGTGCTGATCACCAACCGCCACCTGCTGGAACATGGACATGATAACAGCGCAGAGGCTGCACAGCGCAAGGATGTAGTGATTTTCCCACCGGTCTACATCCACCCGGATGCCAGAGTGCAAGGGGCGGTGATTGGTCCATTCGCTACGATTGGGGCAGATTGCCAGGTCACATCCTGTATCATCCGCAACTCCATCCTGGATGATGGCGCTATCGTCAGTGATGTGGTCATGGAAAGCTCCCTGATCGGGCAGAAAGCGCAAATCAACCGCCGCCCTGCCGTGATCAACGCAGGCGACCATACTGAATTGAGCTTATAACCTCTATGATCCACAGCAGCGGACTGGTTGAATGCCGTTCCGATAGCGAGTATGCTGAGCGCCCAACTGCGCTGGTTTGGGAAGGTGAGCGCCTGGAGATAACGGAAATCTTGCAGCGCTGGAGAACCCCACAAGAGAAACAATTCTTAGTGCGCACCAGGCTTCACGGCCTGTTTATGATCGCGTATTCATTTCAAGAGGACTGTTGGTCCATCCACCAAAATTGAATAAAGGAGTGTAAATGCATGAGTGATCGATATTTAGCCCGTCACGTTGTAGGTCTGAAACCATCTGGCATCCGAAAATTCTTCGATATCGTCGCCACAATGCAGGATGTGATCTCGCTGGGGATCGGTGAGCCTGACTTTGTCACTCCAGAGCCGATCATCCAGGCTGGCATCCGCTCGATGCAGGCCGGTGAGACCCACTACACATCGAATGCCGGCATGCTTGAGCTACGCCAGGCGATTGCCCATCATATCCAGCGTCTGTATGGTTTATCCTATGATCTCAAGGGTGAAGTGATCGTCACTGTAGGTGTTTCTGAAGCGCTTTATCTGACCATGTCTGCCCTGCTCAACCCTGGCGAGGAAGTAATCGTTCCTACTCCTTGTTTTGTCTCCTACCAGGCTGAAGTGATCCTTGCCGGTGGCGTGCCAATCGAGATCCCCACCTATGTCGAGGATGGATTCCAGGTGCGGCCCGAAAGGGTCGAAGCCGCCATCACGCCGCGCACAAAGGCAATATTGCTGGGTTATCCCAATAACCCCACCGGGGCGGTTTACACGCGCCAGGTACTGGAGCAGATTGCCAAGATTGCTGAAAAGCACGATCTCATCGTGATCTCTGATGAGCTGTACGACCAATTAGTATATGGCGTTGAACACGTTTGTTTTGCCACCCTGCCCGGCATGCAGCAACGCACCGTGCTGCTGGGGGGGTTCTCTAAGAACTATGCCATGACCGGCTGGCGCGCCGGTTACGCCCTGGGGCCGGCAGGCATCATCAAGGGGCTGGTGCGCATCCACCAATACACGATCATGTCTGCCCCGACCACGGCGCAGAGAGCAGCCCTGGAAGCGCTTAGCTGCGGCAACGAATATGTAATCCAGATGCGCGATGAATACGACCGCCGCCGCAAATTGATCGTGGGCGGACTGAATACATTGGGGCTGCCCACCTTTGAGCCACACGGCGCCTTCTATGCCTTCCCGAATATTGCCGTCACCGGCATGGATGATGAGGCGTTTGCCCAAAAGCTGCTGGAAGAGGAGCGGGTGGCTGTGGTGCCGGGCTCATCTTTCGGCGCAGGCGGCGAAGGCTATGTGCGCTGTTCCTACGCCACCTCCTACGAAAAAATCGAGCTGGCGCTGGAGCGCATGCAGAAGTTCATGCGCCGCCACGGATAGAAAGTCCATTAATGCCAGGGGTATCAACCCAATGCCGCTGGCATTCTATCAACACCATGACGGAAATGGAATTCGAAGCAGTCATCGGGCTGGAAGTACACGCAGAGCTGGACACCCGCTCTAAAATGTTCTGCTCTTGCCCCGTGCTTGATTCCACGCTGGCGCTGCCCAATACGGCCGTCTGCCCAGTTTGCGCGGGGATGCCGGGAGCCCTGCCCACACTGAATCAGAAAGCAGTGGAATATGGCATCCGCCTGGCCCTGGCCCTGGAGTGCCAGGTGAATCCACGAAGCATTTTTGCACGCAAGAATTACTTTTACCCCGACCTGCCCAAAGGCTATCAAATCTCACAATACGAAGAGCCGCTGGCGCGCAACGGCAGGTTGACCATCTACACATCCCAAGGTGAAAGGGTTATCCGCGTCCGCCGCGCTCACCTGGAGGAAGATGCTGGCAAGCTCACCCATGTGAGTGGGAGCAGGCAGGCTCACTCGCTGGTGGATCTTAACCGCGCCGGGGTGCCGCTGCTGGAGATCGTCTCCGAGCCGGACCTGCGCACACCTGAAGAGGTGCGCCTGTATGCGATGGCGCTGCGCTCGATCATGCGCTACCTGCAGATCAACTCCGGCGATATGCAAAAGGGCGTGCTGCGCATCGAGCCGAACATCTCCATCCGCCCGCGTGGCATCCAGGAGATGGGCACGCGCACCGAGGTCAAGAACTTGAACTCGTTCCGCGCCCTGGAACGCTCTGTGGCTTACGAGATCCAGCGCCAAACTGAGATTCTGTGCCGGGGAGGGAGCGTCACCCAGGAGACGCTCGGCTGGGATGAGGGGCGCGAGATCACTTACACCCAGCGCAGCAAAGAAGAGGCAGAGGACTATCGCTACTTCCCCGAACCTGATCTACCACCCCTGATCGTAGAAAACGATTGGATTGAAGCCATCCGTCTCAGCCTGCCTGAGCTTCCGGCGAGGCGCTTGCGCCGCTTCCAGGAGCAGTACCAATTGAGCGACAAAGAGGCAAGTGTATTGATCGAAGAAAAGGCGGTGGCCGATTACTTCGAGCAGACCCTGGCGGTGATCCCTGGCAGCCCCGCCAGGTCCGTGGCACCCTGGATCAGCGGCGAGCTGTTTGCCCTGCTCAACCAGGCCAACCTGGGGATTGGCGACTCGCCCGTGCGGCCGGCAGGGCTGGCGCGCCTCATCATGCTGGTTCTCCACAACGAGATCAATCACAACACAGCCAAAACGGTGCTGGGGGAAATGTTCCAAAGCGGAGAAGAGGCCGATGCCATCGTCTCCCGGCGCAGCCTGCGGCAGATCTCAGATACGGCGCAGATTGCTGCGCTGGTGAGGCAGGTTTTAGCCGAAAATCCGCAGCAAGTTGCCGCTTACCGGGCAGGCAAACAAACCATCGCCCAATGGCTCTTCGGCCAGGTGATGCGCCTGGCGGGCGGCCAGGCAAACCCGCAGCTTGTGCGCCAGGAATTAGAGCGCTGCCTGGCCGATGAGTCTTCACTATCAACGGGGTGATGTGCTGTTCTTCTCATAATGTGCTAAAAGTCACTAGAAAAAGGTATGGCATTCGTCACTAGACGGCTTGTCGTACCTATGTTAATGTTAAGGTGATCCATCGGAGCACTTATTTCAGTTTTTCATCCAAAAGACTCACCCCTTTCAATCCATTCAGGAACTAAGGAGAACCAAATGTCAGAACAGATCAATGCTTTTCAAATGGCTCAGCGCCAGTTCGATAACGTAGCCAAGCAGTTAAATCTCGACCCGCAGGTGGCCGAGATTTTGCGCTGGCCGAGCCGAGAATTTAAATTCACTATTCCGGTCCACATGGATGATGGCTCGATCCGGGTCTTCACCGGCTTCCGCGTCCAGCACTCCGACGTGCGCGGCCCATCCAAAGGCGGCATCCGCTGGCACCCATCTGAAACCCTGGATACCGTGCGCGCCCTGGCGATGTGGATGACCTGGAAATGCTCCGTTGCTGATATCCCGCTGGGCGGCGGCAAGGGCGGTGTGCCGGTTGATTCGGCTACGCTCTCTGTGTACGAAAAAGAAAAACTATGCCGTGGCTGGGTGCAGCAGATGTGGCGCAATATCGGCCCCCGCCAGGATGTTCCCGCTCCCGACGTTGGCACAACCCCGCAGATGATGGGATGGATGATGGATGAATATTCCAAGCTGGTCGGGCAGTACACCCCCGGCGTGATCACCGGTAAACCCGTTGGCGGCGGCGGCTCGCTAGGCCGCACCGAGGCCACTGGCTATGGCGTCATTTACACTGTGCGCGAGGCGATGAAGCACCTCAAGATGGACTCCACCAAGTGCTGGGCCGCTCTGCAGGGTTTTGGCAACGTCTCGCAATATGCTGCGATCGGCTTTATCAAGCTGCTGGGCGGCAAGGTTGCCTGTGTATCGTGCTGGGATCGGGATGACAAGACTGCTTATACCTTCAGCCACAAAGACGGCGTTGATCCCGAATTCTTGCAGTCGATCACCGACCAATACGGCACGATCAATAAAGACAAAGCCCGCCAGGCCGGTTACATGATCGAAAATGGCGATTCCTGGATTTCTAAGGATGTGGATGTACTGATCCCCGGCGCTTTGGAAGGCCAGGTGAATGCTGAGAGCGTCAAGCGCATCAGCGATCGGGTCAAGATCATTGCGGAAGGCGCCAATGGCCCCACCACCCCCGAGGCTGATGAAGTAATCAAGAGCCGCGGTATCTTCGACATCCCCGATTTCCTGTGCAATGCCGGCGGCGTGACCTGCTCTTACTTCGAGAGCGTGCAGAACGATATGAACTTCTACTGGACGAAAGATGAAGTGCTGCAGCGCCTGGATACCAAGATGACCAACGCTTTCCAATCGGTGCTGGAAATGTCCGAGAAGGAAAAGGTGTACATGCGCGATGCCGCTTATATGGTGGCGATTGCCCGTGTGGTCAAGGCGATGGAGCTGCGCGGCTGGATCTAGTATTCCCTATCTTGAGACAATGATCACGGGGCTGCCCTGTTCTTATGGGGCAGCCCTTTGTGATGGTGGGAGAAGTGGATGGTGGATGGTTCACCACGGGGGCGGTGTGGGGGATGCCGCCAGCGGCAGCAAGATCGCTACAACGATTCGATGCCTACGCGCAGCGACTTGACAGCATCTCATTGTGGTATACTAAAATCACCAGAGATATAGAATAGCAAATTCCTCTGTCACATGGAATTGAATTTTTACGAGCAATATTTGTGCTATTGTATGAGGGTATTATGAGATCGACAATCTCGGTGAAATTAGAACGCGAGCTTTGGAATCTTTTCCGCCCTTATTACCAACGACCAGACGAGGCGGTAAAAGAAATCGCTGTTATGGAACTCTATCGCAGGCGTGAAATATCGAGTGGCAAAGCAGCCGAGCTCTTGGGGATGGAGAGATTTGAGTTTATCCGCTATGCTTCTCGTCTGGGAATACCATTCTTTGACATGGACGAGGCCGAGCTTACCGAGGAAATCCAGCGGAGTCTAGCCGCGGAATGACAGGTCCGCTCATCGTTTCTAATTCCAGCCCTTTCATCGCCTTTGAAAGGATTAATCAGCTTGGCCTAATCCCCGGTCTCGTTACACGGGTGATTATTCCCCCTGCCGTGCGCTTAGAAGTCTTTAGCACGGACCAACTTCCAGATTGGGTCGAGGAGAAGATGCTTTCACAGCCTCTTGCCCCGCGTATGACAGCAACTTTCTTGGGGGCTGGTGAACGGGAAGCGATTGCCCTGGCTCTGGAACTGAATGCAAGCGAGGTCTTTCTTGACGACTTGCCTGCACGCCGGTTAGCCACCTCTCTCGGCTTACCGGTTATTGGCTCTTTAGGTCTTCTTCTGAGAGCCAAGAAAAAAGGCTTGATCCAGGAGATCAGGCCGCTCCTGGATGCTTTGGTGAGCCAGGATTTTCACATCTCCGAGAGGCTAGCCGCAAGAATTCTCTCAGCCGCTGGGGAAGACAAGTAATACTACGGCAGCCCCCGCGGCTACGACTCCGGCGACCTGGAATACACCGCCGACTGGTTTGCCAGGGACTTCAACGATGGCGAGTTCAGTGTGGAAGGCACAGGCTTCGTCCCCAACGACCAGGTGCTGCCTGCCAGCCGCTACTACTACGCCGGGGCGACAAGGGTGGCGGTGCGTGTGGGCAGCACGTTGTATTACCTGCTGGGGGATCATTTGGGAAGTACATCCATCACGACGGACAGCAGCGGCAGCAAGGTGGCTGAGGTGAGGTATGGCCCGTGGGGGACGGACAGATTCACCTCGGGGAGTGTACCGACGGATTTTCGCTTTACAGGTCAGCGCAGTGAGAGCGCACTGGGAATCTACCATTTCGGGGCGCGCTTCTACGACCCTGCGTTAGGATGTTTCCTTTCTGCTGATTCGATCATCCCCGGCGCGGGAAATCCGCAGGCGTATGACAGGTATGCGGGGCTGTTCAACAATCCGCTGAGATACAAGGACCCAAGCGGTCATCGACCCCAGAAGGATGAACCAAATTCTCCAATAATCACCTATGACGAGGAACATGGAATTTGTATTAACACTCCAAACCTGGGGTGCTCAGGTGGGACCCAATACCGAGAGTGGTATCAAAATTGGTATTTTCCAAGGTTACCAGAGTACAGCCATCTTCACCTTTCGGAAATTTCCATTTTTTCACAAGATGTTGCCCTTGGAGCCAGTTCAGCAGGTGCAGGTTTTGAGATGGCAGGATTCACTGCAGGCGGAACCGCCGGCGCGGCAACTGGTAATGCCATGCATCAAGCATCCACCAATGTTGTAGAAAATTTTGCAAGCTGGACCTCAACAGTTTCTACACTGGCCGATGATGCATTTTTTACACCTGATAGCGGCACTTACGTTGATGAAAATGGGGTTATTGTAATCGGTGAAGCAAGTGCCACATCATTGGTGGCCAGTGTAGTAGGGAGCTTGGTGCCAATTGCAGTTGTCGACGCGGCTATAGATGGATATGTGTCAAGATATAACTATGGAGCTGCTCCTGGGATTTTTGACCTCCTGGGGATAAGAGGCGAAACATTGTTTGGGGTAATAAAGTTTGGCGAATAGTGGATAATGAATCACAATTACTTATTAATTTTACTTTGTATATTAACAGCTACTTTGTTCCTGGTAAGTATCATCTTAGCTTCCTTCGCATCAAAGCGTTTAATCTGGTTATCTATCACCTGCGCGTTTCTGGCAGGCTTTTTACCAGGGCTATATGCCACAAACTTTTGGGCAGGTATAGCTATAGGCTGTATATTGTCAATGACATTGGTGCCTGGCACCCTTTTGACACGATACTATCAGGAAAAGGCGCAGAGGTGGTTTGGATCATCTGATAAGGAGTAGATTCCGAGTGTAATGGTCGCCTCCAATCAACTGAGTAACGATGTTCCTCTGCGACAACGACATCATCACTTCGCTGGAAGGGCAGGGGAGGAACAAAGTTCCTCACAGCACCTACGGCATCCCGCGCGGCTACGACTCCGGCGACTTTCGTGTACGATGGCGACGGCAACCGGGTGAAGGCGGTGGAGTGTAGCGGGATGCTGCGCAGTTACCAGGGCTATCCTTCGGGCTGATCTCTGCTATTCCAGCAGTGTGTAGAACCACTGCTCTGCTTCTTGGCGCTTCTGACGGATCTGCTCACCGCTGCTGGCGAAGTACAGGCTTTCCAGGCGCTTGACCACTTCGGGCGGGAGCTCGTAATACACATAGCGGGTGTGGAAGTTATAGCGGGCGGGGGCGTAGCGCATGCGCAAGGCCTCTACCAGCGGGCGCAGGGTGTAGGCCTGGTAAAAACCAAACGCTTCCAGCCAGTTGCCGCGGTTAATCTCCTTAAGGGTCAGGCTCTGGAACATGTCAAAGTTTACCCGCATGGCCTGCTTGCGCTCTGCCAGGCGGGTGTTCCAGGCTTCCCAATCCAGGGGGGGCAGGTTTGCCACGCCCTTTTTGTCGAAGTAAAAGACTGCTTCACCATGGATCTCCGGCTGGAGGAGTTTCTCTGAGGCACTGTGGTCGATTATGGCAGTATCGATCAGCAGGTAGGGGCCGGCGTCTTTCAGGCGGTAGAACCACTGGAAGATGCCCGGCCAGGGCAGGCTGGGGGTGCGCAGCTTGAGATCGATCGGCGAGAGAGAAGCCAACTTCTGCTCGATGCGTGCAAAAACATCGTCTGCAAGCCCATCCTGCACATCGAACTGCACGTCGATATCTGACCACTGATCCACGCGCCCAAAAGCCGCTGCGCCGCCTTCCCACATGGCATAAACATAATCCAACGGTTCGAGCGTTTCTTTCAATGCCGATAGAATTGTTTCTCGATCCAGAGAACAGGGATTCATGGGGCTGTATTCATCTCCAATGTGAAATCATAAACCTGGTGATACTGCCGGTCGATCACAACTTCGATCTCGCCGGTTTGCAGGTGGTACACCAATGACCAGATGGTGGGAAAATCGCCAGACTGGGAAACCTGCTCCAGCAAATCCATTGCCTTCGGTGCAGAGAGCACACCCGCATGCTGCTCCAGGACATCATAAGCCTTATTATAGCGCCAGCAGGAAGAATCAGCGCCAGCGGGCTGCTCATCGGCAAAGATGAAATTAGTTGCCACCTGCCAGGTCTGGGCGCTGCGGGTGACGACGATCTCATGATCCAGGTATTCCACCAGGGCTGACTCACCGGCGGCGTCGGCGATGAGGTAATGCACCGGCGGGCCGCCCTCAAAATCAACATTGTACCCGTCCAGCAGTGCAAGCGCCTCGTCCACGTTACGGGCATAATCGAGCATCAGGCGGATGATCTCCAGGGTACCGAGGGTCAACTTTTGGCTATCCTGACCGCCCTCTGCACGATCTACAGCCATCATTCCGACTGCCAGCCCATATTCGTTCATGCCATCAAAGGGCAAATAAGGTGCTTGCAGCAGGGCAGAGCGATCTCCGGATTTGATCGTATCAGCAGAGAATCCCAGGTAAGAGAGATCCACCATCGAGACCGAGGCATAGGCTGCAGGCGGGTCGGTGAAAAGCAACAGCGCAGGGTGGTCATGATACCAATCAAAATTGCGCCCCAACAGCGGTTTTCCCTCTTCATCCATGGCTGCAAAACAAGAGCATGACCAGCGCAAATCGATCGCGTTGCGGTTTTGACCCTCTGCGCTGGTGGCCCCCTGTCCGAGGAGGCTCTCGAATCCATAATCACCATAGTAATGCATCACATACAGCGGGAAATCATCCACCAGTTCCAGCGAAGCCAGGGTCTGCTGCTCTGGGGATAAGGTCGTCTGGGCTGTGGGCGGCGCAGCGGCGCAGCCTGGGATCACCAAGCCGATCAGGAAAGTCGCAGAAGCAAGGATCAGGTAATATTGTCGTTTCATCGCTGTGAATATCCTCCTCACCTCAGGGATTTGATTTGGACAGGATATAAGCATCAACCACGTTTTCCAAAACAGACAAAGGCATGCTGCCGTTGCTCAGTACCAGGCGATGATATTCTACCAAATCAAACTGGTCGCCCAGCGCATCCATCGCCCGTTGGCGCAGCTCCACCATCTTCAAATAGCCAACCATGTAGGAGGTTGCCTGACCAGGATAAACAACGTAACGGGCGGCCTGGTGTTCCCAGGGCCCAACCCAGTCAGCCTGACCAATATTCTCTGCCAGATAGGCAGTCGCTTGATCTCTCGTCCAGCCTTGGGTATGAATGCCCGTATCCACCACCAGCCGGGCGGCGCGGAAAAGCAGCGCCTGCAGGCGACCCAGGTTGCCATAGGGGTCATCAGAATACCATCCAAGTTCCCAGGCCAGTTGTTCGGCATACAGCGCCCAACCTTCTGCATATGCGGTGAAAATCAGACCTTTGCGGAAAGATGGCAAGTCAGCTTCCATAGCCAGCGAAATCTGGAAATGGTGCCCGGGAACAGCCTCATGATAAGCAAGTGTTGGCATACCAAAATAAGGCTCGCTTGCACCGGAAACATTGGCGTAGAACATGCCCGGTCGAGAACCATCCAGCGAGCCGGGGATGTAGAAACCGCCGTACTGGTCGCCCACGACGATCACTTGGGCTTGGGGGCGGATATCGAAGGCAGCATCCAGGCGCGCCTCAGCACCAGCGATGAGAGCAGTGTAGGTATCCAATACCTCATTTCCCGCCACATATCCGCCATCTCGTTCCGCATTCTGAAAGATCTCTGCCATGCTGGCATCTGGCGGGTATCCCAAGGCGACTCCAGCATCGCGCACCTCTGCCTGTAAGCGGGCGACCTCCTGCTGACCCAGCAGGTGAATCTCCGAGGCGGTGAGGCTGGTGCTGGTGTGGTGGTGCAGCAGATAGGCATAGTACGAATCGCCTGCCGGGTACTGCCACACACCGTCATCCAGCGGAGCCCGTTTCTGCAAATCCATAACATAATCTAACACTTGCTGGTAGGCAGGAAGCACCGACTCCTGGATGGCGGCCTCTGCCGCAGCCAGCAGCTCAGCTTTTCCTGCCTCGTCCAGGTCGGGAAGAGCATTCACTTTTTCAGCAAAAGCGGCATAGAATGGGGTTTGCGTGGCACTTGCATAAGCAACTTCCTGTAAACTACCGATCGCCCACTGCAAGCTAAATTTTGGCGGGATCACCCCCGCCTGCTGGCGCAAATCCACCCCTTCCAGCAGTTGGGTGAACTTGGTATCGACCAGCGACAGGCGTGTAATGTAATCCAGCGCATCCCGGTAACTTGCCAGGGGGTGAATATCAGTGAAAAAGGTGATCTGCACCAATGGTACACTGATGGTCGGGAAGTAAGTGAGAGGGAAATCATAATACATAAACTCCTCACCTGCCAGTTGATCTTCCAGGTACCATTCATAGACATCATAAGAAATCTGATCCGCAGCGCTCAACGCGGAGCGATCGTAGGTGTGCAGCACATCCAGGATCAGCGCCATAATCGCATAAGTCTCACGGTTGTAAGCATCTGAGATGTTGTTCAGCTCCGCTATCTGCACGCCATAAATATCCTCCAGTCCGACTTCCAATACGGTCTCTGGATAACGCAGCAAGATCTCACGGTAAGAAAGCTCGAAGAAATCAGTCAAAGCAAGCCCCTGCAGCCTGAGGCGCAGAGTGTCGATCGCCGGTATGGCAGTGGCATCAGGAGCGGGGGCATCCGTTGGCTCTGCCGTGGGGGAAGGCTGAACAATGACCTGCGTGTCTGTTGTTGGCGGGTTGGGAAGAAGTGTATCAGTAGGGATGATTGTGGCAGGGATTGTAGAAACGGGTGTTGTGGCAACAGGCGCATCCGTCTCTGCTGGAGCACGGTTGCAACTGCTTGCCAGAAGCAGTAAAAACGTACACGAGATGATTAATGCGCGCGAACGAATGGACATGGTTCCTCCTCGGGCCTCAAGAGCCTCTCTTTATTCATACAACCAACCCTGCCCTGGCGTTCAAATGCGATATGCTCTCTTTTTCGGGAACAGATCAGGCTGCCGGCGCGTCTTATACGAAGAGGAGAAATGCTATGAAACCGTTTACCGTTCTCACTATCCTGTTGGTCTTTTCGCTCTTCTTATCCACCTGCGCCAAATCTGAGCCCTTACCCGCTGGAGCGTGGAACCTGGTCAGCCTGAACGGCGATCCCTTGATTTCGGGCACCCAGATCACCATCGAATTCAGCGATGGACAGGCCTCTGGCTCTTCAGGCTGCAATTCGTACGGTGGCAAATACGAGCAAGACGGCAATGGAATCAAATTCTCAGACATGGCATCTACTTTGATGGCCTGTGCAGACAGTGGCATGATGGCGCAAGAAAGCGCCTACCTGGCGGCGTTACAGGCCGTGGAGTCCTATGAAGTAAGCGCGGATACGCTGACATTGAGCGGCGCGGATGTCGAACTGGTCTTCAGTCACTAATTTTTGATAACGCGAACTTGCGTTCTAAGAAAAAATCTTGTACAATAAAGGCATGCTCCTCTCCGCCTCGTTGATGCGCCTGCTGCTGGGTTTGTGCCTGCTGGGAATGTGTTTGCTGGCAGCCTTCTACCTGCGCCGCCGGGAGCTCACCCTGGCAGAGTATATCGCCTGGGGGATGCTGGCGGTGCTGGTGCCGCTCATTGGCCCTTTCCTGGTCATTTTGAACCACCCGGGGCGTCTCAAGGCAGAATTGCGCACCCAGCCGGTGCAGCGCATCTCCCCCTTGCGGCAATTCTTATTCCCCCGACTGCACCGCCTGGAGCAGGCGATCGAATCTTTCCTCGAAGATCGTTGAAAGTCATTTCCCCAACCATATTACTTTGGTGTTAAGATTCTCCCAGGATTTTCCACTCTCTGGCTATGAAAACCCGCCTTATCCGATTGCTGATGCGCTTGATGTACTGCTGTCTTTTGCTCAGCGGATGTACCGCCTCAGCCAATGATTCCATATCCCCGACTCAGCCTCTCCCGCAGACCAGCCTGACCGCCCCGGCAAGCAATGCGCCGACCAACGCACCCAACGCCCGCTCAGCGAACGCGACTGCATCCGCGACTGTCACCACGCCGCCAGGAAATTTGCCAACGCAGGAGGCGTATCCTTCCCCCTCCGCATCCGCGGAAGGACACCCGACTGCTGGACCAACGGCGACCCTGGCGCCCAAAGCCTGGCGTTACACACCGATCATCCCCACCACGGTCAGCCAGCAGATGCACGAGGTTTACGCCCTGGGGCAATCGCTGGGGAATAACCCCCATGCCTTCTCGAAGGTGGGTGATTGCCAGAGCATGATGCCGGATTTTATGGGGGGATTCGACAGCGGGCGCTACAACCTGGGGGAGTACACATCCCTCCAGCCCGTCATCGACACCTTTGCTGGCTCCTTCGGACGATACAGCCGGGCCTCCAAAACCGGGATGACCGCCAGCGCGGTTCTGGCTACATTATGGAATGATTGGCGCGATTGCGGCACAACAGAGACTCCGCTGGAGTGCGAATATCGCTTACACCAGCCCAGCTATGCTTTTATCTCCCTGGGAACCAATGACGCTAATGGTTTTTTGCCCTTTGAAGATACGCTACGTCGCGTGATCGAGCTGACCCTGGAGCACGGCATTGTCCCGATCCTGGTGACTAAGGCAGATAACGCCGAAGGGGATTGGTCGATCAATGCTACGATCGTACGCCTGGCTTACGAATATGAAATCCCGCTGTGGAATTTCTGGCTGGCTGTCCAACCTTTGCCGCAGCAAGGCTTGCGCTCTCCGGAACATCTCACCATGGGGGAATATGTGCTGACGACCGATTTCAGCAACCTGGAGAACATGCAATACGCCTTCAACGTGCGCAATCTGAACGCGTTGCAAGTACTGGATGTGGTGTGGCGGGATATCACCAATCAGCCCACAGATGAAACCATCCCCACCATCCAGCCCTGAACGCACTTCTGGCGAATTTGGGGTGTGGGGCGCGTACTACTGGCAAAATTAGCGCACTCGTTGTATACTCTGTGCAAGGTATTTCTCAACACCTTGGGGTTGGCATAACGCCCCAGAGGGGATTTTGGCTGTGTAACCTGGATGGAGGAGAGGCGATCGTATGAAAGTATCTGTTTTGCAAGAGAATCTTGCCCATGGTTTAAGCATTGTATCGCGCGCTGTTTCGCCGCGTTCCACCCTACCCGTGCTAGGGAATGTGCTCATCGCCACTGATGAAGGCCGCCTGCGCCTTTCGGCCACCAACCTAGAGCTCGGCATCACCTGTTGGATTGGCGCCAAAGTCGAAGAAGAGGGATCAACCACGGTTCCAGCGCGCACCTTTTCAGACCTGGTCAGCACTTTGCCTGCCGACCGCGTAGAGATGGTGTTGAATGTACGCACACAATCACTAAACGTGCGTTGCGGCGCCTCGAACACCGACATCAAGTGCATCGATGCGCAAGAATTTCCTCCGATGCCTGTGCCAGAGCTGGGGGACGGCCTGCAGATCAATGTGACTGACCTGAAAGAAATGATCCAGCAGGTGGGCTTCGCCGCCTCCACAGATGAAGCCCGCCCTGTGCTCACTGGCGTGCTGATCACCGTGCAAGATAACCTCATCGGCATGCAAGCCGCAGATGGCTTCCGCCTCTCCATCCGCAAAGCCGCTCTTTCTACCTCCGCGCCACACGCAATCAAAGCCATCGTCCCTGCCCGGGCGCTGACCGAGTTGGCGCGCATCTCTGGTGATGGCGACCAGGTGGTGACCATGGTTCTCCCCACCGGCCGCGGACAGGTGATTTTCCACCTCAAAGATGTGGAGCTTGTCTCACAACTGATCGAGGGTACTTACCCCGATCTGGAGCAGGTCATTCCACGCACTTACCAAACCCGCACCGTTCTCTCTACCCTGGCTTTCCTCAAAGCCTGCAAACAAGCGGAAATCTTTGCCCGCGAAGGCTCGCACATCGCGCGCATCCAAATCCGCCCCGGCACTGGGCTTGAGCCAGGGACAGTAGAAATCTCAGGACAGTCGGAGGAAACCGGCTCTAACCTGACCTTGCTGGATGGCAACATTGAAGGGCCTGAGCGCCTGATTGCCTTCAATGTGCGTTTCCTGCGTGAAGTGCTGGATGTGATCAAAACGCCCAATGTAATCCTGGAAACGAACCTCGATACTACCCCGGGTGTGCTACGCCCCGTAGGAGAAGAAAATTACCTGCATGTGATCATGCCAATGCATCTGGGCAGCTAATGGGATGACCCTCCCGTCTGTCACATCAGATAAAGTTCTCCGGATTTACTTATCCCTTATACAATACCCGATTCTGGCCTCACAGATCCGGGCTCGTATGCGCCGCGTCCTATTTGAGAGCGGGGTGATCACCCAGGCTGCATTTGAAGGCGAAGCGCGCGAACGCGCCATTCAATCCCAGGCCCGCGAAGCATTGCATGACCCATTCGGCGAAGAGCCAGCCGATGTATGGGACATGCGCCTCTCCCGCGTGCGCGACCATCTGACAGATTTCCACTTCGCCTATAACCTGCCCTACGAGCGCTTCGAGCAGATCGTGCGCGATACGCTTGCAGAGCGCGGTGCGCCGGATGAGGAGATGCGCGTCTCTTTTAACCCCGAACTGGCTCCGCAATTCATGCTCTTCGAACAAGCTAGCGCGCTCGAAAAACTTCCCCCAGGTGAGCGCCAAAAAGCTGAGCACCGCCTGCGCGAGATCAAAGTGGTGCTGATCCGCACCATGATCAGCGACCAGCTCGCTTATGTCAAGATCGCCAAAGATTGGCTCACCATTGATGACCTGCGCGAGATTCGCCAGCGAAAGATCGGCGGCGGCAAGATCGGCGGCAAGGCTGCGGGGATGCTGCTGGCGCGGCGCATCCTGATGGAGACTGCCCCAGACGATATACGCGATAACCTGTGCACGCCGGAGTCTTACTACCTGGGCGCCGATGTAACCTACCAGTTCATGGCGATGAACGCTCTGATGCACTGGGGTGACCAGAAATACAAGACCGAAGAGCAAATCCGCCTCGATTATCCAGAAATTGTGCGCGACTGCCTGGCAGGTCACTTCCCATCGGATGTGCTGGAAGAACTGCGCTGCCTGCTAGAAAAAGTAGATGGTCAGCCTCTCATTGTGCGTTCCTCCAGCCTGCTGGAAGATAATTTCGGTACCTCTTTTGCGGGAAAATATGAGAGCCATTTTTGCCCCAACCAGGGAAAGCCAGAAGAAAACCTGCGAAACCTGACCCAGGCGATTCAGCGCATTTATGCCAGCATCTTCAACGCCGATGCCTTGCTATACAGACGCAGTAAGGGCCTGCAAGATTACGATGAGCGCATGGCGATCCTGATCCAAACCGTGGAAGGCGAGCGCTTCGGGCGGTATTTCTTGCCGCATGCCGCCGGAGTGGCTTTCAGCCGCAATCAGTTTCGCTGGTCGCCGCAGATCCGCCGCGAGGATGGATTTGTGCGCCTGGTCTGGGGTTTGGGCACGCGGGCGGTGGACCGGGTGGGTAATGATTATCCTCGCCTGGTCGCGCTCAGCCACCCATTGCTCCACCCGCAGGCTTCGGTAAAAGATATCCGCCGCTACTCGCAGCAAAGCGTCGACCTGATTAACCTGGAGGAAAATGCTTTCCAGTCGCTTCCGGTCGCGGAAGTGCTGACAGCGCGCTACGAGCCGCTGCGATACATTGCACAATTGGACCAGGGTGGATACCTCACCCCCCTGCGCAGCATCCTCACCGAAGGGGACACCAGCCAGCTTGTGCTAACCTTCAACGAGCTGCTGCGCCGTACGCCATTACCAGAGCGCTTGCGCAAGATGGTAAAACTACTGGAAGAATATTACCAGTCTCCGGTAGATACCGAGTTCACCATCAAGATCACAGAGTCATCTTCCTCCTCCCCCCAAATCACTATTTGCCTGCTGCAATGCCGCCCGCAGAGTCACTTGAAAGAGAGCAAGGCGAATTTGCCGCCGAGCATCAACCCCGCAGATGTAATCTTCTCTACCAGCCGGGTGGTGCCGCAGGGCATTGTCTCAGGAATACAGTACGTTCTCTTCGTGACGCCAGAGGGCTATTTCTCCCCGGAAACACCCGCTGCGCGTGCGGAGCTGGTGCGCTGCATTGGTTTGCTCAATGCCAGGCTGGAAAAGGAAAACTTTATCTGCGTGGGCCCTGGGCGGTGGGGCACATCCAATCCCGACCTGGGGGTGCCCATTGGTTATGGGGATATCTACTATTCCCGCGCCCTGGTTGAGCTTTCCGGAAAGGGAATCGGCCCGGCGCCAGAGCCCTCGTTTGGTACTCATTTCTTCCAGGATCTGCTCGAGTCCCAGATCTATCCCCTGGCAGTTTACCTGGATGATCCCGAGACGGTCTTTAACCAGGATTTTTTCTACCACACCCCAAACCTAGCCAGTGATTTCTTGCCAGAGGCAGCCAGCCTGGAAGACTGCCTGCGCCTGATCCGGGTTTCATCTTACCGTACTGGATATCAATTGGACTTGATCATGGACGATGAGAGAGGCCAGGCGGTTGCCTTGCTTGTCCAGTCCGATTAATCAAGGGGAGCTTATGAAGAAATTTATAGCGGTCGCCGGAAATATCGGGGTGGGGAAATCAACGCTGGTTTCTCTGTTGGCAAAGAATCTGGGCTGGCAGCCTTTTTATGAGCCGGTTGCTGAAAACCCCTACCTGGCTGATTTTTACCAGGATATGCACACCTGGTCCTTCCACTCGCAGATCTTCTTCCTCACCCACCGCCTGCGCGCCCACCGGCAGTTGCTGGATCACCCCACTTCTGCCATCCAGGATCGCAGCGTATATGAAGACGCCGAAGTATTTGCCCAGAATCTTTACCGCCAGGGTCTAATGGGTGAGCGCGATTACCAGAGTTACCACGAGCTCTATTGCGTGCTCACCGAATTCCTCCCGCCACCCGATCTGGTGATCTATCTACGCGCTTCGGTTCCAACCTTGCAGCAGCGTATCGCCCACCGCGGCCGAGATTACGAGCGCAGGATTACTGCCGAGTACCTGCAACAGTTGAACAGTCTCTATGAGGAGTGGATTGCTCACTTCGCTCTCTGCCCGGTGCTGACGGTTCCGGCGGATGAGCTAGATTATGTAGCCCATTCCGGACACCTGGACTTGATCGTTTGCAAAGCCCAGGAAAAACTGACCGGCAAAGAAGAGGTGGTTTTCTCTGCCGAAGAGGTGGTCAACTCCCGCAACGGGAAGTAAGCCGGGTCAAGATACCTGCTCCAGGCGCTCGATCACCTCTTCCACTAACTGCACCGCCTGGCGCACCATGCTGGCATCAAAAGAAAATTTGGCCCCTGCGGCAGCATAGAGAGCCGGCAAAGAGACCGAGCCCCCCAAAGCCAATGCTTTGCGGTAGGCAGCCACTGCCCCGACCTGATCCTTCAGTGCGTTGCGCCAAACCTGAAGGGCTCCCAGTTGGGCAATGCCATATTCGATGTAATAAAATGGCACCTGGAAGATATGCAGTTTCCGCTGCCAGCCGGTCATGGCTGCATCATCCAACCCGCTCCAATCTTCCGCCTGCATAAACCGCCCCCACAGCTCACGCCACTTGGCATCGCAGTTCGCCGGGTCGCTTGCCGCAGCATGATTCTCGTACACCCAATGTTGGAAAGCATCCACCACAGCCATGTAAGGCCAGAACAAGACGGTGCTCTCTAAAAACTGGATACGTGCACGGGCGGCATCCTGCTCAGCGTAAAAGCCACCCTCACGAGTCGCCAAATAAGGCGCCGCCAACAATTCCATGGCCGTGGATGCCACTTCGGCAAACTCCATCCCCACTGCCAATTGGTGATGGTAAGGGAGATGGATGCTTTCAAAAACATGGAAAGCATGCCCTGCCTCGTGCAGTGTAGTCTGAACATCATCATGCAAGCCCACTGCATTGACAAACATAAAGGGAACACCTGCCCAAGAGAAAGCGGTGCAGTATGCCCCCGGCGCTTTCCCTTTGCGGTTATCTAAGTCCATCAAGCCCTGGCGGCGCATGAGGTCGAAATATCTGCCCAACTGTGGGTCCACGCGATCAAAGATGCGGCCTGAGGTCTCCACCAGTTGATCAATAGTCTGGTAGGGGCGCAGCGGCGGGCGACCGAGCGGGTCCACATCCTTATCCCAGGGCCGCAGCGATGAAATTCCCAACCTACGACAACGTTTCTCGATAATCCGTCTCACCAAGGGCAATGCTTCTTGCTCAATTGCATCGTGGAAACGAGCGCAATCCTGGGGAGTGTAATCGAAGCGAAGCAGCTCCTGCCAGCGGTAAGAACGGTAATCCGCAAAACCAGCGTTGGCAGCCACCTGCCCGCGCAAGGCGATCAATTTTTGCCACAATTCACTGAGCGGCTGGCGGTCTAGCAATTGCCGTTCCGAAGCGGCGCGCCACGCCCGCTCGCGCAGGGTGCGATCCTGCTCTTGATACACCGGGCGCAGTTGGGAAAGGGTTTTCTCCTGCCCATCCCAGTTGATGGTTTGCGCGCCAATGATGCGATCATAGGTATTGCTCAGCTTGCGCTCCTCACTGAGCAGGGGCAGGTTCTGCTGGCAAAAGATCGCCGCCTCGGCGCGCATATTGCGCAGGGGGATCTCAAAACCAGCAGGCTCCAGACCGCTGCGCAGCAACATCTCCTTCAGCGCCTGGTCGCTTGCCTGTGCTTGCGGATAAATCTCATCCAGATAACGATTGAAGCGCTGCTCTGCCTCCGCATCGGCGGTATTCAGCGTGGTGGCAACATACAGGCGCTCGGCCATCTCGGTAACCACCCGGCGCAAGTTAGACCAATCGGTCAGCCAGTGCTCCACATTGGCAGGGCTTAAGACCACACCTAATAATTCATCCACATAAGGTTGAAATTGCTCCCAACCCCATTGCATAAACTGGTTGTGCGATTGAGGAAGTTCTTGTGATGGCATTTTTTATCCCTTCTCGAATATCGAACGACAGAGTGGTGGAATGCGGCGGTGCCAATCGGTTGCTCGCTGATAAGCATGGGCTGCTTGCAGAAGAACATCTTCGCTGAAATGCGGTCCCATCAGTTGCATCCCCACCGGCAAGCCTTGTTGATCGTACCCCACGGGAAATGCTATGCCGGGGATCCCTGCCAGGTTGGCAGGCAGAGTAAACACATCCTCCAGATACATGGCTAATGGATCATCGCTGTGCTCGCCAATCCGGAAAGCCGTGGTGGGCGTAACCGGGGCGGCGATCACATCCACCTGTGCAAAGGCAGCTTCGAAGTCGGCCCGGATCAAGGTGCGCACTTTTTGAGCTTGTGCATAATAAGCATCATAATAGCCCGCAGAGAGAGCATAGGTTCCCAGCATGATACGGCGTTTGACCTCGGCGCCAAACAACTTGCCCCGGGTTTCATAGAAAATATCCCACATCTTGTTGGCAGCCTGCCGCGGCCCATAGCGCACACCATCATAGCGTGCCAAGTTCGCCGAGGCCTCCGCGGGAGCGATCAAATAGTACACCGGCAGGGCATAAGGCGTATAGGGAAGATTGATCTCCTGGATTTCTGCCCCCATTCCTTGCATCACACCAAGCGCCTGACGCACCGCAGATTCAACTTCCGCCTGGATGCCATCGACAAAATATTCAGCCGGCACCCCCACGCGGAGACCACGCAGATCCTGCACGCCCTCCAGGTTCAGATCCGGCAGCGCTCGATTGGTGGAGGTGGCATCGTGCGGATCATATCCAGCCATTGCCGCAAAAACAAGGGCCACATCCTCTGCGCTGTGACCTAAAACCCCCACTGTATCCAGAGAAGAACCATACGCCACCAGGCCATAACGAGAGACGCGCCCATAGGTAGGCTTGATCCCAGTCACCCCGCAAAAGGCAGCCGGCTGGCGCACGCTTCCACCGGTATCTGTGCCCAAAGCCACCGGCGCCAGGTGCGCGGCCACTGCCGCGGCGCTACCGCCACTCGAGCCTCCCGGCACGCGCTGCAAATCCCATGGGTTATGCGTCACGCCATAGGCGGAATTCTCTGTGGAAGAGCCCATGGCGAATTCATCTGTATTGGTCTTGCCCAGGAAGACCATCCCAGCCTGGCGCAGGCGCTGCACAACAGTCGCATCGTATGGAGAAACAAATCCCTGCAGAATGCGCGAGCCGCAGGTACAGGCCACATCGGCAACGCAGAGCACATCCTTCACTGCCAGGGGAATACCCATCAAAAGGGGAAGCGGTAAGCCGGGATCCTGCCGGTATGCCGCCAGCCGCCGGTCAGCCTCATCTGCCTGTGCATACGCCTGCTCGGGCAGCAAGGTCAGGAAGGCATGTAACTGCGGATCCAAACGTTCGATACAGCGGAAGCTGGCCTCTGCCAGCTCACGACTCGCGTAATCCCCCCGGCGCAAGCCGCGGCTCATTTCAACAACAGAGAGGCTGCCGTCTGCGATCAAATCAGTAAGCATGCGATGGGTCGACGCACTTTCATTTCCCTGCTTCACTCAAATACCGGGGGAATGCGGAACTGGTTCTCCGCCAGCTCTGGCGCATTCCGCAAAAGATCCGCCAGGCTCAGGCCGGGGAACTCATCATCCGGGCGCAACTGCCCGTGGAATGATGAGGCACTTGGGATAACCGGAACATCGCTGGTATCCAGGGCCTGCAACTGACTGGCATAATCCAGAATTGCTGAAAGCTGCTGCTGGAACAATGCCTTCTCCTGATCTGTCAGGCTCAGCCGGGCCAGCCTGGCAATATGCTCAACTTCTTGCATCGTGAGAGTCATCACGGAAATTATATCAAATCACTTCCAGCCCTGGCTATACCAGCGCAGATATTGCTCCAGGTGGGTTCCCCAATAGGCTTCATCATGATTGCCCACATAGAAATGCCATTCATGCTCAATTGCCCTTTGGGTGAGCTGCGCTTCAAACCAGGCCGCCGATTCTACCACTGTGGGGCTGTCCTTATCACCAACGTCAAGGTAAAAACGCGGCCTGCTCTCGGCGGGGATTTGATCCAGCCAGCTCGCCACATTGCTGAAATCGCTATAAAAAACAAAGCCACTGTGCATCCCCACGCCCCCAAAAAGGTCAAAATATAGCAAGCCCAGGTGCAACGCCCATGCTGCTCCGCGCGAGATTCCCCCAATGGCGCGCATTTCGCGAACAGGCCGGGTACGATACTGTGCGTCGATCCAGGGTACCAGGTCGGATACCAACGCCTGGCCAAACCCATCATTCGCTGGCTCGCGCATAATACGATCGCGCGGCATCACAATCAAAAAAGGCGCTATCTTGCCCCCCGCAATGAGCGCGTCTGCAACATCAGCGACCCCCAGGCGTTCCCATTGTTCATCGTCGGCATCCCAGCCGTGAATGAGGTAAAGGACTGCATACGACAGTTCGGGCTGCTCATCATAACAGGGCGGCACATACACGCGATATTGCAACGCATCTGAGAGCGCATTGGTGGCGAGCTCTGCGCGCTGGATCTCTCCTCCCGCGCCCAGACAATCCAGGAGGCCTGGTTGCGTGGAAGGTGTTGACGAAGCAGGGATAGGCATGGCTTGTAGTGTTGCTGTTTGCGTTGCGCTCAGCAGCGGGGTGCTTTCTGCTGGGGGCAGCGGGGTGCTTTCTGGTGGCAACGTGTTCTGCAAAGCCGTAAATGCAGCCAGGCTCGGCGTGCCGCTTCTCAGAGGCGCCGCCTCCTGCAAGGGAGGCGAGCTTGGAACTGTGCTGCAACCCAGCAAGAAAACCCCCAACATCAAAATAACAACGATCCTATAGTAACTTCTCAATAACTTGGGGTGTGGGGTGTTTTGTGCGTGCGGAGCACGCACAAAACACCCCACTTCCCCCGTTTTATTGAGATG
>JAFGBV010000297.1 GCA_016932955.1 Anaerolineales bacterium | reverse complement strand
GCGCTGGACGGTGCGGTTGTCCACCGAGAGCACACCCAACGGTACACCACGCGAGAGAATTGGGACGATGAGCATGCTGTAAACAAGGAATCCAGTGCTCACTTTAAGTAGGTGAGAGTTCGGCGCTTTCGCCAGCCGCAGTGGGCGCTGCATACTCAAAACTTTGCCTATATTTGTGTCAGTAACCGGCAGGCGCATTGTGGTGATCTGATTGGCATCAATGTTCTTGGCTGCCTGCAAGTAGAGCTGCCCGCTTTCCTGGTCCAGTAAAGCTAAAAAACCTTCTTCAGCCTTGGTCAAGAAGACACCCGCGTCCACGATGCGGCGAAAGACTTCGTCACGGTCGAGAGTAGATGTGACCGTACGACCAAGTTGAGATAGCGCAGTCAGCCAAGCCACCTGCTCTTGCAATTGGGTGGTCAGAACCGCTGTTTCATGGCGCAGGCGCGTCTCCACCAGAGAGCGGTTGATCGATTCTTTTAATTGGTCAAGGTCGATAGGTTTGGTGAGGTAATCCTGTACACCGAGGCGAAAAGCATCCGCTGCGACCTGCTCTGAGCCATGAGCAGTACAAAGAATGGTGGGGACTTTGAATCCCTGTTCATTCATGCGGCGCAGAAAATCCAGCCCGCTCATGTCGGGGAGCTGCAGATCAAGCAATAACAAATCTATGGCATGCTGGTGATCACGAACATACTTCAATCCTGAACGTCCATCGTATGCCACCAAAGTCCGGAAGCCCATACCAGGTAGCGCAGTTCCCGCCAGGAAGTCTGCAATCTGGCGGTTATCGTCGACGATCAGAATAGTTTCGTGGGTCATATCTCCCCTGCATCTTAGCCAAGCAGGCGTCAGGAACTGACATATGGTATCTTAATTTGAGCGATAACGCAATAGGACAGCAAAGGAAATAAAAACAAAGCATCTGTCAGATCAAAGGATCGTTCTGACAGATGCTAAGAACATTGCAGCAAACAGGTCTAATCGCCGGTACTCATCACGGAAGAGGGCTCCACAGCCCGCAGCGCGGTTGCCTGAACAAAGCCTATGTACATCACGACAGCCCCAAGGAATTCACTCAAATATAGCCAATCAGGCAGGCCCGCCTTGAGGAACGAACCGCCCATGGCGGGCATCATGGCACCTGCCGCAATCAGGATGTTACCAAGCATCCGGTTGAGCAGAACCTTTTTACGCCAGAATAAAAAGGCGGAATAGATTGCACCGCCAACCAGCGCGACGGTTCCATACAGGTTAAGCAGGATGGTCAAGAAGATGATGAAGCCATTGCGCGTCAGGATTTCTTTATATTGGGAAGAGATGGGTTCACCCGGGTTATAGGAAGCCGCCGCGGGAGTGACAGGGGCTATCGCAATCAACAGGATGGCTGCCAGGCTGACAATAGCCAGGGCGATATTTAGCACCCCGGCGACCCCGCGCTTGCGTACGAGCAAATTCACACTGCCCTGACCCAGCCAGGCTGCGGTGAGCATTGCACCGCTTATATACCACACCTTTAGCGCCAGTGGATTGAATGTAAAGAGCATGACAACTTCGGTCAAGGTCCCCAGCCCATACAACGCCAGTCCAATCGTCCAGAAAAGCAGGTGCAGACCACCACGTTGGCGATAGCGGTTGAAAACTGCGAATGCGAAAGACAGAGAGACAACGGTGGAGAGAATGGAAATGTAATGCATGGTGAAATCTCCCGAATCAAGAAAGGATAACGATCAAAATACTGGCGATCAAACCGATCACCAGAATCACCAATACTACCGGTACCAGGCATTCCATCCAACGCTTCGTAATAAACTTTTTGCTGGATGGGCGACTCATCTCCCGCTCCGCACAAAGGCGTCGTATGTCTCCAGCAGGGTGATCATGATCAGGTCTGAAAATGTATTCATCTTACGCACCATCCCCGTCCAAACCTGGGGTGAGCTAGGTGCTGCAGATTCATAGGCATTTAACACCGAATCCATGACCATTGTGCGGAAGAACTGGAACGCATGGGCGGCTTCCACGCTGCTCAAACCACAGCGCCGCCCGCGCGAGGCATATTCATAACCAAGCGATCTCGCTTCGGCTTCCATGCCGCTGCCATCACTGTATAAGTGACTCACCAACCCCTGAACCAGCGAACGCCCGCTGAGACGATACTGCTGGCGGGATTCGTCATCCAATTTCTGGTACCATCCTTCGCCTTCCAGCGCACCTTCACCAATCGTAACGCGGGCAGTGCGCAGAATACTTTGCACGACCGAAGCAGCCTCCAGGCTGCTGTCAGCATGTTTCTTATCGAGTTGCATCTCAACATCCTGCTTGCGAAAACGACGATGACCACCGGGGGTGCGGTGGGCTGGCAGTAAGCCCTGGTCTGCCCAACTGCGTACTGTGCTGGGATGTACACCCAGCGTGTCTGCCGCTTCTCCCAAACTTAACCATTCATCCTTCATAAATCACTCCACAATGGCAGCGCGTTCCAGAACGCTCATTTGCTGATAGGCTTTTTGGTGGAAGACACTCACGTCGATACGCCTGAGCAGCCAAAGCGAGGCCAAAAGGAACAACGCTTCGACGATGAAAACGGTTAAATAGCCCCAGATGGGATCTTGTACCAGTTGGGTGACAAAATCGCGCAACCCCCCACCTAAAACACTTCCAATCATGCGCGAGAAGGCATTCGCCATGCCCCAGGCGCCAATGAACAACCCGACACTGCCTGCAGTAGTCATATCCAGCATCAGCGACAGGTTCGAGACGGTAGCTAATCCGGTGCCGATACCCAGGAGCACAACACCCGTGTAAAAAATTCCCAGGCTGCTCAACAGCCCACTGAGGGTGATCACCACAAAACCCGCCAATGCAGCCCACCCACCCCACAGGGCGACGGAGCGTTTGCGCACTCGCCCCTCGAGAAGGCCGGCAAATGCCAGAGCAATCAGGACACAGGTGCCCCAGATGGAGGTGATACGAGTGGTATCGCGCACAGACAGGCCAAAGGCCTCAGCACCAAATGGCTCGAGCAGGATATCTTGTCCTAATATGGCTGCCAGCAAGATGGTCAGATATATGAAAAATAGCTTCGCCTGCTGGTTACCGAAAATAAAACGCGCCATGGTGCTCCAGGTGTAATCCTCATTCTGAGAAACCGAGCGAACAGCATGGCGTTGTTCCAACTTTACCAGACCGACCAGACCCAAAACGAGCGCGGCAAAGCCGACGATCAGGAAAGCACGCACCAGTGCTTCGGGTGTATAGGGATCCACCAAACGGCTCAGCCCAATGGCGGTAACAATGATGGAGCTGATCATCATAAAGAACATCACGGCGATGGTCTTGGAGCGGCCTTTTTCGCCAGACAGCTCAGAAGCCAGAGAAAGATAGGATACGGACGAAAGATTGTAACCCATGCCCCAGGCGCCAAAAGCCAACACCCCGACGCCCAGCCCAGCCCAAAAGCTGTCTGCCATCAAGAAGGCGGCAAAGGGAGAGATCACTACACCCACTACACAAAGCAGTAAGCCGGCAAAAATATATGGTGTCCGGCGCATGCCCCACAAGGGATGCCGGTCAGCAAAAGATCCGATCGCTACTTGAATGGGTGAAAAGAGATAAGGGAGGGATGCCAGGATGGCCACCAGAGTGGCAGAGATAGCCAGTTCTTTGATCATCACCCGGTTCAGGGTGCTGTTGATCGGCACCAGGGTCATTGCCACCGCCATGTGCAGCATCCCCAATTGTATGCGCTTACGAAGCATATTTTCTCCTGAGCAAAAACAATTAATATAACTTTATCAGGAGATCAGGCAATGCACAATGTAGATTTCCTTAGATTTTGTATAGAAGTTGGTGAATTAAAACTGGCTCCCAGAGAGCACAAGCTCTGAGAGCCAGTCTGTGGTTAG
>JAFGBV010000296.1 GCA_016932955.1 Anaerolineales bacterium | reverse complement strand
GGAAATCTCGCACGCCAACCCTTCCTTCTAGTAACATCCGAAAGTATATGACACACCCCGAATATCATTTTCGGGGTGTGTTGTGTTTTCGGAACCTTTTTGGACGTTTTTTGGACGCCTGCGGTGTATCATATCCAATAAAGCACCCCGGCAATTGAGCTGTCATTGCGAGGGCGCAGCGACATCCTTCGTTGCCAGTGCCCGAAGCAATCTCCCCGCCACCTTAACCTGCGATTAATAGCGGTGATATAATCGCCGTGTGGGCGGGAGCGGGAAGATTGCCCACACAGCAAGCAAAATCCAAACTGAATACAAAGGAGAAACAGCATGAAAAAGAATTCATTCCGTACCATCCTATTCACCCTGATCCTGCTGGCCAGCCTGGGGGTGGGCCTGGCGCAGGCGCAGGAGTCCGGCCCTGCCAGCCCCGCAGCGGTAGCCGCCGATGTGGGCACCGCCTTCACTTACCAGGGTCAGTTGAGCCTGGATGGCGCCCCGGTGAACGGCAACTGCGACTTCACCTTCGCCATCTATGATGCCGAAGAGGATGGCAACCAGATCTGTTTTCCATCCGCTGACCTGGACAAAACCGTGACCGATGGTCTGTTTACCTCCAGGGTGTGGATTGATACTGGCAGCAACCTTGCCGCCGGGGCGCGCTGGCTGGAGATCGCCGTGCGCTGCCCGGCAGGCAGCGGCGACTTCACCACCCTCACCCCCCGCCAGCGCATCCGCCCCGCGCCCATCGCCTTCGCCCTGCCCGGCTTCTACACCGAGGCGACCACCGGCACCCCCAACATCATCGGCGGCTACAGCGGCAACACGGTGTCGGCTGGCGTGGTTGGCGCGACGATCTCCGGCGGCGGTGTCTCCAATTATTTCAACACTGTCACTGGTGAGGGAGGCGTGGTGAGTGGAGGGGCTGACAACGCCGCCGGTCCACACGCCTCCGTGGGAGGTGGATTTTCCAATACCGCTTCGGGGTTTTTTGCCACCGTCCCTGGGGGATCCTACAACTCAGCCACTGGCAAAGACAGTTTCGCCGCTGGAAATTCTGCCAGTGCAGGCCACGAAGGCACCTTTGTGTGGAATGGCAGAGGCGCTACAAGCATGTCATCCAGTAAAGACTCCCAATTCCTCATCGGCACCTCGGGCGGTGTGGGCATCAACACCAACGACACCCTCGCCAGCGGCCTCACCGTCAACGGGCGCATCATCGCTGGGGGCGTAGCCACCGGCATCCAGGGCAGTGAGCCCTTCGTCTCGCGCGGCGACTATTCTGGCATCAGCATGGATGACCGCGAAAATGGCGCTGCGCAGCGCTGGGTGATCTATCCTAGTGGTTCAATCTTGCGCTTTTACACCAATTTTGCCGACCGGTTTTCCGTCAGCGATACTGGCGTTGTCTACTTTGGCGGTGTAGGCACCGCTGGCGGCACCGCTCTTTGCCGGAACAGCTCAGGACAGATCGCTTACTGCTCCTCCTCCGCCCGCTACAAGACGAACATCGCCCCGCTGGCAATGGGATTGGAGGTGATCGCCAAGCTGCGACCGGTGACCTTCGACTGGAAGGAAACTGGCGAAGCCGACCTGGGCCTGGTGGCGGAGGAAGTGTACGAAATCTCGCCGCTGCTGACCACGTTGAATGATGAGGGGCAGATCGAGGGCGTCAAGTACGAGCAGGTGAGCGTGGTGCTGGTCAACGCGGTGCAGGAGCAGCAGGCGCAGATCGCGACGTTGGAAGAGAGCAACGCCGCCCTCGAAGCGCGCCTGGCAGCGCTGGAGGGGGGCACACCCCTGCCCGCCGCCAATAATCCCTTGCTGCCCATCCTGCTCGCCGTCGGCGGCTTGCTTCTTCTCGCCCTCGGCTTACTCGCTGGCGTGCTGCTTGCCCCGCGCCTGGGGCGGAGGGCCGCGGCATGAAGGAGAGAAAAAATGGGGGAATTAGGAAGATGTGTAACATCTTCCCAATTCCCCCGGATTCCTGGAGGCGGAGAAATCCGATGAAGACTCGACTGGCGATGATTGTGATATTCACGATGTTTGTGCTGCTGGGTGCGCTGGCGTTGGGCGGCGTCGTCCACGCCCAGACGGGCGGTGGCTACGACCTCTCCTGGTTCACCATCGACAGCGGCGGGGAGACCTTCAGCAGCGGCGGCGGCTACAGCCTGGGCGGCACCATCGGCCAGGCGGATGCCGGGGCGATGCACGGTGGCGGCTACGTGCTGGCGGGCGGCTTCTGGCCCGATACGCACATCGAGGCGGCGTATACGTTCCACCTTCCCCTGGTCTCGCGCTGATCTGGTAAGGGCACGGCGGGGGAGCGAAAAGCAGTCGTTTTTTCATCATCCCGCCGTGCCCCAACATAGCGGGACATTTCCCCTCCGTGTCTTTACATGGCTACTTCTTTACCATTGGCAAGTACACCGTATTGCTGCTGGCGGCGCCGCCCGTGGTCTGGAATTGCCAGGTAGGCCCATCCACCGTGCCGCCATTTCCATCATCTGCATAAACGAACCAGGTGTAGATTGTATTTGCCTGGAAGGTGTAATTGGGCTGGCAGGTCGTGGCAGTAATGCCCGTACACCATACCGTAGCCTGGATATCATCCGGGTCCCCTCCTGCGACCTGGTAGGTGACCGTATCGCCATCCGGGTCGCCTCCCGTCCAGCTCAGCGTCGGGGTCAGCGAAACACCCACCGCGCCATTCGCCGGCGAAGGATTGGAGGGCGTGTTCGGATCCTGGTTAGCACTACCGATCGCATAGGGCGCCGAAAACTCAGAGGTACTATCGGCGTAGGTAGCGGTGGCAGTCACATTCGGCCCGCTCAGCGCGCCTGTGTAGCTCCAATATCCGCTGCCGTCTGCGGTCACTGTGCCATGGTAGGTCTTCCCCTGGTCGCTGCTATCGGAAAAGATCTCAATCGTGCAATTGGGGCAGGCTGTGCCCTGCGCGTTGCTGCCGCTGGCTGCGGTGATCAACGGCGCAGGCATATCGAAGTTGGCGCCTTCCTCCAGCTCGATACCCTTCGTGCCATTGGCATAAATGCTGTTTTGCGTAATCCTGTGATAGTTTGAACCGTTACCAACATAGATACCAATAGAATCGTTGCCGTTGATCGTATTGCCGGTAATCGTGCTGCCATTACTCTTATTAATAGCGATACCAACTGAATTATTGTCGATCTGGTTACCCTCAATGTTCGTTTCATCGGAGTTTTCCAATAACACGATACCCTGGTGCGGGTGATTACCGATCATATTGCCTCCCAGCGCGCTGTTGCCTACCTGGGTGTACTTAGCACCGTTCTGAATGACCACTCCATCATTACCATTTGGGAGCATCGTTTGAGATATTCCATAGCCAATCATGTTGCCTGCCAGTGTATTGCTATCTGTACCTGAATAATAAATTACCACGCCATTAAGCGAGTTCCCAGAAATCAGGTTGCCCTCACCATTGGCCAGGCTTCCTCCGATGGTGTTGTCACTGGCTCCCGAACGGATAATGATGCCATCGGTATTCGGGTTGGCAAGCAGCCCCGAGATATCCGTGCCAATGAAGTTATTCACCACCAGGTTGTGATGGGCTGTGCTTTCTCGGATGGTCAGGCCATATCCGTTCGTATTACCAGAAAGCCAATTGCGCTGCCCCTCTCCTGTCCCGCCGATGGTGTTATAGGCAGAAGTGATCAAGATCGCGCTGCCGGTAAAGTTGGTGATATACATTCCAAAAACCTGGCAGTTGTCGGCTGCCAGCCACAGCCCATCTGCGATCACGCCGCCGCCATCCAACACCACACCCGCATGTTCATCATCCAAACTGGCGTCGATGGTCAATGTACCGACGATCATGGCTAGCTTGCCTTCTGCCGCGCTAAGGGTGATCGTCATCGGCTGGCTGAAGGTGATTGTGTCTGCTCCAGCGTGGGCGTTGGCCTCCTCGATTGCCGCCCGTAAGGTGCAGGCGTCTAAACCGTCCACACAGTCCCCATCACCAGGGTTGGTATCGTGGGCTTTGTCGTCGTCCGCCGACTCATCGACGATATAGGTTGTACCTGGCTGCGCTGCTGCGCTAAGATTGGGCTCCGTCAGAGCGACCGCCAGCGCGATCATGCAGACCAGGTTGACCGGGATGAGTAAGAAATTCCTTTTCATGATTTGCCTCCTTTGGGATCATCAAATTATTCGTCGATTCTGGCTGAATCTGCTGCCATTATAGCAAACAGGTGTCTATGAATTGTCTAAGTATTCTCCTTTCCAGAAAACTATGGGCTCATTAATCCTCTATTCCTTTCTTTGTACCCTGATTTCTATATTCTCCTTCGACAAACAGGAACCCAAAAGATCTTTCCCACGGTTTTTCCGCTTTGAGTGCTGATTGATTCGTGCTTGCTGTTATGCTACACTACTATATGAAAATGTCTGAAAGCTCGATTTCGAGCGTTGGCGAAAGGAGAAAACCGCGATGAGAAATAGGCTGATCAAAACTTGGCTTCTGCCGGTGTTGTTGCTCTGCCTGGCACTGGCTTGTGGGGAATCGAGCGCCACCGAAACTCCTGCCATCGTTGCCCCTCCCCCAGCCGCAGGCGGCGAAGTCCGCTGTGGCGATGGTGTCTGCGACGATGCAGAGCAAGCAAACCCCGATCTTTGCCCCCAGGATTGCGCCTCCCCGGAGCTGACAGCAGTTCCAATGCCTACCGCGCAGGTCTGGCGGGCGAGCACAGCACCGATGTGGACTTCCTATTACGGGGATTGTCCCGGTCGGCAGGTGGATGATATCTTTGTGGAATTCGAATTCACCTGGTCGGTCGATCAAGAAGGTGTGATCACCGGCTCTGGCGAAGGGACAATGTACGCCGAAGCGGTTTCTCGCTGCCCCGATACAGAATACGGCGGCATCCGCACCCCCGACCCCTTCCCGGTCACGGTCAGCGGCTCGGCTGATGATAACTACTGGAACATCGATCTGGTTGCCAATGACCTCACCCAGGCCTACTTTACCAACGGCGAGGTGTATCACGAGGAGTGCATGCTCTGCTGGGTGATGCCTCAGTTTGAGGGCGTGAATATCAGCGGCACCCTGGCAAGCTTTGCCCTGCCCAGGAATGCCCAGGTCGGCGACCAATTCACATTCGAAATGGACTATCATGTTCCCCAGAGTACCTGGGTCAATGACCATATCGGCTCGGCGGTGCTGGAGATCTTGGAGGTTTCTCCCTAACGAGAACGATTTCCCATATAAATTCCGTAGATGCCTTTAATGATCCTTGTATAATATCCCCATGCCCCAATCAATCTACACCCTCACCCTGCATGGCCTCTCCCTCCGCACCGGTGACCTGATCTGCACCAGCGATGGCGCTGCCGACCTGCTGCCGGGCGAGTTCTGGCGGGTGGTGGGGAGACTGCTGCCGGGGGATGTGGACCACATTGCGATCTACGTTGGCCCGGGGGGGAGGTGCATCGAGGCTGGGGCGAAGGGCGTGATCGCTTTTGATGTGCCGGGCGGGGTGTGGGATGCGCCGGGCATGGCGGGGCTGCGTGGGCTGCTGTTGGACACTTTCTACGGGGTGGCTTATCCGCTGCAGGGGCGCGGTCTCTCAGCGGAGCAGGAGGCGCAGGCGCGGGCGCAGGTGAGGGCGTATTGCTACGCACAACTGGGCAAGCCCTACAATCTCAACTTCTTTGATGTGGACACGGAGGATGCCTTTTACTGCTCGCAACTGGCGTACAAGGCTTACCTGCCGCTGGGCATTAACCTGAACGCCGGGCGCTCGATGCCGGGGCTGCCGCGCAGTGAACGCATCATCTACCCGCAGGAGATCTGGGACGGGCTGCCGCATGCGGGGCTTCTCTGAATTGACTCGGCCTTTGTTGATCGTTATAATGGAATCAGGAGGTGTGCGATGTTCAAGAAGATTCTTCTGGGAGTCGATGGATCTGAACATGCCCTCAAAGCCGCTCGCTTGGTCGGGGAGATGGCGCGCCGGATGGAATCAAGTGTGCTGGTGGTCGCCAGTTTTGATCCCATCCCCGCCTACCTGGGGCAGCCGAATTTGCAGGAGGCGATTGCCGCCCGCATGCAGCAGGCGGATCAAATCTTGCAGCCCGCGCTGGAAGCCATTGGTGACATTGGAACGACTGTGGAAACGGAAGTGCTGGAGGGGACACCGGCAGAGTCGATCCTTGCTGCTGCCGAGTTGCATCACATTGACCTGATCGTGATGGGGACGCGCGGGCTGGGCCGCCTGAGCGGGCTTTTGCTGGGCAGCCAGAGCCAGAAAGTGGTCGCCCACGCCACTTGCCCCGTACTGCTGGTGCGCTGATTGGATGCCTTCATTTCTTGCAATGAAGCGCACCTGGAGGCGCTCGCCAGCCTGCTGGCGAGGGCATTCTTCGACGATCCCCTGTACTGTTATGCTTTCCCAGATGCGAGCCTGCGCCGTGCGCGGGCAGCCTGGGACCTGGGCAAGCTGGCGCTCTATGGGATGCACTTCGGGCAGGTGCTTGCCAGCCCGGCGCTGAGTGGGTGCGTGGTCGCGCTGCCCCCCGGCGAGACCGATTTCAGCGAGGAGAGGATGGGGCTGGTGGGGATGCTGGATGCGGCGGCACACATTGGGCTGGAGGGGGAGAAGCGCCTGATGACTTTTGTCAACGAGACGGAGCGCTACCACGCGGAAGTCGCCCCGCAGCCGCACTGGTACCTGCTGCTGCTGGGCGTGGATCCGGCAGCGCAGCGGCAGGGGATCGGCAGCGCCCTGTTGAAGGCCATCCTGGTGCAGGCAGATACGGGTGGCTTCCCCGTCTACCTGGAGACGACCAAAGCCGGCAACTTGCCCTTTTACCAGCGGCACGGTTTCATCGTACGGGCAGAGGCGCCGCTGCCGGATGGGGGCGTGGATGTGTGGTATATGGTGCGGTAGGTATTATCCATGATGAACCTTCTCCGGCGATGTATTTCTCTCCTGGTACTCTGCCTGCTGGCGGGGATTAGTTTATCGTTCCGCAGCGCCCCGGCTGAGGCAGAAAGCCCGGATTCCTTCACCTTTGCGGTCACCGCGGATATGCGCGAGTATGCTGGACCGGGGGCGTATGATACGTCCCAATACTTCCGCGGCGCGATGGAAGCCATCGCCGCGCACGGGCCAACGGTCTTCATGGTCAGCCCTGGCGATATTGACCCTCCGGCAAATGTCTATTGGACGATCACGCAAACGCTCGGGCTCGATTACCCGTGGTATCCCGTGGTGGGGAACCATGAAACAGAGACGCCGGAGGATATGGTCTGGCTGCGCGCCTTCGAATACGGGATGGTCAATCCAGGCCCTGCCGGGTGCCCTACCACCACCTATTCTTTCGATCACGGATCGGCGCATTTTGTGGTCTTGAACGAATACTGCGACCAGGCAGGGGATACCGCCACCAGCGGCGATGTGCCCGACTATCTCTATGATTGGCTGGCTGCTGACCTGGAGGCAACGAACCAAGACTTGGTCTTCGTCTTCGGGCACGAGCCAGCCTTCCCCCAGCCCGATGCCGATAATGGGCGCCTGCGCCATGAATACGACAGCCTGAACCAGTTTCCGGACAACCGCGACCGCTTCTGGAGCCTGCTCCAGGATTACCGGGTGGCTGCTTATATTTGCGGTCATACGCATAATTACAGCGCGGTCAAGATCGACGGCGTCTGGCAGCTTGATGCGGGGCACTCGCGCGGCCTGGGTGATACAGGTGCGCGCAGCACCTTCATCCTTGTCTACGTTCAGGATGGGATCGTCACCTACGATACCTATCGCGATGACGCCGCTGGCGGCGCCTATCTATTGATGGATCACGGGCTGCTTGCGGGCCTGCTGACCTATTTGCCATTTATGGTTAACCGCTAGGGGGCTGGGTTTTCAGGAGGTGAGCGATGCGTTCTATCGATATGCAAAGCTGGTCGCGCCGGGAGCATTTCAACTTCTTCTTGACATTCGACCACCCGCATTTCAACATGTGCGCCAACGTGGATATGACCGCCTTCTACCCGGCGGTGAAGGAGCGCGGCTACTCGGTCACCGCAGCTATCGTGTATCTGATCGCCCGCACAGCCAATGACATCCCCGAATTCCGCTATCGCATCCGCCCCGTAGGGGTGGTGGATCATGAAATCGTCCATCCACATGGGAAGGTATTACCAGATTTACCAGGGCTACTTAGACCAGCCGGATACCTGGCTGGCCTGACACCCCCAAACCCTATTATAGGAGAAGCTCATGTCTACACAAGGAAAGGCAATTAAGAAATCAGCAAAGCCGGGTTCTAAGCCGGCCGCGACGGGGAGACCAGCAAGCTCTGCCAGGCCAGCAGCGAGTGCTAAACCTCCAAGCGCTACGCCGCGCATCCCTGCGAGCAAGCTCTCTGCCAGCGGCTATGTTCACTTTTCCGATAAGATGACCGGGGCATTGATGAACATTGGCAAGGTGATCGACGAGAATAAGAGCACGCTCGACTCGATCCAGGACATGGCAGTCGAACTCACCCGCGCCATCCGCTCGCTGCGGACTGTTGTGATGAAATATGTGGAGATGGTGGATAATGTGCTGGAGACGATCGTCCCCATTATGGAAGGCTTGCCTATTTTCCCCGAATCGGTCAAGGAGTTTGCCAGAGACGCCTTAGCGCTGACCAAGAAAATCTCCACTGCCAGCGAGCTGGCGGAGAAGGTGCTGCCGGGTGTGGAAGCCAGCCTGATGTCGGCTGATATCAGTGGATTGCAAGCCTCTACCGGCGATGTGGCTAAGCTGACACGGTCATTGCAGGAGCTGATTCCCACCAGCGCAAAATAACGCCTGGTTTGTGACTAAGCCTGACTTCGGCGCATTTCTGACCAGCAGGCTTGTACCCACTCATCCGTGGTACGGCTGTGGTCGATTTCGATGGTGCGCCGAAAAGCGATCTGCCCGCGTGCTGCCTCTTGCAGTTCGGGGCGAATGACAACCATTGCCAGGCGGTAGTACTCCTGGCGCAGCACAGCCAGGGCAGCGTGCCAGCCCTCCTGGCGCACCAGCTCCAGCGGTCCTAATTCGTCCACGATCAGCAAGTCACAGGGCAGGCTGGCCTCCAGCAGCAGGTTGCCCCATTCGAGAGTGCTGCGGCTGAAATACCATGGCCCCAGGGCTAGATCAGTAGCAGTGAGGGGATTGAGCGCCGCCAACGGGCGAGTTGTTCCGCTGCGCACATCTTCGGCCAGAATGGCGATCTTGCGTGATCCCTCGAACACACCCGGAGAAAGCAACCCGGCTGCCTGCCAGCCCTGGGCGCGGGCATGCGCTGCCAGAGCGCGGCAGAAGGTTGTTTTGCCTGCACCGCGTGCGCCGGTCAGCATCCAGCTCTGGGCTGTGGTCAGGTCCATAACACCTGCCGGTGTCCATCCACCTCCACCAGGCGGATGGGCATGTGATAGATGCGGCTGAGCGCTTCGGCGGTGAACACCTCTTCGAGGCTACCAAATTGCACTCCGCCGCCCGGCTCGATCAGCAGGGCGTCATCCGCTGCTGCCAGCACCACATCAGGCTCGTGATTGGTCATCAAGAGGGTCACGCCCTGGTCGCGCAAGCTGTGCATGATCTGGATCAGGCGTGCTTTATTGCGCAGGTCGAGGTGGGCGGTTGGCTCGTCCAGGAGCAGCAAGCGGGGACTTTGGGTGATTGCCCGTGCCAGGAGCATCAACTGGCGCTCGCCGCTGCTGAGCTGGGGGACGCGCTGACGGGCCAGTTCACTCATCCCGACTTGCTCCAAAGCCTGCAGGGCGGCCGCGTAATCTTCCTTACCCGGAATGCCCAGCGGCGGCAGGTGCGGAGCGCGCCCCATCAGTACGTATTCCAGCACGCTGTAATCGAAGGGAGTATACTCGCTCTGGGGTACCAGCGCTAACTGGCGACCGCGCTCCTGGCGGCTGGTGCTGCCCAGGGGGCGGTCGTCAAGGCGGATTTCTCCCTGCCAGGGAGTTAGCCAGCCCAAGGCCAGGTAGAGAAGGGTGGTCTTTCCCGCACCGTTTGGACCTAAGATGGCGGTGATGCGCTCGGGGCGCAGGGTAAAATTCACCTCCTGCAAGATCGGCCGATTGTGGTGATAGCCAAAAGTGACATTATGGAATGAAATCGAAGCGTTGTTCATCCTTTGGCCTTTGCCTTTTGGAAGATCATCAGTCCCAGGAAAACCAGCGACCCAAAGAAGGAGGTGAGGATACCAAGCGGGATCTCACCTGCCAGCAGCAAGCGAGCCAGATCATCACAGAGGAGCGTGAACAGGCTGCCGAGCAGCATTGCTCCCGGCAAACTGAAGCGCGTGTCGGCATCGAACAGTCGGCGAGCGATGTGCGGCATGATCAGCCCGACCCAGCCGATAATGCCGCTGATGGCGATCAGCGCGGCGGTGGGCAGGACTGCGGCAAAAATCAAGAACCAGCGCTCTCTCCCTGGCGCGGCGCCTAATGAGAACGCAGTCTCCTCGTTGAGCGAGAGCAGGTTCAACCGCCAGCGATACAGGATCACGACCAGTAAACCTGGCAGGACGATTGGCAGGACCGTCAGCACCTCACCCCAGGTAACGCTGGCGATCCCACCTAGCAGCCAGATGGTGATTTCGGGCAACTGGCGCAGGGGGTCGGCCATGTATTTGAGCAGCCCCAAGCCAGCAGAAAAGAGCGCCGAAACGGCGATCCCTGCTAACACCAGGCGCAGGATCCAGCCGCCGTAGCGCAGGCGGTGTGCCAGGAGGTAGGAGAATCCCAGCCCTGCCAGGGCAAAGAAAGCGGCAAAACCCTGGGTGAAGATTCCCACACTGCCCAGGAGGACGATGGACAACGCGGCGCCAAAGGCGGCTCCTTGCGAAACGCCAAGAAAGCCTGGTTCGACCAATGGATTGCTAAAGAGAAGCTGAAAAACCATCCCCGCTGCCGAAAGGGTCATCCCCAGCAGTGCTGCCGTCAGCAGGCGCGGCAGGCGCAGGTTCCACACCAGACGGGCTGCCAGCTCGTCGCGCTCTAGCTGCTCCAGGGAGATCAAGCCAGGAGCCGGGTAGCGACCGATGAGCAGCGAGAACGCGGCGAAGAAAATCAATGCCAGCGCCAGGTAAAGGAGAAGGCGCTGGTAGCGGTGATTATGTGCCTGGGCAGCCTGCGCTGCTTCTGCTGTACTCATCAGGGAAGGTCGCCGTGCATGGTCGGGCGGATGTTTTGCTCGAAGAATGCAGAGTCTAGCCCATAGAGGGTCTGGTAAAAGCCCTGGGCTTTGGCAGTGATATCCAGGCCGGGGAACAGTTCGGGGTGAAATCGTCCTGCCAGCCAGGTGAGGCCGAGGATCCAGCGCGTATCTGGCTGATCCCAACTATAGAGGTCACCAGGGAATGCGTATAGTTTTCCTTCCTGGGTGGCGCGCAAAGCCTGCCAATTGGGATCGGCGAGCAATCCCTCCACCACGGTGGCGGAGTTGTTGGTGTAGGAGATGATAAAGATCTGATCTGCATCCCAGGCGGCGATTTGCTCGAGGGTGACCTGCGTCCAGCCGGAGGCGGGGTTAGCCTCAGCCCAGGCAGGCTCGCCGCCAGCCATTTCCACAATCTGGGTTTGCATCCAGCCCAGGGGCGGCACGTTGAAAGCAACGTTTCCGTCTTTGTCGTTGTAATACAGCATCAGCACACGCGGTTTACGCTCTGCGCGGTTGGTCGTTTGCTGGATTTGATCGGCAGTCGAGTGGTAATAGTCGATCAATTGCGCAGCGCGGTCTTCATCCTGAAAGATCTGTCCTAATATGGCGAGATCACGTTCGTACTGTTCGGGAGTTTCGAAATCCACGTAAATGACCGGGATACCCAGGGTTTCGATGGGTTTGCCAACTGAGTCAGCAAGGTAGCTTTTCAGGATGACCAGGTCAGGCTGAAGCGCGGCAACCTGCTCTGCACCGGCGCTGTCATCAAGGATTGCTTTCTGAGCATAGCTGGGATCGATCAATGAGATGAAATTGCTGGTACCCTGCCCGGCATTGCCCAGCCCGACGATGCGCTCTGGCGCTTGGGGGAAGAGATAGATGGCATCGGCGATCAGCAGCAGCGCTTTGCCTGTGATGACGATGCGCTGCGGTGCAGTGGGGAGGATTACTTCTCGCCCCAGGGCATCACTGATAGTGATTGGCGCGGATGTTGGCGGGCTGAGGGTAGGCGCTGGCTTGGCTGTCGCGCAGGCAGAAATCAAGAAAGCCAAGGCAAGAAAGAACGGGGTAAACCGTGTCATGAACAGACTCCTTCAGGGATTGCTAGAAAAAATGGCGCGCGGGGCGCGAAGATCAAGAATGGCATAGGGAGCGTACAGCAGCAGGCTCAGAACGATACCGATCACTTCCAGCCACAAGATGTAGAGCGGCCAGGGGCCGAGCATGTCGATCAGGCTGGCGGTTGCCGGCTTGTGAGCAATGAAGAGGTAGTTGCTACCGATGAGCAGGTTCAATGCGAAGATCACCGCCATGTAAATGTTGCTGATCAGGATGACGCGCAACACCGATTTCCAGGTTGGGCGCAATCCTTCCACAAAAGTCATGAAAATGGCCGCGGTAACGATCATCCCGTGCGAGAGCATCGTCTGGTTGAAACGAAAATGGGGAAAACCGTATATCCCCGCATCCGGTGTGAGCAGCGCCTGCAACGCCCCGGCGATGCCCAGGAAATAGGAAAACTCGTAAATATAGTAATTACGCGTGAGCAGCATGTAAGCGCTCAGCCATACCAGCACCGAGCAGAGGTGCAGGGGGAGCATGGTCTGGATCGTCCACTGCCCGGTGAAGTAATTCCACAGGTGCCAGGCAGTTTCGTTGAGCACCAGAATCACAGCCAGGGTGTAGCGAAATTTAATTTTCTGCGAAGCAGTGAACTTGTTCCGAAATGCGATAATCAAGATGTTCACCAGGGCTACAATCGTAAGTGCCACGAGATGTGCAGTACCAAACAGGATGAAGGGCTCGCCGGTGTAATCTTTGGTGAAGAATTGTTCCATGTGGAATGCTCCATAATGTAGCGTGGGCGTTGTCGCCAGAATGGGCAAATCATACAGCATCTTGAGAAAGTGGGCAAGGGCATTGAGCGTGCTATAATTTCTCCCAATGATCTTGATCACAGGCGGGACGGGCTTTATTGGCAAGGCTGTGGTGCGGCAACTGGTGGAGAGTGGGATTGGCATGCGCCTGCTCATCCGCCCATCCAAGCAATCGCCGGCGCTGCCGCGCGGGGTGGCTGTGGAGGTCGCCGTGAGCAGCCTTACTGACCTGCGTGGCTTACGCTCGGCGATGGTCGGTGTGGACACGGTAATCCACCTGGCTGGCAGCGAGCAGTACGGCGCGCGCGGCAACCTGATGGCTGTGGATATTCAGGGTACCCAAGCGGTGGCCCGTGCAGCCCAGGAAGCCGGGGTGGAGCGAATTTTCTATATCAGTCACCTGGGGGCGGATCGCGCCTCGGCTTACCCGGTGTTGAAAGCCAAAGCGATTGCTGAGGAACATATCCGCCACAGCAAGGTGGATTATACGATCCTGCGCACGGCAGTCGTCTACGGCCTGGGCGATTATTTCACTGGCGGCCTGGCGCGCCTGGTCGCAGCTACGCCATTTGTCTTTTTGGTTCCTGATGATGGGCGGGTGCTCTTGCAGCCACTGTGGGTAGAAGATTTGGCTACCTGTCTCACCTGGTCGCTGTTTGATGACAACACCCGCAACCAGACCTATTCCATCGGTGGGCCAGAATACTTGTCTTTCAACCAGATCCTGGGTTGTGTCATGGAAACGATCGGCATCCAGCGCAGGCTGTTGCATGTCGCTCCTCCATATTTACGCATCCTGACTATCTTTTTGGCTGGTCTATTTCCCGGCCTGCCGATCTCTTCGTACTGGTTGGATTACCTGGCAGTGAACCGTACCTGCTCGCTGGACACGGTCATCCGTTCATTCAACCTGATGCCGGCGCGCTTTCACCAAAACCTGGACTACCTGAGCAGTCAGGACTGGCGCAAGGGGCTCCTGCGGGCGATGTTACGCCGTAGATGAGAGGCAATGCAAACATGAACGCTCAGAAATTATCGCCTGGAATCCTCCTGAAGATATTGGAAGAACCAGGGGAGATGGGAAAAATTGTGGATTTGCAGCAGCAGGTTTGGCCGGGTAGTTTGGTCGATATCGTTCCTGCACACGTCCTGACCGCGGCTGTCCACAATGGAGGCCTGGTGATCGGAGCGTGGTTTGATGACCAACTGGCGGGATTTGTGTTTGGTATTCCGGGGATCTATGAGACTCCGGACGGCCCGCGCCTGAAACACTATTCGCATATGCTTGGCGTGCATCCTGATTTCCGCGGGCAGGGGATTGGATTTGCCCTGAAGCGCGCTCAATGGCAGATGGTACGCCGCCAGGGGATTGATCGCATCACCTGGACTTACGACCCCTTGCTCAGCCGCAATGCCTGGCTGAATATCACCCGCCTGGGGGCGGTCTGCGACACCTATTTGCGCAATTTCTATGGCGAGATGCAAGACGATCTGAACCGAGGGTTGCGATCTGACCGCTTCCAGGTCGATTGGTGGGTGAACAGCAAGCGGGTGAACCGCCGCCTGAGCCGCCGGGCGCGCCTTACGCTGGACCTGGCGCATTACTTGGCCGCGGATGCCTCGATCATCAACCCATCCGAGGCTTTTCCAGGAGGTTGGCCTCGCCCAGCGAATGGGATGGCGGGCCTGGATTCTGCGCTGGAGAGTAGGCAGGCGATCTTGCTGCTTGAGATCCCCGCTGATTTCCTGGCTTTGAAGGCTGCTGATATGGAACTGGCAGTGGCATGGCGCGAGCATAGCGCAAACTTGTTCGAAAACCTGTTTGCGAACGGGTACCTGGTGACCGATTTTGTTCACCTGCCGGGAATTGCCCCGCGCAGTTTTTATGTTCTCAGTCATGGAGAGGCAAGATTATGAAGATAACCAGCATTCATCTTTACCATCTGCG
>JAFGBV010000295.1 GCA_016932955.1 Anaerolineales bacterium | reverse complement strand
GGTTTGCCGGAACAAATCTTTTACCAGAGAGGCTTTCGTTTTGTCAATTGTTAATGTGCATCGGTGCGCGTTTTGCACCAGAAACTAGCTTAATAAATCTATATCCTCTTTTGCATTTTGAACTGCTTATTCATATGACACAAAACATCACCTCGCTTTTTAAATATTTGGATGCCCGGATTACCCAATGGATGGCGCGTTACGGCATTCTATTGCTCCGCATCAGTATGGGGCTTGTCTTCCTCTGGTTTGGCGCCCTTAAGTTCTTTCCCGGTCTCAGCCTGGCTGCTGACCTGGCAACCCGTACGATCGAGCGCTTGACCTTTGGCTTGATTGCGCCGGATGTTTCTATACTTATATTAGCGGTCTGGGAAAGCCTGATTGGCCTGGGGCTTATATTGGGTATTTTCATGCGCGCCACGCTGCTGCTGTTGTTCCTTCAGATGCTTGGAACCATCTCGCCAATATTTCTCTTTCCGCAGGAAGTGTTTACCGCCTTTCCCTATGCGCCGACCCTGGAAGGGCAGTACATCTTTAAGAATATGGTATTCATTAGTGCAGGATTGGTGATCGGTGCAACGGTGCGCGGCGGCAGGGTGGTAGCTGATCCAGCTGTTGTCCGTAGGGGCGTTTGAGTTATGCAGAGGCTGACCCTTGTTTATTGCCTGTAAAAACAATGCGTACTACGGTTTGGATTCTTGGTGACCAACTTCTAGAGCAGCATCCAGCCCTGATGGCGGCTGTGGCCGAAGCAGGGCGAAATCATTTGCATGTGGTGCTGGTGGAGAGCCGCGCCCGAGCTGCCCGGCTGCCCTACCAGCGCAAGAAGCTGGTGCTCCTCTTCAGCGCCATGCGTCATTATGCTGTTATGTTAAAGGAGCAGGGCTACGCGGTGGAGATTTTGCGTGCCGCGGATATGCTCAGCGGGCTGCGCAAGCACATAGCTGCCTGGCGACCTGATCGGATCTACTGCATGGCAGCCAGTGAATATGCCGGGCGGCGCTTTCAAGAGCGGCTTGATTCGCGCCTCGGAGTTCCAGTTGTAGTGCTGCCGAATACTCAATTCTTATCCGGCCAATTTGACCCAATCCCTGAGCCGCAGGCCGGTAAGCGCTATGTAATGGAGAATTTCTACCGCACTATGCGACGGCACTTCATCCTTCTGATGGAGCAAGACGGCAAACCAACTGGTGATCTATGGAATTACGATGCCCGAAACCGGCGCCCGCTGCCCAAAGGTGCCCTGCCGCCGGGAAGCGTGCACTTTGAACCCGATGAGATCACCCAACAGGTGATGCAGGAGGTTGCCAGCTATCCTACCGGCATAGGTACCACGCAAGGGTTTTACCTGGCAGTCACGCACCAGCAAGCTTGGCAGGCTCTGGTTGATTTTTTAGATTTCCGCCTGAAGAATTTCGGCCCCTATGAAGATGCGATGAGCAGCCGCTCAACGGCGCTGTTCCACTCGCAGCTCTCCCCCTATATAAATATCGGCCTTTTGGAGCCGCTTCCCATGGTCCGTCTGGTTGAAGCACGATATTGGGAAGGCCGCGCTTCATTACCCTCTGTCGAAGGTTTTATCCGTCAGGTGATTGGTTGGCGCGAGTTCATTTATTGGCAGTACTGGCGCCAGATGCCCGCATTGAAAACAGTCAATTTCTGGAATTCCCTTCGCCCATTGCCTGGCTTCTTCTGGGACGCCAATACAGAGATGAACTGCTTGCAACATGTCATCGGGCGTGCCTTAAATCATGGTTATACCCACCATATTGAACGGTTAATGGTAGTTAGCAACTTTTGCCTACTGGCTGGTGTTTCACCGCAGCAGGTCACTGATTGGTTCACCGCTTGCTATATCGATGCCTACGAGTGGGTTATGCTGCCCAATGTGCTTGGCATGGGCTTGTACGCCGATGGAGGTGCCACTGCTACCAAGCCCTATATCGCCTCAGCCAGATACATCAACAGAATGAGTGATTATTGTGCTGATTGCCGCTATAATCCCAGTTTGCGTTATGGGCAGGAGGCCTGCCCGTTTAATTTCCTGTACTGGGGCTTTCTTATCCAGCACGAGCAGCTCTTGCGTGGCAATCCACGCCTTGGACCCAATGTGCTCAGTTTACGGCGGATTAACGAACAGGAGCAGCGCTTCATCGTAAACCAGGCGAATGATTACTTAAATCGCGGAGCGATAAATAAATCTTGATCTTGCAACGTAAGGGAATGTTTTGTGTCGCACAGAAGGGGCTTACTCGCAACAGAAGGGCGATGCACTCTTCAAAGCAGTCCAGGAAAATTCCGATATGAATAAGTCTGTAAGTTCCTCGGACTCAAAGACCACCTGGCATTAGCGTAACTTTTGTGCAATCAGCGAGCGAATCGCTTTAAATTGCAAAAACCTGCACTTTTCCAACTGAACCTTGGTCGGGTATGCTCATGGCAAGAACGGGTGCCCACTCCACGGTGGGTAAATTGTTTGAATAAAAGCCTGTATCTATCCAATATCGGACGGTTACGGGCTTTTTGAATTTGTTGCTTCCCTGCACATTCCTGAAGAATGGATTATAACGCTTGACGCTTAGCGTGATACGTTATATAATTCCTGAAAACACATGATCAAATCCTTCAAAAGCAAGGAAACCGCCCGCATTTTCGAACGCCTGCGATCAACCCGGCTGCCCCAAGATATCCAGCAGGTGAGCTACCGCAAGTTGCGCATGCTCAATAATGCCGTCACTCTCGAAGATCTGCGTATTCCACCAGCAAACCAGCTGGAGAAGCTCAGCGGCGACCGGGCAGGGCAGTACAGCATCCGGATTAACGATCAATGGCGGATATGCTTTGAATGGATCGATGGGGATGCCTATAACGTGGAAATTGTGGATTATCATTAGGAGCAGGTATGATGAATGAGAAGCTAAAACCCGTACATCCTGGGGAAGTATTACTAGAAGAATTCCTCAAGCCTATGGGCTTGAGCCAGAACCGGTTATCGTTAGAGATCGGCGTACATCCTCGGCGCATCAACGAGATTGTGCTCGGCAAGCGGCGCATTACCGCTGATACCGCCCTACGCCTGGCGCGCTACTTCGGCACGTCGCCACAATTATGGATGGGATTGCAGAATGATTATGATCTAGATGTGGCCGGCGATGCCCTGGGGGATAGGCTGGAGGTCGAGGTTCGCCCAATGACTGTATCCGGGTAATTTATTATATGGGGCTCACTGTACTCCTGTGCCGAGGAAAACAACAGAGAGGGTGGGTGCCCACTCCACGGTGAGTAAGAATCGCCGAGTCGATAAGTCCAAAGAAAATTACATCAATTTGATCTTCAAATTTGGAACATGCACAACCGGGAAGGATGTTGACCCTTCCCGGTTGTGTCTATAACCGTGTACTGCAAACCCGCAAATTTTCCAGGTCCGTAAAGAGAAAAAAGACGAGCGACAGATGTTATGTCATCAATCTTCGCCGGTTATGTTTCCACCTGCAGAAGACCGACCCCCTTTTTTGGTATCTGCCCAATGCGCGCTGCGCTGCTCACACCGCGTTCCTGCAAGCCTGCCAGCAATGTATCTGCTTGCGCTTCTGGCAGGCTGATGAGTAACCCGCCCGATGTTTGGGCATCTGCCAGGATAAGCTGCATCAGGCGTGAGATGCCCAGTGCAAAGGTGGCGTGTTTCTCCACATGCGCCAGGTTGTTGCGCGTTCCGCCGGGAATGGCGCCTGCTCCAACCAGATCCCATACTCCCGGGATTATAGGAACTGCCTGGGCGGAGATGGTCGCATCAACGCCGCTCCCCGCAGCCATTTCGTGTAAGTGACCGAGCAAACCAAAGCCTGTGATATCGGTGCAGGCGTGCGTCTCCACCGCTAGCATGGCTTCACAGGCTGCGCGGTTGAGGGCTGCCATCACCTCTACGGCCTGTCGAGCGACCTCGGAGCTTGCCAACCCCTGCTTGACCGCTGTGGCGATAATCCCTGTGCCGAGTGGCTTGGTCAGGATGAGCACATCACCTGGCTGGGCAGTGCTATTACGGATAACCTTGTTGGGGTGTACAACACCGGTAACAGCAAGTCCAAATTTCGGTTCGGTATCTTCCACCGTATGACCGCCCAAAATTGGAATACCTGCCTCCGTTGCCTTATCTTGCGCGCCGCGCAAAATCTGTTTCAGAACACTAAGCGGAAGGCGTTTATCTGGGAAGCCAACGATATTCAGGGCAAACAGCGGTTGCGCTCCCATGGCATAAATATCTGAGAGAGAATTTGCGGCAGAAATTGCTCCGAATAGGTAGGGATCATCCACGATCGGGGTGAAAAAATCCACCGTTTGCACAATGGCAAGCTCATCGCCGATGCGGTAAACAGCGGCATCGTCGGAGGTGTTACTGCCCACCAGCGCCGCTGGATCAACCGGTAAAGGTAGTGATGCCAGCACTTCTTCCAAGGCTTGCGGGCGCAGCTTACAGGCGCAGCCCATGCCATGTGTGTAATGCGTCAGCTTGTATTCGCCCTCAGCAGGTATGTTGAGTGTGAAAGATAGTGCTCCTTCTGGCTGCAAGCGCTTCACTGCTGCAATCACAACCTCTGCCGCTCGATCTATCTCTACGCTGGTAGTCCCCCTGCCCACCGAAAACCGCACTGTCCCCATCGCCCAATCGGTTGGAACTTGCATCGCTTGTAGCACGGCGGAGACATCCACCTGATCAGCATGGCAAGCCGCACCAGCGGAGGCAGCGACTTTATCGTTGATTTCTGCCAGCAAGGTATTGGCTTCCACGCCCCGAAAACTCAAGCTGAGGGTATTGGGTAGGCGTTCTTCAGGGTGTCCGTTCATTCGGACGGAATCCTCACCCAGCTCATCCAGCAAAGCCCGGTGAAGTCTGTCGCGCATGCTGCGGAAATGGGCGGCATTTTTCTCCAGGTTGTGCTGCGCCAATTCACAGGCTTTGCCCAAGCCAACAATTTCCAGCACGTTTTCGGTGCCAGGACGGCGACCGGCTTCTTGCTCCGCTCCATGCAAGTGCTTGGCGAGTTGCGTGCCGCTGCGCACATACAGTGCACCGATGCCTTTTGGCGCATAGATTTTATGACCCGCGATAGAGAGCAGATCCACCCCCAGCGCATCCACATTCACTAGGATTTTTCCCAACGATTGGGCAGCGTCGGTGTGCATGAGTACCCCGGCGCGATGGGCAATTACAGACAGGGCGGCAATCGGCTGGATCGTGCCAACCTCATTGTTGGCATGCATCACGCTGACTAGGATTGTTTCTGGCGTGATGGTGCGTTCCAGATCGGCAGGATCTACTGAACCGTAAACATCAACCGGCAAGACTGTTATGCGAAAACCTTGCGTTTCCAACCATTTGCAGACTTCAATCACAGCCGGATGCTCCACTGCTGAAGTGATGATGTGGTTGCCGCGTTCCCGGTGGGCAAGCGCCACACCCTTAATGGCATAATTATTGCTTTCGGTCCCGCCGCTGGTAAACGCTACTTCCGCCGCCCGGCAGCCCAACAGCGCCGCCACCTGTGCCCTGGCGGTCTCAACCGCACGTTTTGCCACTGCCCCGTATGGATGGCTGCTGGATGGGTTCCCAAAATGCTCGTGGAGAAAAGGCATCATTGCCTCAGCGGCTTCTCGCGCAATGGGGGTGGTGGCATTGTAATCAAGGTAGATAGACTGCATATTAATCACCAAATTTTAGCTTTCTAAAGCCTCCAAAATTCTCAGCCATTTTTGCAACAACGGCTTGCCGGGTAATTCTGCAAAGCCGCGGTCGTTCAAAATTATCCCCCATTCAAGTTATCTCTTGCCTGTGCAGTTACCCGGTATCACTGCTAGAGTCTAGCATGAGAACCACGAAGAAGGAAGAGTAACATCATGTATCGCGTTAATGATGAATGTGCTCTAACTTGTGATCAGTCCCCCCTCCCAATTTTTCTAAAGCACCAGCCAGAGCCTGGTTGACGAGCATCATTTGCTCGGCGGCTTTGTTCAGATCCGCTGCTGCATCACCGGCTGCTTCGAGAAAACGCAGGAACTCTTGTACATGTTCCTCGTTATGCTCAATCCAATGAGGGATCAACACTCTCAATTTCTCGAGTTCGTTCATTTGCTTCAACTCCTTAGCCTATCAATGGATCCAGAAAACGAGTACAAATCATCTTGACTTGTCCAACTGTTGCCTCAGCCAGGTCAGCCAGATTTCAAATCCATCACCAGTTGTGCAGGACAGTGGAAAGAAAGCTAATCCTGGATTCAGAACTTCCACACCCTGGCGGAAATAGTCGATGTCGAACGTCACATAGGGAAGCAGGTCGATTTTGTTCAGTACCAATGCCTGCAACCCTCGATAAATGCCTGGATACTTATATGGCTTATCGTCTCCTTCTGGCACTGAGGCGACCAGGATGTTGGCGTGCGTGCCTATTTGGAAAGCTGCCGGGCAAATCAGGTTGCCTACATTCTCTACGATCAATAGATTAAGTTCTTCCAGCTCCAGCCCTGCAAACCCCTCTTGGACCATCACGGCATCCAGGTGACAGCCGCCGCCCGTATTTATCTGCACCGCGGGGATGCCTGCAGATTGTATCTTTTCAGCATCGATTGTGACTGGAGCCGTATCACCTTCAATAACACCGATACGACAAACATCCTTAAGCGCTTCAATTGTGCGCAAGATCAGGCTGGTCTTACCCGCTCCTGGGGAGGCCATGACATTAATTGCAAATATCCTGTAATCATCCAACCTAGCCCGGTTTTGCAGCGCCAAGCGGTCATTTGCGCCCATCATATTTTCGACAATTGATATTTGTTGGGGCATGTTGATCTCTTATTTTCAACTGGAGCGACGTACTGCCACCAGACAAGCATATTTTTCGCTCTTTTTCTTGGACTTTGGTAAATCGAAGAACTCCACCAGTTTCTCCACCTCGAACCCGGCTGATTCAACCAGACTGCACCATTTCTGTGTATCGAAGTCATCGGAAAGCGGCTCAATAGACAATAACCGCCCGGATGAAGCCATCACCCTGGCAACCTCGCCCAAAATTGCAGCGGCCGGCACACCTGGAGCATCATGATGTAACACCCAACCAATCACTACCCCAGTGAAAACGCTATCAAGGAAGCTCAACGACTGTCCCAGACAGCGGACAGAATTACAAAGGGTGTTTCGCCTTTCACGCCTCCCATAGGCACACAACCTTTTTACCGGCCTGCATCCTGCCACGCACTTTTTCCATATGGCGAAGCGTAGCAAGTTTCCTCTCCAATTCGGGCAGGCTTAGCGCAAGTCTTTCGGCAATCACCTCCGCTGCGACCCCACCGGTCTCTTCTAAAACTTGCAAGATTTTCATTTGGGTCTCGCTCAGGGTTGAATAATCCTCATCGAGTTGGGACAAGGTTTGTGCGCTGCGCACCGCCCACGGGTCACAGGCTCGCGCCGGAGAGAGCGCCCGCATGTAGCATTCCTCACACAAGGTTTCCCCATAGTGATCCATTTCATCTCCGGCAGGGATATCTTCGCCGCAGCGGTCACATTTCATCCCGCACACCCCTTTAGATAGATTGTTCTGGTTTTCGGGCTAACGTCAGGCTCGACCCGATCCAGTCTGGGAGTTTGATCTCTTGAGCGGGAAGGAATCCCGGTTCGGGGGGGGGTCTGTGGAAAAGTGCCTGCGAAGGTAACTCGCCACTTTCCTACCCTACTACACGCTGTGGCAGGCGCTTCGGCGGGTATGGCGCTTGGGACAGACCCAGCCTGTTAAAGCCGTGTTCGCAGTCTACAAAGATGCTATGGAAGCTCAGGCGCTGGCCTTGATGGGTCGCAAGATGCGGGCTGCCCAAACCTTGTATGGTGATGAGGTCGGTGGCGCGATCGTGCCCGTTGAGGAAGGTGATTTCATCACAGAGCTGGCGCGCGAAGTGCTGCGCGGCGCGGAGTTGGACGACCTGCAGTCGCTCTTTGCGGACGAGATGCGGGTGTGTAAGTTGGACGAAGTCCAACGGCACTCGCCCATGGGCTGCCCGACCGAGATCAGTCCGGTGCTGATCCCTGTCAAGCCCAAGACCTGGCAGGAATGGGTGCTGGAACACCAGGCAGCCAAAGCGGCTGCTGGGAGAAGGTCCGCTGGTAAACGAAGCAATATCGTCCAGCCAGGCCAGTTATCGATTTGGAGTAACCCGAAGGAGGAATAACCCAAACTACAACGATATCCCACAATCAACGCTCCGGTTTTGGCAGCCAATCTGCCAGAACCGGAGTTTTCTTTTACCCC
>JAFGBV010000294.1 GCA_016932955.1 Anaerolineales bacterium | reverse complement strand
GTCGGCACTTCCGTCACCGCCATGGTCAGCCAGAATGCCAGATCCACCAGCGTGACTTGCAGAAGGCTTAGCCCATGATTGCGCTGCAGGAAAATCACCCAGGTTGGCGCGTAGAGCATGAGGCTGTACAGTACCTGCGATAGGAAGATCAATGGGATGTTCCGAGAATATCGCCGCACCTGCATGGGGATATTATATAATATTTTCATCCGATGAGCAGTTGACAGAAAAAGCCGCCTCGTGCTACCATCATGTATCCCGATATCACGAGACAGGTGACCCATGGACAAGCAGCAACTGATCGCCGAATTAAACAGTGCCCGCCAGCGGCTGAACGATGTCCTATCCCGCGTCGACGATAAGAAAGAAATCTACCCCACCTGGAAGCTCAAACAGGTGCTCGACCACGTCGCTGGGTGGGATGATGCGGTGATCGCCTCCATCCAATCCCACGCCCGCGGCGAGGTGCCCGCCGTGACCGCCCCGCGCGGCATCGATTACTACAACGCTGAAACGGTCACCACGCGCGAGGCCCTTCCGCTCACCACCACCCGCATGGAATTCGAAGCCACCCGCCTGATACTCAAAGAGCTGATCCTTAGCCTGTCCGACGAAAAATATGCGCAGCCCTTCATTGCCCCCTGGGGGAGCGAGATCACCGTAGCCCAATTGGTGAACATCTTCGTGCATCACGAGATCGAGCACGCCCAGGAGATCGAGCAAATTCTGCAGCAAGCCTGATTGAGAATTTTGGTATAATTCAGCCCATTGGAGGCAGAAATGCACGAACCGGTATTGGTGCTCAATGCCAATTTTGAGCCCATCCATGTCTGTGCGACCTGCCGGGCCATCTCACTTATCCTCGGCGGAAAGGCCAGCCTGATCTTGAACGGCCGGGGGGTGATCAAAACGGTTTCCCACAACTACCCCCGCCCATCGGTCATCCGCCTGGAGAAGATGATCAAACGTCCGCGGCCGCACGTCAAGCTGTCGAAGCGCGAAATCCTTCGACGGGACAACTACACCTGCCAGTACTGCGGCAAGCACACCCTCTCACTGACAGTCGACCACGTCATCCCCCGCCACCTGGGCGGCATGCACACCTGGGAGAACCTGGTAGCTGCCTGCCCTTCCTGCAACCACCACAAGGGAGGCCGCACCATCGAGCAGGCGCAGATGCAACTGCTGCGCATCCCCGGCGAACCGCCCGCCTCAGCGGAATATCTGTTTGGGCGCCACTTGAAAGACAATCTGGAGTGGATGCCCTTCGTGGAGGGTTGGTAGACCCTTACCTGCCTAACAACATCACCACAAAGTGCGGTGTGACGAACATCTCCAGCAGCGCTGCCCCCAGGAAGAAAGGCACCACCAGCGCCAGCGTGATGCGCGCCCAGTCTGCCATGGCGTGCAGCCAGGCCTCCCCAATGGACATACCCTGCGCAGGTGTCACAAATGTCGCCCCCACCTGCAAGATTGCCGCCCCCGCCAGGATCATGGCGGGGATCTCAAGCAGCCCATGCGGCATGGTAAAGGCAGCAATGAAGGTCAGTGGATCGATGCCTGCCAATCCGGCAGAGCCTGCCAGGAAGCCAATCAGCGTCAGCGGCAGCATCAAGATCAAGATGCCTCCCACACCAAAGGTGAACATACCCACCGCACAGGCGATCAACACCGCCCTCAGGTTATGCAGCCAGACCATCGAGGCGCCCAGCACGCTGAAGAACCCCACCCCCTTGAGCTCATCCAACACCTGTGTATCCAATGCGCCAAGCTCATCCAGGTTGATCAGGTTTGGAGAAATACCCAGGCGCTCGACCAGGGTAGTGCCTAACCACATCGAGCCCAGCAGCAGCAGGGCCACGATCAGCACCGGCAAAGCCAACCGCTGCAGGCTGGCAGGCACTTCTCGCCGCAGCCAATCCAGCGGGTTGCGCGCCTTGCCAACAAAAGCCCGCCAGAAAACCCGCCCTGCCCAGCGGAAATTGATTACATCGATCTCACGCCCCAGCAGCTCCTCGCGGTTGAAATGTGCCAGTCCCATGCGCACCAGCAGCCCGCCCAGGATCACCTGCCCCAGCACCGCCCACCACAGCACGTTGTAATTTGCCCATAGCATGATCACGCTCTCGCCCTGGATCAGCAGCGCCATCGGCACCACGATGAACGAGGCCAGCAGGTTGGCCGCGCGCACCGAGGTGGTCTGCGTGGAGACCACTACCGCCCCGCTGACCATCACCAGCGCCTGTACTGCCACCAAAATGATGACCAGGAGCATGAACAACGGCTCGGCGCGCCAGTTCGTCGTGCGGTAAATGCCGATCAGGTAAACAATTACGCCCAGGTAGCTCGCCAGCAGCGGCGGCACCAATGAGGCCAGCAGCTTGCCCATGTAGAGTTGCCAATCAGCCAGCGGACTGTCCAGCAGCGGCTCGATGCTGTGGCGCTCGGTCTCGCCGGCAAAGCTCTCCAGCGCGATCACCAGTGAGGTGGTGATTGGGAAAAAGCCCACGATCATCAGCAGGAATGGGATGAAACGGTCAGCCACCAGCACCGCGCCATACTTTTCCATGAAATCCAACAGTTGCCCGGCGGTGAAGTTCATCAGGAAGGGAAAGAACAGGGTCAGGATGACGATCGGAATGATGATGCGCCAGTCGCGTAACTGGTCGCGCGTCTCCCGCCAGGCCACGATCCACACGGGTTGGAAGCTAGAGCGCATCGTTCGCCTGACCTTTCTCGCTCAATACACCACGTCCATTTGACCCATTGGTGGGCGCGTTCACCGCCTGCAAATAGACCCGCTCCAGGCTGCGAGGTACTTCGTACAATTCGAGCACCGGCAGCTCATGTTCGACCAGGTATTGCACGACCTGTGGGATCTGCTGGCGCGGCAGGTCGCACTGGAAGCGGAACCAATCCCCCCCTTTAGATGTCAGGCGGACCTCTGGCGGCAAACAAGCTGCATCGTCACCCAGGCTGGCGCCCAGGCGCACCTCATACTCCTCGGC
>JAFGBV010000293.1 GCA_016932955.1 Anaerolineales bacterium | reverse complement strand
TACTGGATGTTATCGGCACCAGCGACGGTGGAGAGCACTCCCTTTTAAACCCTTAAAAAGTGTCCAGTTTTTGGGGTCCACTACAGTCTGCTCTATTCCCCCCTCGTCACTCGCTTGTTCGATCTGCCTGCCAACATTTTATAACCCGCCCCATAAAATCCACCACTATTCTTCCCCCATCATCTCAAAAAACGCCCTCACTGCCTGCGGGTCAAAGTGCTTGCCCGATTGTTCCCGGAGATGCGCCAGCACATCCTCCCTCTTCCAGGCTTTGCGGTAGGGCCGGTCCGAGGTCAGCGCATCGTACACATCCACCACAGCAAAGATGCGCGCAACCAGGGGGATTTCCTCCCCCTGCAAACCACGCGGGTAGCCCGTGCCGTCCCACTTCTCATGGTGGCAGTAGGGAATATCCAGCGCGGGGATGAGGTAGTCGATCTGCGAAAGGATTTGCTGCGCCTTTTCGGGGTGTGTTTGCATGATGGCGCGTTCGCTCTCCGTCAGCACACCCGCTTTTTGCAAGATGGCGTCGGGGATGCCCATCTTGCCGATATCATGCAGCAGCGCCCCACGGCGGATATGCCCCAGCTCCGCCTCGGGGATGCCCATCCTGTTTGCCAGCCTCACCGTCAGGTCAGCCACGCGGTGCGTGTGAACATCCGTCACATGGTCGCGCATATCCAGCACCCGTGACCACCCCTCCAGCGTGGCATCGTAGGCGCGGCTCAGCTCTGTCAGCGCCTGCTGCGCCTCTGTATACAACTGGGCGTTAGCGATCGCCAGCGACACCTGGTAGGAAAGGATATAGCACAGATTGATCTCTGCCTGGCTGAAATGCCGGGGTTGAACATGCGTGCCCACGATGAACACCCCCCTCACTACTTCCTTCAGGATTAATGGGAAATACAGGATCGAAACCAGCTCCCGCGCCTCCGCCACGATCCTTTCCGCCGGGCTGAGCGCAGCCGTGCGCGCATCCTCCAGGTACACGGGGCCTTTCGTCCGCGCAGCCTCTTGGATATGCGGGTGGTCGTTCAGGTGCGCCCGGCGTAGCTCTTCGGGGAACTCCGCTGGCAGCGGCGGGGTGGTCGCACCGAGGTAGAGATCGCCGTCCTCCAAGGTGTAGATCGCCCCCGTGCCAATCCCCAACACCCCCGTAGTGCTCTCAATCGCAATTTGCAGCACCTCGCCGATATCCAGCGTCGAAGCCAGCGCACTGCTCACCTTTAGCAATATGGACAATTCTTTTGCCGTCACCCGCCCGGTGGTCTTTTCATAGCGGTTGGATTCCACTTTTCTCGTTTTGGCTGTCATCGCATACGTCCCTCAGCATCGTGGTGGTATCTCATGCCGTCCACCTAAATTTTACCCCGACTTGGGTAAAAGCATGGCTGCGAATCTCGATTTGCCCCCATCCAGCAAACAAACGAGGCAGTCCAAAAAGAACCGAAGGAAGGAAATTAATGCACACCAGTGGGGGTCGGGCGAAGCCCGGCCCCCACTGGGTGCATATTATTCCTTTGGTTTTTTCTTTTTGGACACCCCCACATCCTTTATCCTTACATCCTGTTCACCCTGTGAATTCGCCCTTCTAAGCCAAATCCAGCACGCTGTCTAGCCCGCGGCGCAAGCCGCTGAACGAGCTCACCTTGCGGATCGCCAGCAGCGCCCCGCCCACATAGGGCTGCGCACTGCTGCCCGAATCATGGCGCATGGAGAGCAACTGCCCAGGCAGGCCGAAGATAATCTCGGCTGAGATGGTGTAGCCGGGCAGGCGGATGGAATGCACCTGCGAGCCAGCGAGGCGCGCGCCGCGCGCCTCCGGCGAGCCCTGGGTTTGCTCCAGGGGGATGGTCAGCTCCGAGGGGCGGATCTTCGACAGGCGGGCGGCTAATTCGCCCACCGTCCCGCTGGGCGCGTCCTTTTTATCGTCATGGGCGTAGTCGATGATCTCCCATTGCGGGATATAGCGGGCGGCAATCTCGGCGAACTTCTGCAGCAGCACAACGGTGATGGCAAAATTGCCCACCGCCAGCACGCCGCGTCCTTGCTGTTCCGCTGCCAGCGCAATCTGGGCATAATCAGCGTCGGTCAAGCCGGAGGTGCCGATCACCACATGCGCTCCCTGCTGCAGCGCAGCCAGCACGTTGGCTTTGGCTGCGTCGGGCTTGGTGTAGTCAAAGAACACATCACAGGGATGGGCAAGCGCTTGCTGGGCGGTGGCATAGACCGGGCATGCCAGGCGCGGCTCCCCCAGCACCTCGCCCAGGTTGTGCCCGGCATACGTGCGGCTCACCGCCGCCACAAGCTGGATATCCTCCGCTTGGGCAATCGCGTGGGCAAGCGCCGAGCCTGCCCATCCCGTTGCCCCTGCTAAACAGACAAGAATGGTCATAGTTCCTCCTGGATGGTTGGGATCATTCATACAAACCTGTGAATAGTGTAGCAATTCGCAGACTCCATGTCAACAACTATTTGGGGCAGGGATGCCAGGGCGTGTGAAGGATGACAGATGGGAGGGGCTGGATGGTTGGGGCACGGCGGAGGGATCACATGACGGTGATCCATTATTGATTCACCGTGCCCCTTCGCGGCGGGGAGGACGGTAGGGGCGGGGGGCGACAGAGAGCGTCGCGGGTGACACAAACCGGGGCGGATGGCGTCGATGAGCCCACGCCGATAAAATGTGCTATACTGAACACGTCCTATCGGACAGCGGCAATCTCTGGCATGATGTGGGAAATGGCATGCATAAAATATCCGAAGCGGAAACGCGCAAAGAGCTGATCGACCCGGCGCTGGAGAAGGCGGGCTGGCTGATGCGCGACCATACACGGGTGCGCATCGAAATCCCGGTGGACGGCTACGACGCCGAACCGTGGAACGGGGTGACCGACTACGTCTTGCTGCGCGAGAACGGCGATGTGCTGGCGGTGGTGGAGGCGAAGAAGACGGTGGTGGATGTGCGTCTCGCCGAAGCGCAGTTGGAATACTACGTGGGCGAGATCGAGAAACACCAGTCCTTCCGCCCCTTTGGCTTCCTGGCAAACGGATTGGAAACCTATTTTGTCGATGTCGGCATGGCGCCAAAGCGCATGGTGGCGGGCTTTTTCACCCGCGAAGACCTGGAAAACCTGCTCTTCACCCGCCAGCAGGGACGCCCGCTGAACACGATCGAGATCGACCAGCGCATCGTGGACCGCGCGTACCAGCACGAGGCGATCCGCCGGGTGGGCGAGGCTTTCGCGGCGGGGAAGCGCAAAGCGCTGATCGTGATGGCGACCGGCACGGGCAAGACGCGCACCACGATGGGCTTGATCGATGTCTTCCTGCGCGCCAACCAGGCGCGCCGGGTGCTCTTCGTCGCCGACCGCGACGCGCTGGTGGAGCAAGCCAAAAGCGACGGCTTCGAGAAGTTCATCCCCAACGAGCCGTGCACCCGACTGCACTCCTGGGATGTGGACAAAGCCCAGCGCCTATACGCGGTGACGCTACAGACGATCAGCAATATCTTCGAACAGTTCTCCCCAGCGTTCTTCGACCTGATCGTCTTCGATGAAGTGCACCGCTCGATCTTCAACAAGTTCAACGAAGTGCTGCAATACTTCGATGGCCGGCAGATCGGCCTGACCGCCACCCCGGCCAATTATATCGACCGCGACACTTTCCTGGCCTTTGACTGCGCGGATGGCAAGCCCAGCTACCTCTACACCTACGAGCAGGCGATCAAAGACGGTTACCTGGTGGATTTCGACCTGTACTCGGCGCGCACAAAGTTTCAGCGGGCGGGCATCCACGGCGTGGATTTGAGCGAGGAAGACCGCAACAGCCTGATCCAGCAGGGCATCGACCCAGACGACCTGGATTACGAGGGCACCGAGATCGAGCGCAGCGTGAGCAACCGTGACACGCTGCGCAAACAGTGGGCGGAGATCATGGAGGTGTGCCTCAAAGACGCCTCGGGGCAGTACCCCGGCAAGACGATCGTCTTTGCGATGACCCAAGATCATGCCCTGCGCCTGCAAGAAGTTTTCGACGAAATGTACCCGAAGTTCCCCGGCATGGCAAAGGTGATCACGTATAAATCCGAATACCGCGGCACGCTGGTGGATGCGTTCAAGAAGAAGGAGCAGCCGCGCATCGCCATCTCGGTGGATATGCTGGACACCGGCATCGACGCGCCCGAAGCGGTGAACCTGGTGTTCATGAAGCCGGTGCAGTCGCCGATCAAATTGCAGCAGATGATCGGGCGCGGCACACGCTGCCAGGCGGCCTGTACTCACTTCGACTGGCTCCCCGGCGGCGAAAAGAAGGGCTTCCTGATCATCGACTTCTGGGAGAACAACTTCAGCAAAGAGGCCAAAGAAGTGGCGGATACGTCGATGCCGGTGCTGGTGACGATCTTCAACACCCGCCTGCGCCTGCTGGAAACCTACCTGGGCGAGCAAGACTCCCCCGACTGCCAGCAGGTGATCGCGGACCTGCGCGGCCAGATCGCCGCGCTGCCGACCGCTTCGTTCACGTTGAAGCGCGTGCTGCCGGAGATCGAAGAAGCCTGGCAGGACGGCTTCTGGTACCACCTGGTGCCGAGCAAGCTGGAATTCCTCAAGCTCAAGGTAGCGCCGCACCTGCGCCTGGTGCCGGATGTGGATGTGGCGGCGGCGACCTTCACCAGTAAGATCGAGCGGCTGAAGTGGCTGCGGCGCACGGGCAAGGACGCGGCGCAGACGATCCAATCCATCGCCGAAGACGCCGCTCTGCTGCCTTCCTTCGTGCACCAGGATCCCCAATTGCAGCCGCTGGTGCGCCTGTGCAACCCGGAGGCGCTGGGTAACGCTTCGCCTGCCGAACTGAACCGTGTGCGCGACGGACTGGCGGAGCAAATGAAGTACAAGAAGCGCCCCGACACCTTCCTGATGCTGGACCTGCCCGATTTCATCGCGCTCAGCGGCTACATCCTGCTCACCCAATCCGGCGAGCAGGTGTACGTGGCGGAGTACCGCCGCCGGGTGGAGCAGCGCATCCTCGACCTGGCGGCAAGCCACCCCACCGTACAGGCGATCCAGCGGGGGGAGGCGGTGGACGACTGGCAACTGCTGGCGCTGGAGCGCACGCTGCAGAGCGAGCTAGGCGGCGGCGAGCTGGAGCTTTCGCCGGAGAACATCCGCAAGGCTTACGGGCTGAAGGTGGATAACTTCCTGGCCTTTGCCCGCCAGGTGCTGGAGATGGACGCCCTTCCCGATTACCACGCGCTGGTGCAGCGCCAGTTCGAGGCGTACATCACGGCGCACAACTTCAACGCCGACCAGATCCGCTTCCTGCGCGCGGTGCAGAGCGTGTTCGTGCAGAAGAGGCGGCTGGAGGTAGCTGACCTGTACGAGCCGCCGCTGACCAATTTTGGGGCGGATGCGGTGGACAGGTGGTTTACGGAGGGGGAGATCGACGAGATTGTAGCCTTTACCGGCCAATTAGCGGTATAATTGTCTTACGTTTAGGCAACGATAAGGAGATGTAAAAAATGGACGCCTTGACGACAATCTCGTCCAAGTATCAAATCGTGATCCCGCGCCAGGTGCGCGAACAATTCAACCTGAAGCCAGGGCAAAAGGTGATGTTCATTCCCTATCAAAAGAGCATCCGGCTGATTATTGTGCCGCCGATCCAGGAGGCCCGGGGAATGTTCAAAGGAATTAATACCGACAACCTTCGCGAAGAAGAGGATGAGGAGCGCTGATGAACGTGGTCGATTCCTCTGGCTGGGTGGCGTATTTTGCCAATGGAGGAAATGCGCAGTTCTTTGCTGCCCCCATTCAAGATGTAGCGCATTTACTCGTCCCCTCGATCTGCGTTTACGAAGTTTTCAAGCGGCTGGCGCAAGAGCTGGGAGAAGAAAGCGCCTTGCAAGCCGTGGGGGTCATGTCTTATGGCGCGATCATTGACCTGGATCGCGAGATTGCTCTGGATGCGGCGCAGATTTCGATGCGGCATAAGCTGGCGATGGCCGACAGCATCATCCTGGCTACCGCCCGCGCCTATGAGGCAGCGCTGTGGACGCAGGATGTGCACTTCAAAGATATTGAAGGCGTGCAGTATATTGGAAAGCAATAGCCTATGCTCACTGACCCTAAACTCCGCTCGCAAGTCGACTCGCTGTGGGACAAGTTCTGGTCGGGCGGGCTGACCAACCCGCTGGACGCGATCGAGCAGTTCTCTTATCTGCTCTTCCTCAAGCGCCTGGACGACGCGGAGAACCAACACGAAAAATTAGCAAAGAAGCTGGGGAAAAGTTATACCCCTGGACTGACCCAAGAATTGCGCTGGGGGCAGTGGACGAGGTACGAGGCGGGAAAAGCCCTGGCGCACCTGAAGGAGACGATCTTCCCCTGGTTCCGCACGCTGGGCGAGGCGGGAAGCTCCTTCGAGCGCTACATGGCGAACGCGGAGTGCAAGATCAACAAGCCCAGCCTGCTGATCGAGGCGTGCAAGCTGATCGACCAGATGGAGATCAGCCAGCAGAACCAGGATGTGCAGGGCGACCTGTACGAATACCTGCTGAGCAAGCTCAACACGGCGGGGCGCAACGGGCAGTTCCGCACGCCGCGCCACATCATCCGCATGATGGTACAGATGATCGCGCCGCGGCCGACGGAGCGCATCGGCGACCTGGCGGCGGGCACGGGGGGCTTTTTGGTCAACGCGTACCAGCATATCCTGGAGAGGCACACTTCGCCGGGGATCCTGGAATACGACGCGGAAGGGCTTCCCCACCACCTGATCGGCGACCTGCTGAGCGAGGCCGAGCACAAGTTCATCGCCTCGGGCAAGTTCCTGCGCGGCTTCGACAACGACTCGGGGATGACGATGCTGCGCATCGGCTCGATGAATCTGATGCTGCACGGGATCGAGGCGCCGCAGTTCTTCTACACGGATACGCTCTCGAAGGCGTTCAGCGACGAGCGCGACTACGATGTGATCCTGATGAACCCGCCCTTCAAAGGGGCGATCGACAAGGGGGACGTTTCGCCGACGCTTCCCGGCGACACGACGAAGACGGAGCTGCTCTTCGTGCACCTGATCCTGCGGGTGCTGGATATGGGCGGGCGCTGCGCGGTGATCGCGCCGGACGGGGTGCTGTTCGGCTCGAGCAAGGCGCACGTGGCGCTGCGCAAGCGCCTGATCGAGGAAAACCGCCTGGACGGGGTGGTCTCGATGCCCTCGGGGGTGTTCAAGCCGTATGCGGGGGTCTCGACGGCGGTGCTGTTCTTCACCCGCGGGGCGAAGACGGAGAAGATCTGGTTCTACGATATGGCAGGCGACGGCTTTTCGCTGGACGACAAGCGCACGCCGGGGGCGCACAACGATATCCCCGACGTGGTGACCTGCTGGCAGAAGCGCCAGGAGGCGGCCTTCCTGGAAGGGCGGGCGCGACGGGTGGAGCAACTGCGCGCGGCGCTGGCGCCGATGAAGGCAGAGCGCCGGCAATGGCTGGCAGAGATCAACCGGTTGACGTTCGAGAACGTGATCGCCAACGGCGAGGGGGAGGCCGGGCCGCTGAAAGCGGCGCAGCAGGCGCTGGCCGCGCTGGAGGCGCAGATCGCCCCGCTGCAGGCGGAGATGGAGCAATTGAGGCGGCAGTTCTGGGTGACGAAGGAGCAGGTGCGGGCGAACAAGTACGATCTTTCGGCCAGCCGCTACCGCCCGCTGGAGGCGGACGAGGCGTGGCACGCGGCGCCCAGGGTGACGCTGGAGAGGATGGCGAAATTGGAGCAGGTGATAGGGGAGGAGATCGAGGCGCTGAGGAAGATGCTGGAGAGCCAGGATGCGCTTTGACCCGGCGACGCACCACCGCCGTTCGATCCGCCTGAAGGGGTATGATTATTCGCAACCCGGGGCGTATTTTGTCACGCTGGTGGCGTGGCAGAGGGCGTGCATCTTCGGCGAGGTGGTGGGCGGCGAGGTGCGCCTGTCCGAATTGGGCCGAATTGCCGATCAAAATTGGCGCGCCATCCCCGATCATTTCCCCCAGGTTCAATTGGGCGCGTTCGTGGTGATGCCGAATCATGTTCATGGGATGATCATTTTGACCGAGGATGACGGCGGTTGGGGCACGATATATCGCGCCCCAACGGATCATCGCGCCCCAACGGATCATCGCACCCTAACGGATCATCGCGCCCCAACGGATAATCGTGCCCCAACGGATCATCGCGCCCCAACGGATCATCGCGCCCCAACGGATCATCGCGCCCCAACGGATCATCGCGCCCCAACGGATCATCGCGCCCCAACACCCACCGAAACGCCCACCGAACGATTCCAGAAGCCCGTTATTGGATCAATACCGACCATCGTGCGCACATACAAGGCGTCCGTCACCCGCTGCGCGCGGCGCGAACTGGATGGGACCACGGGGATCTGGCAAGGCAATTATTACGAACACATCATCTGCAACGATGAAGATTACGCCGCCAAATCCGCTTACATCGTGAGTAATCCGCTGAATTGGGAAAACGACGATGAGAATAAACGCTAAAACGGGACCGGCAACGGCGCCCGCCAATACTGCCCACGGAAGGTCTGCCGCGAGATGCGATCATGGGGCAGATGCTTCGCCCCAACGGAAGCAGGTGATAGCAGAGGAGATCAAAGAGATGGAGAAATTGCTCAAATGGTGACAATTTCTCAAAGATTGGTGCATCTTGGTGAAGTATGCCGTATTGAGGGTGGAGCAGGATTCCCACTCACTTATCAAGGTGTGATTGATCAGCAATATCCTTTTTTCAAGGTTGGGGATATGAACTCCCTCGGCAACGAAAAAGAGATGCGGGTATTTCAACATAGTATTTCAGAAATCACGCGCATCAAATTGAGGGCCATTGCTCTTCCTGCTGGAACAATTATATTTCCAAAAATTGGCGCTGCTATTGCAACAAACAAGAAACGATTTTTAGTGCGCCCTTCCTGTGTTGATAACAATGTAATGGCTCTAATTCCGGGAGAAAAATTGCTCTCGAGTTTTTTGTATTATCTATTATTGAACAAGAACCTGAGTGATTTTGCAAACACTGGAAACCCACCCTCAATTCGTCAAACAACCGTCGAAGAATGGATAATCCCCCTCCCACCCCTCCCCGAACAACGCCGCATCGCCGCCCGGCTGGGGCAGGCGGACCGGCTGCGCCGCCTGCGCCGCTACGCCGGACGGTTGGGCGAGTCGTATTTGCAGTCGGTGTTTGTGGAGATGTTTGGAAGTAAAAAATGGGAAGAAAAGCCACTAGGGAACTTAATTGATGGATTCGAAGCAGGCGTTAACTATTTACCAGTTTCCGAAGGTGAAAAAGCATCCGAATGGCGAGTTCTGAAAGTTAGCGCAGTTACTTGGCGAGACTTTGACCCAGACGAAAGCAAGCCAATTAGCCATGATGTTGTTTTTGCCAAATCGCATATTGTAAAACAGGGTGATTTGTTGATTAGCCGTGCTAATACGACAGAACTCGTTGGAGCAATTGCCAGAGTTCGAGATTTTCCGCCCAAAGTTTTATTACCCGACAAGTTGTGGCGTGTCCGTTTTTCTAAAAGCTCTTTGCTTCATCCTGATTACACACTTTGGGCATTACGCCAACCAAGTATAAGGAAAATGATTGGAGATTTGGCAACTGGAAGCAGTGGGTCAATGAAGAATATTTCGATGGAAAAAGCCGCTACTTTGCCTATTTCCCTGCCCACATTGGCCGATCAACAACGCTTTGCACGCATTGTGAAGCGCTACGAGCGGCTGCGGGTGCAGCAGGGCGAGGCGGGGCGGCAGGCGGAGATGTTGTTCGAGGGATTATTGCGGGAGGCGTTCGGGGGGTAGGAGGGGTGATGGCGGGGAAGGTGATGGATGAGGGCCGGGTTGGGGCACGGCTGGTTGTTGAAGGATGATTGCTATTGCGGTCCACTGCCGTGCCCGTACGACGACGAAGGGCAGGTCGGGGGTCGGGTTACAGACCCGCCCCTACGATGATGGAGGGCGGATGCTGTCTGGGCGCATGCCATGCGCCCCTACGTGGCACCGACGGGAGGGGCACGACCCTAAGGGATTGCCACGCCGCCAAAGGACGGCGGCTCGCAATGACCCGGCGGCAAGCCGACCGTCACGGGCGCAGGCCCCACACCAGGATGGCCCCTTCTGCCGCGGTGGAGACCAGCCTCCTGCCATCGGGCGAGAAGGCCAGCCCGGTGGTATCCAGGTTGTGCCCCGCCAGCGACGCCACCTGCACTCCCGCGGCGACATCCCACAGGGTGAGCAGCGGGTCGGACGACCAGCCCCCGGCGGCCAGCAGCCTGCCATCGGGGGAGAAGGCGAGGCTACCGTTGATCTTGTATTCCAGGGTGTGGAGCACGGCGCGGCTGCCCACCTCCCAGAGGATGATCTCGCCAAAGGTCTGCACGGCTAACAGGCTGCCATCGGGGGAATAGGCCAGGGCGCGGATATTGCCTGCTCCCAGCCTCAGCGCCTCCAGCTCCGCCCCGCTGGCCAGGTCCCAGAAATGGATCGCTTTGCCATTCGGGTTATCCGGAGGATCATCTAGGTAATAGGACACGGTTGCCAGCGTCTGGCCGTCGGGGGAGATGGCGAGAACATCGGAAAACGGGTTTTCTCCCTGGATGGTATGCAGCAGGGCGCCGGTGGCGGTATCCCAGAGCAGGAGGATCTGGCGGAAGGAGTACTCCACCTGCGCCAGCACGCCGCCATCCGGCGAAAAAGCCATGCCCGAGATCTCCGCCAGGTTGCTGTCGTTGCTGATCTGGCGCAGCAGTTGCCCGCTGTTCAGGTCGTAGAGCAGCAAGATGCCGCGGTCTTCGACGGAAACGGCGGCGAGGAGCGACCAATCGGGGGAGATGACGGCGTACTCCCCCCCGCTGAACTGCTGCAGCGGCTGCCCGCTGGCGGCGTCCCAGATGGTGACCAGGTCAGCGGTGTAAGTTGCCAGGCGGCTGCCATCCGGCGAGAAGGAGATCACCGCCCCCGGCGGGGTATGGGCGAGATTGCTGCCCACCAGGATCCCCGCGCCAACATCCCACACGCTCAAGCCAATCTCAGCGCTGGAGAACAACAATTGGCCGTCGGAGGAAAAGATCAGGCTATCCACCGCCCCGCCTTCTGCATGCAGGGTATGCACGGGCTGGTTGAGGGCAACATCCCACAGCACGATCTCCCCCTCCTGCGTGCCCGCGGCCAGCAGTTTCCCATCTCGGGAGAAGGCCAGGCTGTACACCCAGCCGGCTTCAAAGGAGGGTATCGAGATCATGGCATCGCTGGCAGTGTTCCATAAGATGATCCCAACCTCGTTGGCCGGGAAAGCCAGCGTCTCGCCATCGGGGGAGAAGGCCAGGCTGCCGGGGTAGACAGCGCGGACTTTCTCTACGCAGCGACCGACCTCGCCCCAGGTGCCAACATCCCACACGACGATGAGGCCAAGCCGGTTATTGAGGTCAGAATTCGTCTGGCCAGCGGCGAGGTATTTGCCATCTAGGGAGAAGGCGAGCGCATCAGAGGTGTAATTGACCATCCCCACCAGGCTTTGGAGCAGCTCGCCGCTGAGGGGATCCCAGATATCGATGGTGTCCACGTCTTCGTTTTCAAAGGCAAAGCGCTGCGGGCTCATAAATGTGGCGGAGGCCAGCAGGCTGCCATCAGGTGAGAAGGCCAGCGCGTTGACGAAATCATGCGGGTCGCCGGCCAGCTCAAGGGTCGCCTGCCCGCTGGCGAGGTCCCAGAGCAAGATGCCATCGTTGGAGCCGGTGGCAAGCGTCAGGCCGTCGGGAGAGAAGGCGATGCATTCCAGGCTGATATCGGTGGGGATGAAGCGCTGCTGCTCCAGCGAATCTGCGGCGAAGAGGTAGATGCCCAGGTCAGTGGCGGCGGCGAGGGTGGCGCCATCCGGCGAGAGGGCGGTTTGGTTGATGTTGCCGCGGCCCCAGCGCGCCAGCCGGGCGAGTTGAGCGGCATTCTCGGCGGCGATGATCTCGGCGGGCTGGAAATACGGCGTACCCTGCAGTGCCGGGGGAAGAGGTGTGGGGGTTGGGGTGGGGGTGAGCGGGGTTGGGGTGAGCGTTTGGGTCGGTGTGGGCGGCAGGGTGGCCCTGGGGGGGAGCGCCTCCATCTGACCAGGCTCAGCCGTCGCAGTGGGCGGCGGTGTGGCGGTCGGCGCTAGCGCAGGCCGGTTCAGCCAGGCGCAGCTATTCAGCACCAATCCAACCAGCAGAGCAAGCTTCCAATAGCGTTTCATCGTAGCTCCTTTACACCGCGCCGCAAGATGCTCCCCTTAATCCGGCGAAGATGGCATTTATTATACTCTTCAGGGTCGCCTTCTTTTTAGCCAACATTTCAGGCTCATTGGGAGTTGCCGTGACAGATGGCAGATGTCGCCTCACCCTGGCAATTCCTGGAGAACCACATTTCATCTCTGTCGATTTTGGTTCACCGGGGTTAAAATCAACCAACGCGGATGAGCAGGAGAACAAGATGAACCCAAAAGCGCCCGGTTTCAGCACGTTCGATGAATACATTGCCATATTTCCCCCACAGGTACAGGAGAGGCTGCAAGCGCTGCGTGCGGTGATCCGGGCCGCGGCGCCGCAAGCAGTGGAGAAGATCAGCTACCAGATGCCGACCTATTACCTCAACGGCAACCTGGTGCATTTTGCTGCGCATGCCAGGCACATCGGCTTTTACCCCGCACCAACGGGCGTTGCAGCATTCAAGGAGCAGCTGGCGGTGTATAAGAACTCGAAAGGCGCGGTGCAGTTCCCGCTCGACCAGCCCCTGCCGCTGGAGCTGGTCAGGCGGATAGTGGAATACCGGGTGGAGGAGAATCTCACCAAAGGCAGCAAGAAAGCAACCAAGCAGCAGCGGGAGGCGAGAGGCAGATGAAACGCTCTCCCAAACGTAGCACCTTCACCATTCTGGCTGTGCTGGCCTCGCTGGCGTTGGTCATCGGCGGCACGGTGCTGGGGGGCGGGCTGGGTATCGCCAGCAGCCTGCAACGACCGTTCAAATCCACGACGGATTGGCAGCCGCTTGGCTCGCCCCCCGGCGGGGCAGCGGGCATCCTGGACGTTTACGCCAGCGTTTACATGTCCGGCGGGTGGCAACTTTATATCAGCGGAACGGATGGGCGCATCTACCTGAACGATAACGGGGCAGGCTGGCAAGAGGTCACAGAGATCGCACCGCCGTCCGGCATGGGCACCTGCACGGCAACGATGATCGCCCCGCCGCCGCTGCCCGACCTGGCAGTCGAGGCGCGCACCATCAGCTCCTGCCATGCCGAGGTGATTGAGCAGTACGGCTTTGCGCGCAGCTCCGACGGCTCGCTGTGGTATTGGGAAGATGTCTATACGGGGCTGTGGGCGCTTGGTGATCTGACCTGGCGCAGCCTGGGCGGGGCAGGGTTGGGCTGCCTGTGCGGCGGTCTGCTGGCAGGGGTCATGGTGGGGATGGGGGTGGTGGTTATGAGGCGCAAAAGGGCATAGCCTGTCGTGGGATATTACCAGCAGAAACGATAAGCGTTTTCAGGCGTGACCACAAATGTTTTGGCAGGCTGATATGCCTGAAACGCCTTTGAAAAAGTATCCTTATCTGCTGAAGTGATTTGAAAAGCCCAATATTCTTCCACACGGGTGCTTTCCAGCACCAGATCAATCTCATATCCCTGGTAAGTTCGCCAGAAATAAGCATTGAATGGTCGCTGCCCATACAGGTTGCGCTTCAGGATGGAGGCAATGATCAGATTCTCAAAGATTGCCCCCCGATCCTCGCGCTCCTCGAAAGGATAATAGCGATTGATCACGGCATTGCGCAATCCCAAATCCCAAAAGTAAACCTTGAACTTAGAGCTCAGCTCACTGCGCAGATTACGACTGAAAGAGGGGAGGCGAAAAATGATAAAGTATTTCTCTAAGATTGCAATGTACTGATCCACTGTATTGCGCGAAATTCCTAATTGGGTAGCCAATTCATTCAGGTTGACCAGGTTGCCAATCTGGTAAGAGAGCAAGGTCAGTAACCGCGCCAGGACTTGTGGCGCCTTGATTTTTTCCAGCATGAAGATATCCTTATAAAGCGCACTTTCAAGGATGTCGCGCAGCTTTGCCTGTTTTTCTTCATGCGAAGATTTTCCAACCACTTCGGGATACATGCCATACACTGCCAATGACCGCAAAGTTTCGTTCAGTCGCCCTTGTTGCGTGATCGATTCCGGGAAAGAGAAGTAATCATCTGTATGCATCCCCACGTATTCGCCCAACGTAAGTGGCAGCAACTCAATGAAATACTTCCGCCCAGCCAGGCTGTCGGTTAGGCCTTGTAACAATAGCAAAGACGAAGAAGATGTTGCCAGCACCTTAACATAAGGGAAGTGGTCGAATATGAGCTTGAACAGTAAATCAACCTGGGGAAGTCCTTGAACTTCATCCATGAATAAATAATTACGCTGCCCAGGGCGAAAGCCCAGCTCAGAGAAGATTCTCTCCAGGCGGGCTGTGGAAGGATGGCCGAAAATTGCCTGGGCCGTAGGATCGTCCAGGGAATACATTTTTGCAGTTTCTTTTTGATCGAGACGCTCCTGATAAAGGATTTGCAGCAGCGTGGTCTTTCCAACGCGCCGAGGCCCATACAGGATCAAGATTTCAGGAGAAGCTAACAGAGAACGGAGAGTATGTTCGACAATTCGAGTAAACATACCACAATCATACATTTTAATATAAAAAATGTCAATCTATTGAATATTTTAATATCAATTCGTTCAACAATCCTCACGCGGGCACGCTGCCGCAAAACATCGAATAGGTGAAGAAGGCATAGTAATCTGGATGACCCACAATGAAGCCTGGCGACTCTGGCAGACACAGACGGCGGTATGCGGCCAGGTCTTCTGGCGCCAGCTCGGTTTCCACACCAGGCCAGCGCATCTCGAAGAGAGCGACCAGGCCGCGCCGCAGATCATCCGTCAATGGGGCATAAGCCTGGCCGGAAATGGTGCGGGCGGTGGGATTCGCCAGGCCAGCCTGGCGGAACCAGCCCAGGGCGCGCAGGAAGTGCAGCTCCTCTCGCTTCCCCCTGGCAAAAGGCGCCATCCCCGCAGCGGTCGCATTGAGGCGCGCCTCCAGCAGCGGGTAGCCAGGCAAGAGCATCTGCGAAGACCAGGCCAGGATAGCCAGCATGCCGCCCGGCTTGACCACGCGGGCCATTTCTTTGATCAAGGGCAGGGGTTCCAATGGCGCATATCCCACACAATTGGCGCTCCACGCCCAATCGAAGCTGGCATCTTCGAATGGCAGCTCGCGCACATCCCCTTGCTTGAACGAAATCCGCTCGGATAAGCCAGCTTCCTCGACCATCTCCCCGGCAAGATCCAAAAACTCGGCGGATAGGTCGAGCCCGGTTACATGCCCGGCATGCCCGACCGCTTTGGCCAGCGGCAAGGTCTGCAAGCCGATGCCGCAGCCCGCATCCAGCCCCCGGCTGCCCAAAGGGAGCAGGAGGGCCTGGATGGCGGCGAGCATGGTCGGCTCGATCAGCGGGTTGGTGACGATCAAGCTCTGGATGTAGGATTCAGTTTCAGTCATAGCACATCCTCACAGCTCTCCTGCCCATTCTACGACGGCTCACTGGGAATTGCCGTGACAGATGGCAGGTGTGGCCGCCTCACTCCGGCAATCCCTAAAGAACCTCTACGACAGGGATGACCCACTTATCCAATGGCTGGTATGATTCTATACCATTTAGGTGAAATGGGGCAGCGGTGAGATCGCCGCCCCATTTCACCATGATAACAGATAGGTTAATCGTTCCCCGGCAAAACCAGGCCAGCCTGCTCTGGGGATTGTCCGCCATGCTGATGGGCAGACTTGGGAATGCCTCCCGGCCACCAGGTGAAACGCCCGAAGAAGGCAGCCAGCGCAGGATCCAGGATAGTGCGGACGATGAAGGTATCGATCAGAACGCCAACCGCCACGGAAAAGCCCAGTTGCGCCAGGAAAGCGATCTCGCCTGTCATCATCCCAGCAAACGTCCCAGCCAGGATCACACCCGCCGAGGTGATAATCGCGCCTGTGGCAGCCACTGCCACATGCACACCCTGGCGGGTGCCATGCTCAGCGACTTCTTCTTTGATACGCCCAAAGAGGAAAATGCTGTAATCGATCCCCAGGGCTACCAAAAAGACGAACATGAACACCGGCAGCAGCCAGGAAAGCCTTTCCACGCCCATCACCTTATCGAAGAAGAGGTTGGTAAGACCCAGGGTGCAGGTGAAACTGAGCAGGACAGTGGCAACCAGATACAGAGGGGCAACCACGCTGCGCAGCATGAGCAGCAGCACCAGGAAGATGCCCGCCAGGATGAATGCGAAAGCCCTGATCATATCGCGGTCCATCACCTGGCGAATGTCCGCATAGAGCACGCTGAAACCGCTCACAACGGCTTCGCCATCGCCCTGGTATTTTTGCAGCACATTGCGAATGTCCTCCACGGCATCGAATCCCTGGTCGCCAATGGGATCGGCTAAAACGACTTCGAGCTTGAAGGTCAGACCGAGGCCGCTGGTAGAGACGTATTCATCATATAACGGGCGCAGCGGCTCGAACAAGTCGCCTTCATCCATCGGCGGCAACAGATAGGCATCTTCTCGCGCCTGGAAGGATTCTGCCAATCCTGCCACGGCGGCCATCAGATCATCCTGGCGAGCCAGGATGGCGAGCATGCCGCCATCGAGGATTTTTTGGGCCTCGAGGAAATCGGGGTCAGCAGCGATATCGGGGAAGTGCACCAGCAGTATATCCATGTAGCGACGAATGCCTTCCAATGCAGCCGCAGGGTCAGCAGGATCGGCATCATTTTCCGCCTGGCTCATTTGCAGCAATAGCGCAAGCTGACCATCCACACGCAACAGGCGGTTGATATTTTGATCCGCAGAACCCAGCGGCGTATGCAGGCCGCGCACGTCGGTTACCCCATCGATGGCGGATAACTCTTCCGTCAGGCGGACGATATCCCCCGCCACTGATTGCGCGTCGCGCTCAGTGACGACGACCGTGAGTGGAAAAACCACCCCGCCGCCCATTTGTTCTTGCAGCAGATGGTAACCTCTCACAGAGGGGATATCGGATGGAAGCTCGGAAACCATGTCGTAATTCAGATCGCGCGAAAGACCATAGACTGAGAAGGGCAGCATGATAGCCGTGATCACCAGGATGGTAAAGAGTGGCCTGGAGCTAGCCATGCGCGAGGTGGCTTCGTACCAGCGGCCTGAGGAGCGATGGCTGGCCTTGCCTGGCCAGAAAGCGCGGCGCCCGAGCAAAGAGAGCAAAGCGGGAACAAGGGTGAGGCCAGCCAAGAGGGTGATGGCGATCGCAATCGCCAGCATCGGCCCAGCGCTGCGGAACGTGCCCATCTCAGCAAACGTGAGCGAGAGAAAGCCAACAAAAACAGTCCCTGCACTGCTGCTAATGGTTTCACCCACCAGGTGCACGGTGCGTTGGACTGCGTTCTGCACGTTATCCTCTTGGGATAACTCTTCGCGGAAACGGCTGATGAGGAACAGGCAGTAATCAGTGCCCGCGCCATAGATCACAACCACCAGGATCGCATTCAACTGAGTGAGCACTGCAATCACGCCGGCCTGGGCGAGCAGGGCGGTGATACCGATGGTGACCAACAAAGCCACAGTGACGGCACCAAGCGGGATGAGCGGGCTGACCGGCGAGCGGTAGATGACCAGCAAGGCCACGATCACCAGGGCAATTGTGATCCAGATCGTGCGGTCCATGGTGGTGAAGGTGGATTCTTCTGCCTGGGCATTCAGCGCCGCATCCCCGCTCTGGTAAACGGCCAGACCGGCGGGAGTGTTGTCTGCCAGCCATTCATCGATGGCAGCAATTGCCTCGGCGGTCGGTCGAGCATCCATCACGGTATCGAAACTGACACCCACCAGGGCAATACGCTGGTTGTGCGAGATCAGCTTATCGGCAAAATCTGGCTGGGAGATCGGTCCGAAGACCTGAATGATGTTCGCAGGGGCGGCATCGCTGGCGAGCCAGTTCTCCAGGCTGGCGATAGCAGCCCATACCGAGGGATCGTGCACATCGTTACCTGCTCCGGCATCGATAATGATGATGCTCGTGCTGGCAGCGCTTTCGGGAAAGGCCTGTTTCTGGACGGCTTCAGCGTGGACGAATGGAGCCTGGGCGGGGAGAAAGTCGGCTTGATCCGTGCTGGAGACCGAAGCCAGGTCGGGGGCAAACAGCATCAATCCCGCTGCCAGGATCAGCCAGGCGAAGATGACCGCAACACGATAACGAGCAACAAAGGAACCAAGATAGCGAAACATAGACGCCTCCAAGTCAAGGAATGGTGAAGGTAAAGCTTGAGAGAATCGGTGTGAAGAGCGGCGCAAGGTCTAGCCACTGATCTGCTGGGGCGGTCGCAAGCAGGATCGCGGCGCGTTGGTCGCTCAGGATCAGGGTCAGGTAGCCCTCGATGGAAACACCCGTTTCATCCTGGCCGCTGAGGGACGCCCCGATGGCGGGCAGGTCGCCCACTGGGAGCGTCTCGAACTCGCCTGGCTGGAAACCTGGGCCAAGCAATTGAGGGATAAGAGCCTGGAGCACGACAGGAGCACCCTCGATTGGCACACCCACCAGCGCGCCACCCAGGAAGGTATCCAGCCAACCAGCAGAAACGATCACAGCCTGGGTGGGGGTATTATTCGCCAAGGCCTGCGGATCATTCGTCAGGATCAGCAGATCTTCCATCTCAACCATCTGCCACCCCAGCGGGACTGCCACCTGGTAGCCGTAAATCTCACTGAGGTAAGGGATCTCGTTCAGCATAACCTCTGCGGCCTCTGCGGTGGGCGGGGGAGTAGCAGTTTCGGTGGGTAATTCCAAAGTGGCCGTCGGGGGCAGTGGTGTGGGAGTCTCCGTTGGGGGGAGAGGAGTAAACGTTGGCGTCCACGTGAGGGTAGGCGGCGGGGTGGCTGTAGAGAGTGGGGGAGCATCGGTCGGTGTGGATGGGGAACAGCCTGCCAGCACGAGAAGACAAAGGGTCAAGAGAAAGCGTTTCATGGGGTCCTCCATAGATTGATATTAGCTTGTTATTCCATACATACACAGTTTGCTTATGTATAGTTTCTATGTTTTATAGTTGACATAATGTACACTATTGATTATAATGACTATAAATAAAGAGTCAATAACCCAAAAGAGCCAATTTCAAAACAATGTCATCATTGGACACCTGACCAGAAATGAACACGCCTCCACTCACCCGTCACCAGCGCAATCGACTGCGCACCCGCCAGCAACTTTATGAAGCCTTGTTTGCGTTGAGCCTGGAAAAAGGGTACGACGCTGTTTCCATCCAGGATATTACCGACCGCGCCGATGTGGCTCGGGCGACATTCTATCTGCATGCCAAAGACAAAGATGATCTTCTCTGGGCGGCGATCATCTCTACGATCCATGCCACCGAGAATGAGCTCGAACAACAATACAAGGATTTAAGCGACCTGCCACCCCAGGCTGAATATTATGGCTACCGGAACATCTTCGAGCACGTCCGGCGTTACCAGGATTCTTATAAAGTGATCCTGGGCAGCAAAGGCTCAGCGACGATGCGCCATCGTGTTTACGATTACATGGTGAAAGAAACGCTGAAAGATATCGTGAGTCTGCATTTTTATTCGGACATCTCCGCCCCTCCCGAGATCGCCGCGCAAATCATTGTCGGCTCGATCACCAGTCTGGCAATCTGGTGGCTGGAGACCCCCAATGAATACTCACCAACGCAAATGGCTCAAATGGTGTACGAAGTATTACACCATCGGAAGCCCCCGGAATGATTGAAGGGTTTGCACAAAGTAGCTTTATAATACGCGTGTCTGCGGTGAATCTTATGACCCCCTACCTGCTCAGCCCATCCGACCTGACCTTCCTATGGGAAGGGTGCAAAAGGTGTTTTTACCTCAAGGTGAAGCACAAGATCCAGTACGCCGGTGCATTCCCGGGCATATTCAGCAAGATGGCAAACCTGACCAGCCAGTTCTATGCCGGCAAGCCCTCGGAAGAGATCTCGCCCACGCTGCCGCCGGGATACCTGATGTACAAGGAGAACTGGGTGCGCTCGGCGCCGATTGCCATCCCGGGCAGCGCGGCCGAATGCGTGATCCGCGGGCGCTTCGACGCCGTGATCGCCTTCACCGATGGCACCTACGGGGTAGTGGATTACAAGACCTCGGAATCGACCAACGAGAAGGCTGCCTTTTACAGCCGCCAGCTCTCGGCCTACGCCTACGCCCTGGAGAACCCGGCGCCCAAGGCGCTGCACCTGGCGCCGGTCACCCGCCTGGGATTGTTCGTGATCACGCCGGCGCGCTTCGAGCGCTCACCGGCTGGGGAGATGGTTTTCGCCAATACCACCACCTGGGTAGAAATCCCCCGCCACGATGCCGCCTTCCTCAGCCTGCTGGCAGAAGTAGTGGCAGTGCTGGAGGCGCCAGAACCCCCGCCGCCAGCAGAAACCTGCGGGATGTGCCAATACCTGGAGAAGCGGCGGGCGTTTTAAGATTTCACTCCATGCTATGCACCTGCTGCAGCAGGCCGGCGACCATATCCTCAGCGGGCATGGGCAAGGCAGCCTCCTGGAACATCAGCACGCTGACCAGGGGCATGTCATTCATCATTTCCATCACATCCATGCCGATGGCGCCTTCATTGGCGTAGCGCTCATCGCCCTCGCCAAACAACTTGCGCAGTTGGCTTTCCATCATCGTATAGAAGGGACCAAAAGCGACCTTGCCGCGCGGGTCAGCCATCCACTCGCGGATGGTGGATTCTATATCCAGGATGCAGGGCAGGCGCAGGGTTGACTGGAGGGTCACGGTGAGGGTGTGGCGGATATCTGTCGCCGAAGCCGCGATGAGCAGGTCGAATTCGCCATCCTCGGTGATCCACTGGCGGTATTCCGGGTGGTAATAGGCAAAGGCGCGGAAGTCGAGCGGGATGGCGACGGTCTTGGTCTCGCCTGGCTGCATGGCGACCTTGGCGAAGCCTTTCAGCTCCTTGGGAGGACGCACCAGGCCGGATTTTTGGTCGTGCACGTACACCTGGACGATCTCCTTGCCTGCCACGCTGCCGGTGTTGGTCACGTCCACCATGACAGTCAGTCCATCCACATCCTTGAAGGATTGGGCAGAGACGCGGGGGTTGCTGTAGGCGAAAGTAGTATAGGATAAGCCATGACCAAAGGGGAAGAGCACCGGCATCTCTTTGGCGTCATAGTAGCGGTAGCCAATGAAGAGACCCTCGCCATAACGCACTTCACCGGCCTCTCCGGGCCAGTTGAGGTAAGCGGGCGTATCGGCAAGGCGGAGGGGGTAGGTCTCGGCCAGCTTGCCGGAGGGATTGACCTTGCCATAGAGCAGATCAGCAATCGCCCCACCGCCTGCCTGGCCCATCATCCAGGCTTCGAGCACCGCCGCCACCTCATCGATCCAGGCGCTCATCACCACTGGCGCGCCGTTGTTCAGCACCACAACCGTGTTGGGCTGGACGCGGGCAACAGCCTTGATCAGGGCAACCTGCTGTTCGGTCAGGTCAAGATCGGTGCGGTCGTAGCCTTCGGATTCTTTGAAGGCGGGCAGGGCGATGTACAATACAGCCACTTCGGCAGAATGGGCAATGCTGACGGCCTGGTCGATCAGATCCTGGCGCAAGGAATTATCGGCAGGGTAGCCTTCGGCGTAGATCAGTTCGGCATTGCCAGCGCGGGCCTGCAACTCTTTGAAGGGCACAGCCACCTTGGTCGGATTGATGTGCGAGGAGCCTCCACCCTGGAAATGCGCATGCTCCGCCGCGCGCCCGATCACGGCGATGTGCTGCGGCTGTTGGAGCGGTAGGATGCCGTTGTTCTTCAGCAGCACCATGCCCTCGGCAGCGATCTGCCGCGCCAGCTCGTGGTGGCCATCCACGTCGAAGGCGCCGCCCTTCGACGTCTCCTGGGCTTTGAAGACAATGCCCAGGATGCGGCGCACCGACTCGTCCAGCAGGGCTTCGTCCAGCTCGCCCGAACGAACAGCTTCGACCACAGCCTTGACGCGGCGATCCCGCGGGCCGGGCATTTCCCAATCTAAACCGCCTTTGAGCGCCGCCACGCGGTCGCGCACCGCACCCCAATCGGAGACCACCAACCCTTCAAAGCCCCATTCTTCCTTGAGGATTTCGGTCAGCAAATAATGATGCTCAGAGGCAAAGGTGCCGTTGACCTTGTTGTAGGAGCACATCACCGTCCAGGGCTTGCTTTGCTTGACGGCTTTTTCAAAAGCAGCCAGGTAGATCTCGCGCAGCGTGCGCTCGTCGAGCACGGCGCTGATGCTGAAACGCTCGAATTCCTGGTTGTTGACTGCATAATGCTTGAGCGAAGTGCCCACACCCTGACCCTGCACGCCGTTGATCATGCTGGCAGCCAGCTCGCCAGCCTGGTAGGGATCTTCGGAGAAATACTCAAAGTTGCGCCCGCCGAGGGGAGAGCGCTTCATGTTAACGCCAGGGCCCAGGACAACATCCACGCCGAGGGCAATCGCTTCTTCTGCCAGGGCTGCGCCCATCTTGCCCAGCAGCTCCACATCCCAGGTTGAAGCCAGGCAAGACGCAGTAGGGAAACAGGTGGCAGGGATGCTCTCAGTGCCAATATCACTCAGGTCAGAGACGCGGCGGATTCCATGCGGACCATCAGTGACGGTCATTTCCGGCACGCCCAGGCGCTCCACAGGGACGCTCGTCCAGGGGCTGGCGCCGGTGCACAGGGCGGCCTTTTCTTCAAGGCTCATTTGTGCAATGATAGATTGGATCTTATTCATATCAGTACAACCTTTCGTTGAGTGGTTTCACTTCGAATATGTGTCATAAACAGAGCGAACTTTAAAAGCCGCCGCAGCGCGGGGCAAATCCCACCCGGCAGGCAAAGGAGCAGTAATGGTAATGGCGGTGTTGGCGGGCAGGTCAAAATAGTTATCGCTGAAGACCACATCTGCGCCGCTGAGGCTGCATTCCACCACGCGGGCAAAGGAACGCGCCGTCAGCTCGATGGAAAGCAAGCCTTCGTTCAAGGTCAAACTGGCATCGATCTGGGGCTCGGCCAACAGCAGGTGCTTGGTGGGAACAAAGAAAGCAGCCTGGCGCGCCAGCAGGCTCTCGCCCTGCCATAATTCAGCTACAAAGACCAAATCTCTACGCGTGTCATCATCCAGGTATGGCGAAAAATCCAGGCTTTCCACCGCCGCCACGCCAAACGGCTCCACCTGCGCCGGCTTCTCGCCCGAGGCCAGGTGCTTGCCCGCCAGGGTTTCCAGGCTCCAGCGCAGCGAACCCTGCCAGTTGTCCCACAGGTCGCTGCTGAGGAAGACGGACTGGCGCGGCGGGTTATCCTCGATGGAGAGCATCAGCGGCGCATAAAAGCGGCGGGCGGCATAGTGCAGGGCTTTCCAGCGGCCAAAATAATCGACGCTAGACCAGGAGGCTACCGGCCAGCAGTCGTTCAACTGCCAGTAGAGCGTGCCCGATACCCGCCGGGTGTGCCGGCGCCAGTGTTCCACCCCATAGCGAATGCCCTCAGCCTGCAAAACCAGGCTGAGGTAGACCAATGATTCAAAATCTTTGGGCATTTGGAAGGTATCCAGCATTTGCCCCACCATCAGCGAGTTACCGCTGGCGTTCTTCTGGTGCTGGTCCATGACATAAGAAGTCATGTTCCAATCCGCTTCTGCGGCATAGGTGCGGATAGTCTCCAGCGGGGGCAGCGCCTGAAAACCAAACTCGCTCATGAAGCGCGGGTACTGCTTGCGGTAGGCGGTGAAGGGCTTGCGACCATGCCAAACATCCCAATAGTGCGCGTCTCCCTGGCGCTGCCCGTTGGGATCCTCGAAGGGGATATCGGAGGAAGGTGAGCTGGGCCAGTAGACATGGTCAGGATCTTCTGTGGTGCACCACTCGCGCAGGGTGTGATGGAAAAAGCGATCATAGGCATCTTTGAAACCCTGAAGCTCAGGATGGTTCCAGCCCCATTCAACCCAACCCTGCTCCATCTCGTTGTTGCCACACCACAATGCCAGGCTGGCGCGGTGGCGCAGGCGGCGCACGTTCTCAACCACCTCCACATGCACATTTTCCACAAATTCAGCATCATCCAGCGGGTAAACGCTGCAAGAGAAGATAAAATCCTGCCAGACCAAAATGCCATAGCGGTCGCAAAGATCATAAAAACGCTCGTCTTCGTAAAAGCCGCCGCCCCACACGCGCAGCATGTTCTGGTGCGCCTGAGCAGCGGAACGGATGAGGTACTCCAAGGATGACTCGGTGAGGCGGGTGGGGAAAGAATCAGCCGGGATCCAGTTGGAGCCCTTGGCAAAGATCGGCTGGCCATTGACAACAAATGTGAAGGAGCGTCCCCACTCGTCGGGCTCCTGGCGCAGCTCGATGGTACGCAGACCAAGCTGGTACTCCTTCTCGTCTAGAAGGGCTTCGGACTGGTGTAGTTTTATGCACACCTGGTACAGAGGCTGCTCGCCCAAACCGTTTGGCCACCAGAGCAGAGGATTCTGCACCTCCAAGGAAATCTTATTGCCAGCCGCAGATTGCAGCTCCTTGCTGGTCATGCACACTGCGCCTTCTGGCGCAGTCACCTGCAGTATTGCCGATAGCCCTGGCATCCAATTCTCCACCTCCAGGCGCGCCTCCACCCTGACCATGCCCTCAGCATGGAGTTGGCGCAGGTGAACATCGGAAAGCCGGGCAGAATCGAAAGCCTCCAGGCGGATATCCTTCCAGATGCCGATGGGTGGAAGCTGTGGGCCCCAATCCCAACCAAACTGGCATGGCGCTTTGCGCACATGGGGTCCGCCGCTGATCGCCTGCGAAACGCCAAATAACGGGCGGGCGGCCTGTTTCTGGGCAGCCACCTTAACAATCGACTCAAAATAAACCAGGAGCTCATTTCCTTGCGCCTTGAGCAGGGGTTTGGCATCCCAGCGATACTGGCGGAACATGTTGTCTGCCCTGCCCAGCGGCTGGCCATTGAGGTTGAGAGTGGCGAGGGTATCCAGCCCATCGCAGACGAGATAAATATGCTGGCAGTGCAAAATCTCCGGCTGAACATCGAACGTATAACGATACTCCCAATCGTTCTCAGCAACCCAGGCAACGCGCCTCTCGTTATCTCCCACAAAGGGGTCGGGGATGCGCTTTAAGGCCAGCAAATCAGTATGAACACCACCAGGAACAGTCGCCGGCAGCCATTGGTTGGTGCCAGCCTGGCGAAACTGCCAGGCGCCGGTCAAAGATTGTCTATACATTGCATTCTCCTTGCATCACTTGATATCAATCCCAATATAATTAGCCCGTGGATGTCTTTTTCCCAATTTGTGGTGGGGCCGATATATGGGGGTGTTTTGCGGGCTCTGCCCGCAAAACACCCCCATACCTGCCCTCTGTAACGGCAAGTCCCAATGAGCCATATCAGCAGAGATAAGCGTTGGGATTATAACATTATAAAACTCATACTTGACAGACAAGAAATTCGCGTGTATAGTATAAGTGTGCCTGGGAGCGCTCCCAAATTATGTCCCAGGGAAAGAATTTATGCGCTTCAGGCAGGTATTTTTGGGTAAATTCCAACAAATGTCAATGTTTTGAGCGAGAGCGCTCCCATATCAACCGCTTTTGATAGTCCTCTCGATCGGCGCAAACCAATGCCTCTAATCCCTCCCCTTAGAAGACACCATCCAGCTATATGACCACGGAATTTTCCGCGTCTATATGTTAAAATATGTGTTGTACGTAATAATCGCGGGCCGGTTATTGCGATAAATAAGCCGTACCAAGACAATGTAGTCAAAAAAGGAGAAAGAGAATATGAATAAAAAACTGAACGTGTTGTTGAGTGTACTGGGTATCTTCTCGATGCTGATGGCGGCCTGCGCTACCGCCACACCCGAGACGATTATCCAGACTGTCGAAGTGCCGGTCGTGCAGACCGAAGTGGTCACAGAAACCGAGATCCAGACGGTGGTCGAGACCCAGGTCGTCGTTGCAACCGAAGCACCCAGCGACGAGCTACCCCGCAATGAGACCCTGTATTTCAATGGCCAACAGTGGGGTGCAGTTGTATGCTGGAACCCATACTCTTCCAGCTGCAACAACGCCATGGCTCTTGCTGCCGGCGCCAGCTCCCGTGTAACCATGTTCGAAACCCCGTATCTGTACAACATGCTCGATGGCAAGATCTATCCTCTGCTGGCAGACGGCGACTTTGCATGGAATGATGCTCGCACCGAGATCACCTTCAAGATCAAGCCCGCTGCCCATTGGAGCGATGGTACCCCGGTGACGGCTGATGATGTCGCCTATACCTGGGCCAGCCATATCAAGTACGGAACCGGAACCGGCATGGGCAATCAGGCTTACATTGAAGACGTCGTCGCAACTGATGCATCGACCGTTGTCATCAAGGCCAAGCTGGATGATGCTGGCAAAGCAGTCAACCCATTGATTGTTGAGGGCTACCTCAGCGGCGTCTATGTCGTCCAGAAAGCCTGGACCATGCTACTGGAAGAGCGCACTGGCGGTGATGCCGCGGCCTTCGTCGCTGATACCGCAGAAGACGTTGTCTTCTCTGGCCCCTATCACAAGTTCTTCGCCGATGACACCAAAGTTGTTCTCGTCCGCGATGACAACTACTGGGGTCAAGATGCCAGCATGTGGGGCAAGCTGCCCGCTCCGCGCTATCTGGCGCACACCATCTTCAAGGATAACGCTGCCGGTTCGGTTGCCCTGGCAAAGGGTGAGGTGGATGTCAGCCAGCAGTTCAACTCCAACATTCAACTGCTGTGGTTGAACTACGGTCTGCCCATCTCCACCTACCTGCCCGAGGCACCGTATGGCATTGGCGCCAGCCTCCCCACCGCCTTCTACAACCTGACCTCCTATGGCTTGGATCAGGTTGCGGTGCGCAAGGCTATCGCCATGGCTGTGGACTATCCCTCCATCATTGCCAACGCCATGACCAACCAATCAGCCACCTTCGACCAGGTTCCACGATCGCTGATGAACCCCACCCCCGGTGAGCAGGCTCTGTACGATCACGAGGCCGTCGCCGACCTGCAGTGGGCTGGCAATGACGTCGCTGGCGCCATCGCACTCCTGGATGAGGCTGGCATTGTCGATACCGATGGCGATGGCTGGCGCGAATTCGAGGGCCAGAAACTGAGCTACGTCGCCACCTGCCCCAACGGCTGGTCCGACTGGCAGGCTGCCATTGAGATCGTGGCTGCCGCGGGACAGAAGATCGGCATCGAGATCAACACCAACTACCCTGAATGGTCGGTTTACCAGACCGTCGTCACCAAGTCAGATGCTCCCCTCCCCGAGGGCTATGACATCTTCATGATGTGGAGCAATGGTGCTGGTCCGTCCGAGCCTTGGGGCCGTATTCGCAACCTGCTTTCCTCCGAATGGGTCGGTATGCCCAGTAACTGGAGCGGCAACTGGGGTCAGTATGTCAATCCTGCGGTCGATGAGCTGATCAAGGCCATCCCCAACGAGACCGATCCCGCCAAGATTAAGGAAATGTACACCGAATTGGTGCGCATTTACCTGACCGATATCCCCTCCTTCACACTGATGTACCGCCCGCAGTCCTTCCACACCGTGAACGAGTCGGTTTGGACCAACTTCCCGCACCAGGATGATGGCACCACCCCGCCCGTCCCGCCGTTGGACTGCACCGATGGCTGGGGCATCGCCTGCCTCTATAACATCACACTGGTCAATCCGTAAACCGTAGTCTTTGTAAAACAGCCATGTTTCGCGAACCCCGAAACATGGCTGTTTTTTTAGAATGTAATATAATATAGTAACTAGCCGGTATTGGTCGCTACCGCCGCGCAACACAAGAATACGATAGAAAGGCAAGAGGAGGTGTCGAGTTGAAAGGTTATCGGAAGTACTTCCTTAATAAGCTGGGATGGTTTGCTGTTACCTTTGTCTTTGCCTTTTTGTTGAACTTCATCCTGCCGCGCCTGATGCCCGGAGACCCCGTGGCAGCCATCGCAGCCCGCCTTGCCCAGGGCATGACCGACGCCACCGGGGTGCAGGCGATTTATCAGCAATATACCGAGCTCTTTGGCACCAACCAGCCGCTGATCGAGCAATTTTTCATCTATATTAGAAATGTATTTCGCGGTGATTTCGGCTTCTCCTTCAGCCAATATCCTCGATCAGTGGCAGATGTTCTCGGCGCCTCCATCTGGTGGACGATCGCCCTGCAGTTCCCGGCAATCATCGTCGGCTGGCTGATTGGCAACACCTTAGGCGCGTTGGCAGCCTACCTCAGGGGCGGCTTTGATAAACTGCTCATGCCACTCAGTATTTTCATCAGCAATTTGCCCGCATTTGGCATGGCGGTTATTTTGCTGGTTATTTTTGCCATCAACCTGGAATGGTTCCCCACCTCGGGCGGTTATGGCTTTGACATGATCCCCAATTTTAGCTGGCAGTTTATCTGGTCGGTGATCGTCCACTATCAGTTGCCGTTTTGGTCGATCGTGCTGATCCTCATTGGCGGTCAGGCGATCGGCATGCGCTCGATGTCCATTTATGAGTTGAATGCGGATTATGTCAAGTACAGCCGCTTTTTAGGCATCAAAGACCGCAAGATCATTGGTTATGTATTCCGCAATGCCATGCTCCCCCAGATCACCGGCCTGGCCTTGTCCATCGGCACCATGATTGGCGGCGCGCTGGTGGCAGAGACCATCTTCAGCTATCCGGGGCTTGGCTCCACCATCCTGACCGCTGTGTTGGGGGGGGATTATCCGCTGATCTCAGCCACTGCCCTGATCATCACCGTGATGTTGCTTGTGGCAACATTTGCCATCGAACTCCTTTACGGTTTTATTGATCCGCGGATTAAAGCGGCGCAGTCGGAATAGACAGAGATGCTGCTATGAAACATACACTTCAACAGGTTTTTCACTCAGGCAAATTTGTAGTAGGCCTATCTATTTTTGTGGCAATATTACTGATTGTATCGATCTATCCTCTGCTGTTTCCATACGATCCATTGGAGATCATCAGCCAGGGCACTTTCCTGCCGCCAGGGATCTATGTCAATGTCTACGACAGCGTCAATGTCGAGACCACGTATATCCTCAAGCTCAGCGATGCTGCTGCCAAACGAATAGCCACCAGGTTAAATGAAGATGATCGCGCGGCCATGCAGGAATGGCTTGTAGGCGCCGGGGTTCCCGAAACTGAGATCGACCTGGAAGATACCCCAAAACTGCTGACGCTCTGGGCGAACAATTTTGACTCCAAGATCAACATCCCTGGAATGACCAATGCCAGGCGAAATTACTATATCAGGCTTAACGCTTCATTGGAGGGGATTCTCTCCACCGATAAGGCGATCATTGCCGTGATAAATCCGGAAACGGGCGCCCTGGAACAAAAAGATGTCATCGAACAGACAGATTATGTGAATGTCACCGAGGTCGCCAATGTGCGCGCCTTGCCGCTGGGAACGGATAACTTCGGCAGGGATGTGCTGACAGAGTTGATTCAGGCGATCGGCGTGTCGCTGCGCATCGGCTTTGTTGCCGGTACCATTGCAACCGTGATCGGTCTGACGCTGGGATTGCTGGCGGGTTATATTGGCGGCATGGTGGATGACATTATCATGTTCTTCACCAATCTCTTCACCGTCATCCCCGGCATTGTGTTGTTGATCCTGATCTCCTTCAGCATCGGGCAGGAAAAACGCGGCCCCACCACCATCGCCATTGTCATCGGGGTGACCGCCTGGTACTGGACCACCCGGGCGGTGCGGGCGCAAGTGATCTCCTTGCGCCATCGCGACCATGTCAACCTGTCAAAGCTATCAGGACACTCGATCCCGCACATCATCGTCGCAGATATCCTGCCTTACATCGCCTCTTATGTGGTCATGGCATTCATCCTGCAGATTTCTTCAGCCATCCTGGCAGAGGCAGGACTGTCGATCCTGGGGTTGGGACCCAGAACGTCTGAAGAGTCAACCCTGGGATTGATGATGCAATGGGCAATGATCTACCAGGCGCAAATCCTGGGAAAATGGTGGGCGTACTTCCCGGTGGTGGTTGCGATCGCCCTCATATCGTTCTCAATGAACTTGATGAACACCGGGCTTGATCAGGTGTTCAACCCTGCCTTGCGAGATTAGGTGGTTTCCATGGAAAATAACGTCATCTTAGAGGTCAGAGAACTCACCACGAAATATATCACCCGTTTTAAGGAAGATGTTTACGCGGTGGACCATGTCTCTCTCAAGGTTGAAGAGGGGAAATCGCTGGGGATTGCCGGCGAATCAGGCTGCGGCAAGTCCACGCTGGCGCTGAGCCTGATGGGCTATTACTTTCCACCGCTGCACTACATGAGCGGTGAGATCATCATCGACGGGCGCAATATCACCGGGATGGAGCCAGATAACATTCGCAAGTCGATCTTGGGGACGGAGATTTCCTATATCCCGCAAGCGGCGATGAACGCCCTCAACCCCACGCAGAAGATTATCCACTTCATTGAGGATGTCGTTCAAGCGCATGATCCCTACAAATCGAAGAAGGAAATCTACGAGTTTGCCAGTGGCGCCTTTGAGAAGCTGGGGCTGCCAGCCAGTGTGCTGCAAAGGTACCCGGTGGAGCTTTCGGGCGGGATGAAACAGCGCACGGTAATCGCCATCTCGGTGATCCTCTTCCCTAAGGTGCTCATCGCCGACGAGCCCTCCTCCGCGCTGGATGTCACCTCGCAAAAGATGGTGATCAAGATGCTGAAGGATTTGATGGAAGAGGGATTTATTAAATCGATGATCTTCATCACCCACGAGCTCCCGTTGTTATACAACGTGACGGATGATATCATGGTGATGTATGCCGGGCAGATCGTGGAGAAGGGCAACGCACATGAAGCGGTATTCGATCCGCTCCATCCCTACTCCAAGGGCCTGATGGGTTCCATCATTGTGCCAGAAAGCGGCCTGCGCGATGTGAAGCTGGCTGCCATCCCCGGGGTGCCGCCCAACCTTAAAAAACCGCCCTCCGGCTGCCGCTTTGCCGAGCGCTGCAAATATGTTCGCCATGAATGCCGGGTGGCCTCTGTCCCGCTGCACGAAGTCGGCAACGGTCGCGCTTACCGCTGTATCCTGAGCGAAGAAGAACTGAGGAAGGCTTACAAAAATGAACAGTGAGAAGAAAATCTGCTTCAGCGCCAAAGGGCTGACCAAGGTATTCGGGTTTGGGCGTCATAGAAACGTTGCCGTGGACCACATAGACCTCACCCTCTACGAGGGCGAGGTGATCTCCATCGTGGGTGAATCGGGCAGTGGCAAGACCACCTTATCCAAAATGCTTTTGGGGTTGATCAGCCCTACGGAGGGAGAGATATACTTCCAGGGCGTCAAACGGGATATCAGCTCGCAGAAGAAGAGACGCGAATACTGGAAAAACATCCAGGCCATCTTCCAGGATCCGTTCTCTTCATATAACATCTTCAACAAGATCGATGCCGTGCTCTTAGATTGTATTCACATGCGCGGCGGTCGCGGGCTTTCGCGTGAAGAAAAGACCAGGCTGATGTCCGAAGCGTGCAGTTTCGTCAACCTGAAGTTCGAAGAGCTGACCAACAAGTATCCGTTTGAGCTTTCGGGTGGGCAAATGCAGCGCTTGATGATCGCCCGCATCTTCCTGCTCAAGCCCAAGATCCTGCTGGCAGATGAGCCAACCTCGATGATCGATGCCTGCTCCCGCGCCACCATCCTGGATATGCTCATGCAACTGCGCAACGAAATCGGCATGACGGTCATTTTCATCACCCACGATATTGGCCTGGCATATTATGTTTCAGATACCGTCTACATTATGGAACGCGGAAAATTTGTTGAACACGGTTCTGCGGATGATGTGATCCTGAATCCGAAAGAGCCCTACACCAAGCGCTTGCTCAGCGATGTGCCCAAGATCTACGAGGAGTGGGACCTCTCAACGGTTGATAACTTGCAAGGGGGATGATCACACAAGTCGCTTAGAGAGAGCCTATCGCTTTCGCCAATCAATCCAGTGCGCGCCGAGGCTGACCCCGGCGCGCACTTCATTAAATTTAATGTTAGAATTTCCCGGCAACGGTGCATCTCGAAAAACAAGGTAGGCAGGAGGTATTAAGGAATGATCCCCATCCGAGACCAAATACCCACCCGGCGCGTTCCGGTAGTCAACTATGTGCTGATCGCGGTCAACATCCTGGTATTTGTTTTGATGTGGCTGGCTGGTCCTGACCAGGAATCATTGGTTTATACGTTTGCTATGATCCCCGCTAATTTTATCAACGGCGTCGGAGTGGCAGATATGATGGATATCTTCACCAGCATGTTCATGCACGCCGGGATTGCCCATATCGGCGGGAACATGCTTTATTTATGGATCTTCGGCGACAATATCGAAGATCGCCTGGGGCATGCGCGCTACCTGCTCTTTTACCTGGTGGGTGGGGTAGTCGCTTCGCTGGCGCACCTGGTGACCAATTCGGGCTCGCAGATTCCCACCGTCGGAGCCAGCGGGGCGATCGCCGCTGTTCTGGGGGCATACCTGGTGCTTTTCCCACACAGCCGCGTGCTGACCTTTATCCCATTAGGCTATTTTATGCGATTGACGACGGTTCCAGCAGTGATCGTGCTGGGAATGTGGTTCTTGTTGCAGCTCTTCAGCGGGGTGCTATCGCTGGGTGGGCCCGATGTAGGTGGAGTGGCTTTTTGGGCGCATATCGGCGGTTTTGTGGCCGGGGTGGTAACAGCAAAGCTGCTGCCCTCGCAACGCCAGCCTCAAATCTACAGCCGCTGGCATTAAAATAAGCCCATCAGATCAGGGGATTGTGCCCTCAAATGGATACCCGGCATTGCCCCAGTCAAGCACGCCGCCAGACATGCTAGACACATTGGTAAAGCCATTTTGGAGCAGAATATCACGCCCCTCCTGGCTACGGTTGCCAGAATTGCACACAACCACCACTTCCTGCTCGCGGGGCACTTCATCCAGGCGGCTGGACAGTTCCCCCAAGGGGATATGCGTGGTTCCAGGGATGCGCCCCGCATCCCATTCGCTCTGCTCGCGCACATCCAAGAGGAATGCGCCTTGCTGAAGCTTCTGGTAGGCTACGGCAGGGGTAATCTCAACACCCGCCGCAACCGAGGCGGCTTCGGATGTGGGGCGGTTGACGAAATAGATCACAGCTACCACGGCAATGACGAGGAGCAATACGAGCAGACCGCCCACCCCCACGCCCCCGCGGCGCCCCCGCCCAAGGAAAGATGTACGGCTTAGCGAAGAGCTGCTCCTTGAAGAACTGATTCTGCTGCCAGCGCGCGTGGGGGTGCTGCGTGCGGTGGATTTGCGCGCAGCGCTGGAACGGTGTTTACTTCTGGATTTTGCGGGCATGAATACCTCCATATTGCTTTGAAATACAATAGGCACGAATATATGCCAGATCGCCAAGGATGTCAAGCCCCATGTGGAAAAGGGCACGCTGTTCTTAAAGTCGAGGTTTGGGGTGTGTGGGCACGCAGGACTTTCGACTTCAAGAAAGTCCTGGGAAAAGGTCACAGGATCTTAGTAAATTGGTGGGAGAAAACCTCAGGGCGCCGCGGAAATGGCGTATAGATCGATGACCTCGCCAGTCCAGGTGATGAACTGGAACACAATGCGGTCTGCAGTGGCCTCGACCAGCATCGCTCCGTAATCATCATTGTACCGCACAATACTCCAGGGCAGCGGCTGATTGAAATTGTAGATGCTTGCGCCACCCAGGCCATTCACGAAATAGGGGATGCCATCGTAATCCAGGCGCTCGTACATGTGATTGTGCCCTGCCAGGACTGCCGTTGCGCCCCATTCGGCGTAGGGCCATTGGGACCAATCTGTGGAGCCATGCGGGCCTGAGGAGTAGGGAGAATAATGCATATAGACGATTTTCCAGGGCAAGGTAGAGGCTGCCAGGCGCTCCTGAAGCCAGGCAGCCTGCGCGGAGGAAACGCCAACGCCATCGGGCTCATCGGGGTTGTTGTTTAAAGCGAAGAGATGCAGCGGCCCCCAGGTGAAATCATAATAGCGCTCATTGCCGGGTAGATCAAAGTAATCATAATATGGCTGGCCGGCATCGGTCAGCACATCGTGGTTGCCCAAGCTGGGGAAAAAACGGTTGTAGGATGCGCCCTCGCCAAACCGGCCGCGGTAAGGATAGATGAAACTATGGTAGTACTGCCCAATGGCATTGTCGATATTCTCCGCCGCGCCCTCGGGGTAATTATTATCTCCGGTGGTGATCACAAAATCCACATCCCAGGATAAGACCAGATCAGCTACCCTTTCCTCAGACTCGGTATCCGAGCCGTAATCTCCAATCACCGCAAAGGAAGTGAACGGGTACTGGGGAGTAGCGGTCGGCTCAGGGGTAGGAGGCGGTAATGTCGGGCTTGGAGGTGGCGGAAGCGTAGGAATGGCAGAAGCCTCGACGGTGGGGGGAACAGGCGGAGCGGGGATGGTGTCAGTGGGCGCCTGGGCGATGGGGAGCAGGGTTGCCTGGATCGTTGGCAAGGCATTCGCCGCACCTGGGGTGAGAGTAGGCCAGGGCTCTGGCTCCTGACGACAGGCCAGGATGAGCAATATCAAGAGCACAAGAATGGCAATCCAGCGCCCATAGGGTGGCTTGTGAGCAAACTGCTGGTTCATCAGTAGTCACCTCTTGCGCAGGCCTCCAGGGCAGGCAAGATGAGCAAGGGCGGCTTACAGACCGGGTTCATCGCCCTGCGGGGTATCGCTCTCGACAATCTCCCCTTCGACGATCTCTTCCTCTTGGGCGATATTACGCAATTCACTGGGAATGGACCCTTGCAAGGCCTTGATATGCTCCTGCACCACATCGGGGGGGCAAAGCTCAACAAACAGATAGGTACTCAGCCAGATGATAGCAGCATCATCGAGAGGCCCTGGAGCCAGGTCTGGGAAAAGCAAATACACCGCCGAGGCCACCGGCAAGAGCTTGAGCAGGGGATTGACGCGCCCATCTCCCAACAGGCGCAGGATGAGTTTGAGCCGGGTGGCGAGATCTTGTAACAATCCGGGGGTGCGGGGCAACATGATCTTGCGGTTCTGATTTTCTGGCATGTCATCCTCCATTTATGATGGGATGGATTATACTACGTTACCCTTCATCCACAGGGGGTGCCGCCGGACCGTAATCCAAAATTTCAAAACCTAAGGGGCCGGCATTGGTGCCGATGAGACCTTTCTCCTGCATGGTTTCCACCAGGCGCGAGGCGCGGGTATAGCCAATGCGCAAGCGACGCTGCAACATAGAAATAGAGGCGCGCCCCTGCCTGCGTGACAGATCGATTGCCTCCTCCAGCAGCGGGTCTTGATCCTCTTCGGGCTTCATCTCGTCCCAAAATGGCATCTGCTTGAGCGGTATGCCGGCCGGAAAGGCATCCGGGATACCTCCTGTAGCGGAGGGAGCAGGTGCCTGGCTCGAGACAAAGGATTGCCAATAGGAAACCAGGCGCTGGATCTCGGCCTCGGAGACAAATGCGCCCTGCAGCCGAATGGGAGCTGAGGCATCGGGGGATTGGAAGAGCATATCGCCGCGGCCCAGCAGGCGCTCGGCACCAGGCTGATCGAGGATGACGCGGCTATCCACCCCAGAAGCGACTGCAAAAGCAATGCGGGCGGGGAAGTTGGCTTTGATCAGACCGGTGACGACATCTACAGAAGGGCGTTGGGTGGCAAGAACCAGGTGAATGCCCGTGGCGCGAGCCAACTGGGCAAGTCGGGTGATGGAGCGCTCTGTATCATCTGGGGCAAGCATCATGAGGTCAGCCAATTCATCTACAATCACAACCAGGCGAGGCAGTTTTCTACCACCATGCGCCTCCAGCCGGGCGTTATATTCGACAATGTTACGAGCGCCTTGTTCTGCCAATTTGCTATACCGCATATCCATCTCGCGCAATACCCACTGCAAAGCGCCAACGACGCGTTCCAGGTCGACCACTACGGGAGTCATCAGATGGGGAATGCCGTTGTAGTTGGTCAGCTCCACACGCTTGGGGTCGACCATCAGGATGCGCAAATCGTCGGGGGTGTTATGGAGCAACAAACAGCAGATCAGCGCGTTGACACAAACCGACTTGCCCGAACCGGTCGCTCCGGCGATGAGAAGGTGGGGCATGGCAGCGAGATCGGCAGCAAAGGCATTACCGGCCACATCTTGCCCTAGGGCAAAGCGCAGCGAGGATTTGAGGCGGCGAAAAGCCTCACTTTCCACCACGTCGCGCATAGCGACCAGAGCAATGGACTCGTTGGGTACTTCAATGCCAACATACCCCTTTCCGGGAACAGGGGCTTCGACACGGATGGTGCGGGCTGCCAGGGCAAGGGCAAGATCATCGGCAAGGGCAGCGATCTTGCCCACGCGGACACGGGTGCGGCCGGTGCGCAAGTCGATAAAATCGGGTTCAACGCCAAACTGCGTGATCGTCGGGCCGCGGTTGACTTCAACGACGTTCACCGGCGCGCCAAAAGCAGCCAGGGTATCTTCAATGAGGCGGGCGCGCTGGCGATCCAGCTCATCGTCATAAGAAACGTCGCCGCCAGGGTCAAGAATATCGTCCAGATTGGGCAGCACCCAGGGGCGCGGTCCCCTCACCGGCGAGGCGGTGAGCACACCGGCTTGCACGCCTGGAGCAAGGGGTTGCGCAGGCATAAGGCCTGGTGGCTGGCGCTGGGCAGGCGAGGAGAGGGGTCGGGGAGCGTTGGAGGCGTCCTGGCGATGGTTGCGCCGCTCATCCAGCCAATCCTGCAAACCATCTTGCAGGCGCTCCACCCACGGGGGCAGCCAGCGGAACAAGGTTACCACAGAAACATCCAGAGCGAGAGCAAGGGCAATCAGCAGCCAGGCGAGCAGGGCAATAACGGCACCTCCCCAGCCCAGGTTATCGTGGAGGAATTTAAAAAAGAGGGCGCCCACATATCCCCCACCCAATCCCTGGGAGGCAAGCGCATAGGCATCGGAGGGAAAATGGAAGAAGTGGATCCAGGCCAGCAGGTTTACATAGAGGAGCAGCAGGCCGAACAATCGCTCTACAGCCAACTGTGGAACGCGCTCGAAGTTGCGCAGCACCAGCCACAGGCCAACAAAACCCAGGGCAATGGGGAAGAGGTAAGTGCCCCAGCCAAAGGCGCGCCATAAGAAGTATAAGAAACCGCCCGTGAGCACGCTGTTGGTGGAAGAAAAGAGGATCAGCAAGGTGATCAGGCCGGCAAACAACATCAGCACACCGACCAAATCTAATTTGCGGTCGAGCGACATGCCCTGCGCAAGCGGGGCGGATTTTCGCGTCCGGGCAGCAGGTTTGGGGGCTGGTCTGGAACGCCGCAGGCTGCTGAGGGCGGCGCCTAAACGACCCAGCAAAGAAGTGCGCGTGGCGCGGCGGGAGCGCGTCGCCGACCTGACGGGCTGGCGGGAATAGGCGGTGGAACGCGGTGACGAACGCGCCGAAGAGGAGGCTCGCTGTCCCCTGGCTGACCCACCAGAGCGCGTGTTGCGGCTGGGTGTCTTACTCTTGCGGCGCTGGGTTGGCATCGTGTGTTCTCATTTGCCGATCTTGAGTTCACAGATCGACTATCAGATTATAGCACAAATGGTCTGGATAAGGTTTCATTTAAAGTAGGGTACAATACCTCTAGAAAGGGAAACACCTTGTTCGAAATCATCTTCCTTGGAACATCTGCATCTGCGCCTTCTGTGCACCGCGGCCTTTCAGCCCAGGTGGTGATGCACGACGAATACCGTTTTTTGATCGATTGCGGTGAAGGCACCCAACGGCAGATCTTGAAATCTGGCCTTGGTTTCAAGCGCTTGAGCCGCATTCTGATCACCCACGGGCACCTGGATCACATCCTGGGCTTGGCAGGGATGCTTTCTACCTTCATGCGCTGGGAGACGATCGATTCGCTGGAAATCTATGCGGGCGCCTGGGCGCTGCAGCGCATCCACGACCTGATCTATGGGGTTGTGCTGCGAGGGGCACACCCGCCGATGGAATTGAAGCTGATTGATATCCAGCCCGGCACGATCTTCGAGGCGCATGATTTCAGCATCACCGCTTTTCCCGTTTGGCATCGCGGAGCAGATTGCTATGGATTCCTGTTCGAAGAAAAAACGCGCTGCCCCTTCTTGCCAGAGAAAGCCGATGCACTCAACATCCCTGCAGGACCCTGGCGGCGTGACCTGGTGAACGGGAAAGCGATCACCCTGCCGGATGGGCGCACGATCCTCCCAGAGCAAGTTTTAGGCCCCGCGCGGCAAGGCACACGACTGGTGCACGTTGGCGACCTGGGCCGGACGGAGGATATCGAGGAAATCTGCAGGGACGCCGACACGCTGGTGATCGAGGCCACTTACCTGGAAGAAGAGATCGAAATGGCCAGACAGTTTGCACACCTGACGGCGCGCAGCGCGGCGCAATTGGCCCAGCGGGTTGGGGTGAAGCACTTGATCTTGACCCACCTCTCACGGCGCTACCGCGAGCGGGATGTGCTGGCAGAAGCGCAGGCGGTATTTCCGCATGTAATCGTGGCGCGAGATTTCGATGCGTTCCAGGTGAAGAGAGGTGAATGTATCAGGCAGGATCAGAGTCTGGACAACTCACGCTGAGCGTATCCCAATTGGGGGTCTTTATGTGCGGCTACGCGGCCCATACCCCTCCATCCTTTTATCCCACACCAAGGCTACTTCTGCGATGTGCTGTCGCCATGGCTGGTGAAGCGGGCATCAATATCCTTCAACTGCTTGGCGAGGCGCAGGGCATTATACAGGAATATTACTGAAAAGCCGGTGGCAACGACAAACAAGACAAAGTCGAAGGGCATGAAAGGCCCCAGGGGGGTCTGGATGATGGGATTCCAAAAATAGATCACGGCATTAGCGAGGATGACCAGAACGCGCACTTCGGTTGGGCCAACTTTGCCATAGGAGATCTTGAAGACGCCCTGCACGCTGGTGCGGGCAAGAACAAGGATATCCATCAGCAGGTAAACGACCAAGCCCAGCATGGCAATATCCAAACGGGCATAGGGCGAAATGGCAAAACCGACAAAGACCATCACCTGGGCAAGGGCATCGAATGTGTGATCGATGAAGAAACCATAGCGCGGGCGTTCAATCTTGCGGTAGCGTGCCAGGCTGCCATCCAGGCTATCACCGATCCAGTTCAAGACCAGACCAAAGGATGCCAACCAGACAAAGTCGTGATTGAGGCGCGCCAGGCCATAGCCTAAGGTGACCAGGGCTGCGCCAGCCACACCCAAAGCCGTCAGGGTATCTGGCATGACCCAGGCGGGCATGTGAGCACAGAGCCACTGCAAGGCGGGGCGCTCCAATGGGCCGAGCAAGATATCGTTCACTCGCTCATGCGTTGGGGCTTTTGTTTTCCGAATACGTTTTGCTTTCGTCATAAGTCCTCCTCCCAAACGCGGTGGAACATCATCCACTGTTCGGGATCGCGTCGAATAAAACTTTCTGCCACCTCCAGGGCGGCCTCAGCATTGCGCAGAATCGTTTGGGCGGGGTCGCGATACGATTGGATGGGGAGCGTTTCAGAAGCGATCAACTGATAGATGCCATCTGACCGGCGCAGGCAGGCAACCACCCCAAGCGGAACACCGGCTTTCATCGCCAGGCGGACGTGCCCGGTGGGCAGCAACGAAGGACGCCCGCAGAAGAGGGGGCGGAAGCGAGGCTCGGCTACCGGCCAATCCACCCCGGTCAGCACCGAGCCGCCTTGCTGCAAGCGCCGGAGAGCAATGCGCAGCGAATCGATCGAGATGGGGGTGATCTCCAAGCCGGCCTGGCGGCGCAGCCGGTTTTGAATACGGTAATCGCCGCGCGGGTTGGGCGGCGACAAGAGCAAGGCGCGCAAACCCATCACGACCAATGCCCGCCCCGCCACCTCAAAATTGCCAGTGTGTGGGCAAGCAATCACAATGCCTTGCTGGCCAGATTGGATAGACTGGATGCGCTGCCGGATTGCATCGTCCAGGGCAATCATCCTGGACATGGCAGGAAGATTGCCCAGGTAATGATACAACTCGAACTGGCTGCGCGCGGCATTGCGAAATACGGCGCGCACGCGCTGGTCCAACGCTGCGGGGGATAGGCGCCCCTTCTCCAACCCCTGCTGGTTGGCGCGCACTGCCTGGACCTCAGGATTATGGGGATTGGATACGATCCGATCTGCCACGATGCGGGCAAGGAAATAACCTAAGCGCAACGGCAGCAAACGGCCTAACATAAACGCCAGGCGGATCCCATTTTCGCTATTGATCAGGTTACCCGGTTTCATATCGTTACGAACAATTAATCTTCGTTCTTTTTCAATAATTTTGCGACCTGGGCAGTCAGGTTGGCTACACTCATCGGTTTGGTCACAAACGCATCACAGCCGGCTTCCAGGGCGCGGCGGCGATCTTCGAGCAGCGATCGCACCGATACCACCATGATCTTGATCTTCTGGGTGGCAGGGTCTTCCTTGATCAAGCGCGAGGCGGTCCAGCCATCCATTTCGGGCATCGCCAGATCCATTATCACGAGGTCGGGCAGCTCACGTCTGGCAATCTCCAGGCCTTCGCGGCCATCGTAAGCCTCCAGAACGGTGTAACCAGAGCGCTCCAGGATGAAGCGAATGAGGCCCAAATTATCACGGTCGTCTTCTACGACCAGGATTTTCACCGTATCCATAAAGGCCACCTTCTGATCTGCGCTCCGCACCAGTGCGAGGAATCAAGCTCAGCCAAATCGTTCTTCCTTCCAAACATCTGCCTCATTGTGATAACCGGCTTGCTCCCAGAAGCCTGGGCGGTCGCGCTCCATGAATTCGAGCCCGCGCAGCCACTTGGCACCTTTCCATAAGTAGGGAGTTTTCAAATCCTGGCGCCCGCTGATGGCGCCGACCACACCCCGCAGGGGATAGCCATGATCGGGGGTTAGGGGTTCACCATTATGATGGGTAGCCAGGAGAAAGTTATCTGCCAGCGCCACTTCCAAGGGTAGATTAACGGTATAACCATACTCAGCGTGCTGCATCACATATTTCGCGATCGGAAGGGGCTTGATCAGGCCTTGTTCGACCAACACACGCAGCGATACCCCTTCCCAGGCAGTATCAAACTTGCTCCAGCGTGTGACGCAGTGAAGATCTAAGATCAGCCTGGTGCGAGGGAGCTGGTTAAACTCAGCCCAATTCCAGCGTCTTTCTTCTTCCACCGCACCCCAGATCCGAAAATCCCAGGTGGCGGGGGTAAAATCGGGAACAGGCCCATAATGCAACACGGGGAATTTTTGCGTTAATGACTGCCCCGGGGGTAAGCGGCCCTGTTTATGCACCTGTTCTTCCTGCTCCTTGCGGCGGAAAATGCTATCAAACATCCTGTAATCTTCCTCCTGCTAATTCAGCCACTAAAGTGTAACACCATCACCTGGCTTCAACACATGTACCTGTGCTTGAGTCTCAGCCTGGACACACTTTGCCCAGGCGACTGGATCCTGTACAATCAAATCCCAGGTGTTGAAGTGGACAGGAATGACATGCTTGGGTTGGATTAACTTCACTGCCCGGAGGGCATCTTCCGGACCCATGGTGAAATTATCCCCAATGGGTAGCACAGCCAGGTCGATCCCTTCTTCTCCGATCAAGCGCATATCGCCAAACAGACCCGTATCGCCAGCGATGTATATCTTTTGGCCGTCATTGGTGGTCAACAAAAAGCCAGCCGGGTTTCCCCCGCAAGAGCCATCTGGCAGTGCAGAACCGTGCAGGGCGAGGGTGAGTTTGAGGTAACCAAACGGATGCTGGAATCCGCCGCCAAGGTGCTGAGCATGCGTTTTGACGCCCTGCGCATCCAACCAGGTGGCAATCTCAAAGTTGGTGATTACGGTTGCACCCGTACGCCGGGCAATCTCAACCGTATCACCAACGTGATCGCCATGGCCATGGCTGACCAGTATGTAATCAGCGGCAACTGTATCCGCGGCAACATTGGCAGATGGATTACCTGAGAAAAAGGGGTCGATCAGGATCGTGTAATTTCCTGTTTTGATGCCTAATGTGGCATGTCCATACCAGATGATTTTCGTTGTCATAAAATTACCTCCTGATCTATATGTTGTTATGATGCGACCCGCCTGGGTTGACCGGGAATCTGGTAAAAAGGACCACCGATTTCCTGGATGAACTGCTCCAGGCGGTCACTGCGGGTGGGAACCATGTAGGCAGATGCCTGGGCGACCGAACCAACCACCCAGGGATCGATATGTCGAAGGAACTCTTGCGCAGTGATCTTACCAGCAAACATCTCCAGGGCATATTCCATACAGCGACTGGCCTTTTCTGAACCAAGGCTTTTAAGAATGAAAAGCGTCAGAGGTGAGTTCTTTAAGTCAAAATCGGATTGGGTGGCGCGACCAGCATGCAGCAAGCGGTAGACACGCGACTGCGGGTTGACGGATACAGGAATCTCAACATGGGGGAGATAATCTTCCAGGCCTTTTTCGTCTTCCTGATCTCTCAACACATCACCCATGAAGAGGGAAACCGGCGCATCACCACCGGTGATCTCTGCCAAAGCCTCCAAGATACCCATGGTGAGCAGCTTTAGACCCAGGTATTCGCGCGCAGTGAGCACATTCTGGCGGGTAAAGCGGAGCATACGCTGGAACTCCGCCTTTGGCGGCACCCCCTTATAGCGATGCAAAACGACGCCCGGGTCCAGCACCATCAGAAAAGCGTGCATTTTCTGCAACGCCAGGCGGTACTCGTGAATGGAATAAAAGCCACGTGAACGCAGGGCAATGTTTGTTTCTTGCAGGAGCTTCCAGGTATTATCCAGGAACATTGCAGGATTCTCTTCCGAGAAATTCTCCACATCCTTGTTGGCAAAGACGACTGCACCCTGAACAATTGCATCGATCTCCTGGGAGGTCAGAGAGAGATTAAAATCGCGGGAAACCTCGGCCAGGCGATGGCTGAGGATTTCGAACGGGCCATAACCCTGCGCGTTTTGCCCTCTGAAGGGGATTGTGCCCTCAATGTATACGATGATCTTGACCAGCTCTAAATTGGGCACCAGACCGCTCAGTTTCTTATACATCACCAGAGTGCTGAGAAATTCGTTGAGACCGGTATTGGGAGAAAGCTTCTGACTGGGTGCAAAGCCGAATATGTGCAGGGCGATCCTGAAACAGATATCATCCTGAGTACCATTATCGACAATATATAGATCGCCACCCTCTTCGCGAATGTAGGGAGCAACGATCGCCTGTACCTCCGGAGAAAAACCCCGGTCAACTTGGTAATAGACAATATCGTGGAAAAGCGCGGCGAGGGATTGGATGGGATCGTTGCGGTCGGTCAAGCCCAGGACATGATCGGGGGTGTGGAAGTGGCGCGCTTCGACAGACATGGCTTTATGGATGGTGATGGCGATATCTTCCAACGCGTCGTCAGAGACGTTAATGCGCAAGCGCACAAACGCGTCAGCCAATACATCAATCAACTGCTGGATTGTCCCCGTTTTCACCATCATGCTGAGAACTATTTTACCTGAATAATGGCAGAAAATGCAGGGTAGGCGAGTGTGCTATAATGCGCTCAAGATGCCTTCCGTATCTGTGTTGCTGCCATGCTACAATGCCTGCCGGACGCTCGATGAGGCGCTTGAAAGCCTGGTCAACCAGTCATTCACAGATTTTGAAGTGGTGGCAGTGGATGATGGCTCCAGCGACGAAACATTGCAGATACTCCAATCATGGGCAGCGCAAGATGTGCGTTTGCGGATACTGCATCATCAGCATCGCGGGATTATTGAGACATTAAATGCTGGGTTGGAGGCTTGCTGCACCCCACTGGTGGCGCGGATGGATGCGGATGACCGCAGCCATCCCCTGCGCCTGGAACGGCAGGTGCGTTTTATGGGGGAACACCCCGAGATCGACGTGGTGATTTGCCTGGTAGAGGGCTTTCCTGGCGAGCAAGTACGGGAGGGCTATCAGATCTATATCGAATGGATGAATTCGTTGACCACAGATGCAGCAATGCGGCGCGAGATGTTCGTCGAAAGCCCGCTGGTGCACCCCAGCGTGATGGTGCGCCGGGAGTTGCTCGAGCAGGTGCACGGTTACGAAGAACACGGCTGGGCTGAGGATTATGATCTTTGGTTGCGACTTTACCTGGCAGGCGCACGGTTTAGCAAAGTTGAAGAGGTGTTATTGGCGTGGCGCGAAGATCCACAGCGCTTGACGCGTGTAGACAGCCGCTATACGCTGGAACATTTCTTGCGCGCCAAAGCACACTACCTGATGCTCGGCCCGCTGCGGGAGCGGGATGGGGTAATCATCTGGGGTGCAGGGATGATCGGGCGCCGCCTGGGCAGGCTCCTGGCAAAGCTGGGCTGCCCCCTGGCAGCATTTATCGACATCGATCCCAGAAAAATCGGCCGCACACGAGGCGGCCGGCCAATCCTACAGCCCGAAGCGCTGCCCGAATGGCTAGGACGCTTTGAGCATCCAGCAGTGCTGGCCGCAGTAGGGCTGCGAGGGGCGCGGGAGGAGATCCGGCAACGCATTGCTGGCTTTGAGCTTGAGGAAGGAAAGGATTGGTGGGCAGTTGCCTGATATGAATAAAATCCCGGTGCTATACGATGGCTGGTCCCTGGTGCACCAGCCCAACAGCCCGGCGGCGCTTCACCTGATAGCGCTGCTGGAGAATCTTCCCCACAGTGTACAGCCGATCTTGGCGCTCCCAGGTAAGAAACCCGAATGGCTGGCGCAAACGGTAGAAGTCCAGCAGCAGCTAACGCCGGCGCGGGCCTCTGCGCACCTGGCATGGGAGCAACGCACGCTGGCAATCCTGGCACGCCGCTGGAAAGTGCGCTGGCTGCACTCAACCAGCGGGGCCGCGCCACTATCTGGTAAGCAGGCTTGCCTGGTGAGCCCTACCGATTTCGAGGCAGATCAGGAGCGCCCTCGAGGATTGATCGAGCGCGTGCGGCGGGCTTTTGGCGCGGGGGGTGTTGCGCGCAGCAGGGCAATCTTGTGGCCCAGCGATCTGCCCGCCCCCAAAATGAATGTTCCCGTCCAAACACTACCGCCCCTTGTCAGCGAGATCTTCAATCCGGCGCCCCAATTCCAGGCAAGTAAAGAAAGCCAGCTCCCCGAGTCGTTCCTGCTCTACCATGGCCCCGGCTCACACAAGGCATTGAACCGGCTGCTGGAGGCTTGGTTTTGGGCAGCCAGCTCGATTGGCGAGTATACCCCGCTGGTTTTGGCGGGACTGACCGATCGGGCACGCTGGCGGATGAAGGGCTTGCTGGCAGGTACAAGCGCGGCGAAAAGTGTACGTTTCCTGGCGCCAGTGCCACCTGCAGCGCTGGCAGAGGTATACCGGCAGGCGCAAGCGCTATTTCACCCGGCAATGGAACCGCCCTGGGGTGGGCCTATTCGCCACGCGCTGGCCTGCGGGAAGCCGGTGGTTGCCAGCCACAACAGGCGAAGCGAAACACTGGTTGGTCCGGCTGCATACTTGGCAGCGGGAGAGGATGGTCGGGGCCTTGGTGCGGCCCTGATCACAGTTGTGGTAGAAGAAAGCATCGCACGGCAACTGAGCGAGGCAGCTGTCCAACAAGCCAGCCAATGGGATGGCGGAGGATTTGCGGAAAAGTTGGAAGAAATCTACCAGAGTGCATAAAACACCCAGCACTCATACGAGCGCCCGATCTGACCACGATTTACACCACGTCGGAGGGAGCTCAGAGATTAGCCCAGGAATATGGCGTTCAGCGGCCTTCCTGACCTTTGAAGCTGTTGGAGCGGCGCAAGATAAAAGCATAAACACCCAGGCCTATTCCCAGGAGCAAGATCACTCCACCGGCAATGCCCAGGATAGGCGAGCGGCCTGGGGTTTCAGGGATGATCGCCGTTTCGGCGATGGTCTCGGTATTGGCCTGGGCGCCAAAAGCTAGAAACGTTTGATCACCAGGGTTTAAGTCCAGAGAGCGGTTGAGAACAGTGGTGGGGTTGTAACCGTCTGGGATAGCAACAGTGATATTATAAACACCCTCTGCAAGCTCATTAAAGCAACTATATCCCAGGTCTTCTGGGGCGGGTTCGAGGGCATCGGAAATGCCGCCTGAGGGTGTGGTCGCGGTCAGCGATACTGATCCAAGACGGTCGCTGACGCTGACTGCGCCGCCGGGGATGGAGGGCTCAGTCTCCTGGCGCAGTGAATCACCATTCAGGTCATTATAGAGCAGCACGCACAAGTTCCCCCACCCCGGCAGTGATGTGGCGGTGGGCAAGCGCTCTTCGGGAGTAACAGGAAGGCCAGGCGTCGGGGTAGCCTCTACCGGACCAGCCAGACCAATCAGCATCGCATCGCCTGGCTTGATCGGGTCATCTGGTCCCAGGTTATTCAGGGCGCGCAACTGGTCAATCGAGACGCCTGTAATAGCTGAGATACGCCACAGCGTATCTCCATCCTGAACAATGTATAAGATGCGTCCATCCGGCCCAGGGGTTGGTGTGGGGAACACGGTGAGCTGGGGAAGGGGTGCAGCCTGCACAGGGAAACGCAAGCAAAAGACCAGAACCAGGGCGATGAGAATGACGCCTGCCAGTGAATACTTCTTCATAGATTATTCCTCAACCAGCTCTTGCTGGTGGATGTTTTCGGTCAGCGGAAGCCAAACGCTGAAGGTAGTGCCTTTGCCAACTGTCGAGGCAACTTCAATCCGACCGCCATGACTGCGGACTATCCAATAGGCAATGGAAAGGCCGAGGCCAAATCCTTTCTCTTTCTGGCGTGTGCGCGACTTCTCGCTGCGGTAAAAACGCTCAAAGATATGGGGCAGATCCTCTGCGGGGATGCCAGGGCCGTTATCCGTGACGGTGAGATGTGCCTGCCCGCTGGCCTTGCCCAGGCCTACTAACACCTCACTACCAGTAGGGGTGTAATAAATAGCATTACTGACCAAGTTGACAATAACCTGCTTGAGGCGATCGCGATCACCAAGCACCAATACCTGATCAATCGAACCGAGGCGTAACTGCTGCTTGCCGCGAGCAAGGATGCTCATCTGGCTCATCACTTCGAGCAGCAGTGTATCTAATTCCACCACCTGGCGCGCCATCGGGATTTTGCCAGATTCTGCCTGCGCAAGTAAAAGGAGGTCCCCCACCAGGCGGGTGAGGCGATCCACTTCATCATCAATGCCACACAGCGATTCTTCATCGATCTCGCCCATGCGCTGCATCAGGCCCACATTACCCTTGATCACCGTCAGCGGGGTACGAAGCTCGTGACCGACATCAGCCAGGAAACGCCTTTGGGTGTGGAAGAGGGTCTCCAAACGTTCCAGGGTCTGGTTAAAGACTGTGATCAGTTGCCCCACTTCATCACCGGGGGGGCCATGGTAGGGAATACGACGGGAGAGATCATCGGCGCGCATGATCTGCAAAGCCACCTGGATAGCGCTTCCGAGTGGATGAAAAGCCTGACGCGTGCTAAAGTAAGCCGCCAGGCCAGCAACCAGGGTGGCAACGAGCACACCAACCAGCAATACAGTGAGGAGAGTCTCCTGAGTGGCGAGTACCAGATTCAAGCGTGTGCCGACCTGTATCGTGCCAACCAGGCGGTTGCTCAGCTCGAGGGGCACGGTGAGGACGCGCAAACGAAGATCTTCTAAAATCACATCCCTGAAAACCGGGGCAGAGGATTGAAGCCCAACCGTATCGAGCGGGCGTGCCAATCCAAATACATTCGACGTCGATTCGATCAAGCTTCCCTGGCGATCCCAGACCTGCACAAAGACATCGGCAGGGAGTTCAAGCATCACGAAACTGGTGAGGACAAGGCCACCCTGGTCATCCACCTGCATTTTTTCAATCACCTGCTCTGCGGTGCGACGCAAGAGGTCATCTAGCTGGTGGGTGACCGTGAGGCTGACAGCAACATATACTGCAACCCCAAATAAAAGCAGGATTCCCCCTACTATTGAGGTATATAGTAAGGTCAGGCGACTGCGAAGGGACATGCGGAACGGCTAGGAAGGCTCGCGCAGAACGTACCCCATCCCGCGAACGGTATGCAAGAGACGCTGTTCCGAGGCTGCTTCCAATTTCTGGCGTAGATAGCGGATGTACACCTCTATGATGTTGCTCTCGCCTCCAAAGTCGTATCCCCAAACGCGGTCAAAGATCATTTCGCGGGTTAATACCTGGCGGGGGTGGCGCATGAACAACTCCAGCAGCTCATATTCCTTTGCAGTCAGGGAAATCAAGCGCTCACCGCGCGAGGCCTGGCGGGTGCCTGTGTCAAGGATCAAATCGGCAAAGCGCAGCACCTGGGGGCGGGCAGGCTGGGCGCGGCGCAACAGTGCGCGTATGCGTGCAAGCAACTCGTCAAGATTAAACGGCTTAACCATGTAATCATCTGCGCCGACATCCAGACCCATTACACGATCGTTGACTGAGTCTTTGGCAGTCAGGATTAGAATCGGAACAGGACCGCCAGCACGCAAGCGGCGACATACTTCCAGCCCGTCAATACCGGGCAACATGAGATCCAGAACAACCAAGTCCGGTGGGTTATCACGAGCAATGTTGAGGCCCGATTGCCCATCCAAGGCTGTATCCACCTGATAGCCTTCGTAAGCCAGGCCACGGCGCAAAAACCGCAGAATGGCTTCATCATCTTCGATGATTAATATTCTTGCGCTCATAAGCCCTCCAAACATAAAATATACCACAGGAAGGGTGAATTGGGGGTGTGGAATAGACGATGAGGAATTCACAGGCAAAGCCCGCAAATTCCTCATCGCTCACTCGATCTTCTCTTCAAGGGAGAAGATCAAGACCGGGCAAAAAGCCAGGCTTAGGCAACCTCGACGGTCGCGCCGGCAGTTTCAAGCTTGCTCTTGGCGTCGGTGGCAGCCTCTTTGCTCACTGCTTCGAGAATCTTGGAGCCGGCGGTCTCAGCGACGTCCTTGGCTTCCTTGAGTCCCAGGCTGGTGAGCTGGCGGATGACCTTGATGACTTCGATCTTCTTTGCACCGGCGTCCTTGATCACCACGTCGAACTCGGTCTTCTCTTCGACCGGCTCAGCAGCGGCGGCACCAGCAGCGGAAGGGGCAGCAGCCATCGCTACGGGAGCGGCAGCGGAAACACCCCATTTCTCTTCCAATTGTTTGACGAGCTCAGCAGCTTCCAGAATGGTGAGGGTGCTCAATTCCTCAACCAGTTTATTAAGATCAGCCATTTTATACTCCTTGTAATCAGGTAAATTCTTATGTCTAATTTTTTCAACAAAATGATTAGCGTTGGATATTCGGCAACCATCCAACTTATATTTTAAATATTGATCGCTAGGCAGGTTGCGCCTGGTCCACTCGGGCTTGCATCACAGCAGCCAGCATGCGACCGGGCTCAGCCAGCGTACGAGCCAGCTTGCTGGCCGGGGCCATGATGGTGCCCAACAAGCGGGCGCGCATCAGAGGCAGCGGCGGTAAGTCCGCCAGGGCTTTGACGCCTTCGGCATTGATGGGCTGCTTATCCAGGTAACCGCCTTTGATCTTCAGCGCTTCGACGGTCTTGGCATGCTCTATCATCGCTTTTGCCAAAGCAGGGGCATCTGTGAAAGCAAAACCAATTGCCGAACTGCCGGTAAATTGAGAGGACTCGACCGAGATGCCAGCATTCTCAAATGCCAACTGGATGAGCGTGTTCTTGACGATGTGGAATTCGCCGCCTACTTCGCGCACTTTCGCGCGCAGGGCGTCGATATCCTTCATCGACATGCCGACATACTCAACAGCCACAATCGCTTTGCTCTGATTCATCCATTCGGTATATTGAGCCACTAACTCATTTTTACGCTGTTTTGTAATAGCCAAGGTTCCTTAACCTCCTTTCCAAAAAAAGTCTTTGCCCCGCAGTACAAATGCCTGGCAAAGACTCTCCTCTACCGTTGAAACGGCTTCCGGATTACCGGAATAGGTTATGGAAGGGTCCTCACCTCGGCAGGGAATTAAGCCGCACAAAAAGCGGCGCCTGCTGTCTGCGGCGAAGCAATTTTGAAACGATATTTCTCGAACTACCTACCTCAATCTTTACTCACTTACTAACATGCTCTGAGCCTGGTTGGCGTCAAGGCGGATCCCTGGGCCCATGGTTGTGGTCAGGGTGACGCGCTTGATATAGATGCCCTTCATCGCTGAGGGGCGAGCCTTCTTGACGGCTTCCATCAACGCAGCCAGGTTATCATACAACTGCTTCTCGCTAAAAGACGCCTTGCCAATCGGCACATGCAGGTTAGCTGTCTTATCGACGCGGAACTCAACGCGACCTGCCTTGGCCTCTTCAATCACGCGCGGGAGGTCTTCGGCCGGGACGACCGTTCCAGCTTTGGGGTTCGGCATCAAGCCACGCGGGCCTAAAACGCGCCCCAAGCGCCCCGCCTTGCCCATCATATCAGGTGTAGAGATGGCAACGTCAAACTCGGTCCAGCCAGCCTGAATCTTGTTGATCATCTCATCATCGGCCACATAATCGGCGCCAGCATCGCGCGCCAGGGCAGCTGCCTCGGCCTGGGCGAAAACCAAGACGCGCACCGCCTTGCCAAGCCCATGCGGAAGCACGACCACATCACGCACCTGCTGGTCCGCGTGGCGGGGATCCACTCCCAGGCGCATATGAACTTCCACAGTGGAGTCGAACTTGGTGTAGGCGGTTTCCTTGGCCAATGCAACCGCCTCTGCGGGCAAATAGTATTTATCCTTTTCAATCTTAGCCGATGCGGCCAAGTAATTCTTTCCGTGCTTAGACATCAGTCCTCCTTTGTGGTGCAATCGGGTGAAATCCACCCTCCCACGGGATTTAACCTTCTACAACCGTCAGCCCCAAGCTCAGGGCCGTTCCTTCGATCTGGCGCATTGCGCCTTCTAAATCGACAGAATTCAAGTCCTTCATTTTCAGCTCGGCAATCTCACGGATCTGTGAGCGAGTGACCTTGCCAACCTTCTCGCGATTGGGAGTCGCAGAGCCTTTCTCGACACCGGCTGCTTTCTTCAGCAATACCGCAGCAGGTGGGGTCTTGAGAATAAAGGTAAAAGACCCATCGGTGAAGATGGTAATCTCAGCAGGGATAATCTCGCCCATACGGTTGGAGGTGCGGGCGTTGTATTCCTTGCAGAATGCCATCAGGTTGATGCCATGACCAGCCAGTGCGGGGCCGATGGGGGGAGCAGGATTTGCCTTGCCGGCCTGGATCTGTAAACGGACAATTGCTTTAAGTTTCTTTGCCACAGTTTTTTCTCCTTCGTGGTTTTAGCGGGTGATTAGGAAACACCCTCCCACCATTTTCCAATTACGCTTTCTCAACTTGCAGAAAATCCAACTCGACCGGTGTTTCGCGGCCGAAGAAATTCACCATCACGCGCACCTTTGCCCGCTCCATATCAATCTCAGAAACAGTACCGCGAAAATCATTGAACGGGCCATCGACAATGCGCACGCGCTCGCCGGAGCGGAAAGTGACCTTGATGCGCGGTGCATCAGCCTCCATCCGCTTGATGATCTGCGCCACTTCCTCTGGCCGCAGGGGGGTTGGCTGGTTGCCCATGCCAACGAAGCCGGTGACGCCGGGAGTGTTGCGGACCACGTACCAGGACTCTTCGGTCATGAGCATATTGACCAGAATGTAGCCCGGGAATACACGGCGTTCCACAGATCGGCGTTTGCCTTCTTTTACCTCGATCTCTTCTTCCGTAGGGACAACCACGTCAAAAATCTTATCCTTCATGCCCATCGTTTCAATGCGCTGCTCGAGGTTGTAGCGCACTTTGTTCTCATAACCGGAATAGCAATGAACAACATACCAGGCACGACCATCTTCATGCTCTTCATTTGTCAGCCCGTCAGAGCTTTCGCCAACAACGGGCGCGTCAATATCCGCAGCAGAGGAACGATACTCTGCAGGGATTGATTCTTCTTCAGGCTCTAGGATCTGGTCATCCTGGTTACGATCAGACATATCTTCCGCTCTCTGTACCACACAAACCAACCAAGTAACGAAAAAGGCAGAAATGCTGCTAGATCAGCAAGTCAAAGAAAAACGAATAAATCAGATCCAATGCACCCAGGAATATCGCCATGATCCCAATGACGAGCAGGACGATCCAGGTGAGGTTGATCAGCTCTTTGCGGCTAGGCCAGGAAACCTTATGGAGCTCACCGATGGTCTCGCGCACAAAAGTCTTGATCCTATCCCAGGCACGCTGGAAGAAGTTCATCTGTTGGCGGACGGCTTTCTTTTCAGGCACAGATCATTCCTCCAATTACGGTTAAAACGCCGCCTCTTGAAGACGGCGTTGTTCAGGCAGGCCAGGCAGGAATCGAACCCACAACCCCCGCTTTTGGAGAGCGGTGCTCTGCCAAATTGAGCTACTGGCCTGTTTACGGTGTGCCGGGCGCCCTCAGATGTGAGTTGGAGCGCCCCAGCACATCCCTTTTTTATTTCGTCTCCCTGTGTACAGTATGCTTGCGGCAACGCGGGCAGAATTTTTTAAACTCAATCCGGGCCGGATCGTTACGACGATTCTTCTCTGTCGTATAGTTACGTTCTTTGCACTCTGTACACGCCAACGTGACCACGAGGCGGATATCTTTCTTAGATGCCATAGTATACCAAATTGTGCTGCGGTCTGTTCAATGAAAAAACCGTAGCACATCTCCTTGCTATTCCAGAATCTTCGTGATGACACCAGCGCCGACGGTGAGGCCGCCTTCGCGGATGGCGAACTTGGAGCCCTGCTCGAGCGCCACG
>JAFGBV010000059.1 GCA_016932955.1 Anaerolineales bacterium | reverse complement strand
CATTTTGAGATCGCCCACGAAGGTGATAAAGCCACCTACATCAATTTCACCATGGGCGCCGAATCTGACCTTGACCCCAACCTCCTGCCCACCGATCTTTCCGCTTACGATGCTGTCCATATCATCCCCCTGGGGGAAGCCGGCAAACAGCATGCCTTCCTGCAGGCCTGTCGTGCCCGCGGCGCCTGCTTCCTTTCCGCCGGCACCTTCCTCGAGGATGTTCGCGATCGGGCTGAGATTGTGCGTGCCAACATGGACCTGGCGGATGCATTCTTCATGAACGAAGAAGAGGCCGTCTGCCTGTACGGCTCGCTGGAAAAAGCCACCACCCATCCCTCCAAAGTATTGTTTATCACCCTGGGTGAGCAAGGCGCTCTGGTGGTACAGGGCAATCACCACACCCGCCTCCCCGCCGCGCCCGCCCAGCGCCTGGATCCCACCGGCGCCGGCGATACCTTTTGCGGTGCCACCCTGGCCCATCTGCTGGCTGGAGAGCATCCCCTCATGGCCGCTTTGGCTGCCAACACCCTGGCCGCCCGCGAGATTGAGCAGGTCGGTCCGGCTGCCCTGTTTGCCCCGGATACCCCCACCGAAATTGCCCTCGACCCGCGCGTGCGCATCAACCAGCAGCAGTTGGAAAAGGTTTCCGCCCTCATCCGGTCCCTGCCCGAAGCTGCCCCCACCCAGTTCACTGGCGATGATTTTCCACCTGTCGGCCACCCCACCGCCCTGGATTTCTTCTTCGCCGGCACCTTGCAGCAGTTCAGTTTCTGGGAGACCGCCAATGGCCATTACTCCCACCCTCTCATCGCCTCCTTGGATGGCAAACAACTGAAAGGTTCCTCATATCAGTATCGCGCCTACTTGCGCCCACTGGTTGCCGACTCGTCCTTTTACTCCCCTGAACGCCAGGCCAACCTGTCGCAACAGGAATTGAAAACCATCCTGCAAGCCGATGATGGCTCGCACCCCACCCCCGCCTTTCACCTGCACCTGCAGCAAGCCCGCCAGTATGGGCGTGATATGCTTGCCCTTGGTCTTACCCCGCGCGTTGTGTTGCAGCGCGCCCGTGATTCCTCTACGCCGCTCATGACCTTCCTGGATCTGCTGGATCACATCGCTGGCTACAAGGAGGACCCCCTGCGTAAGAAAGCCAACCTGCTGGCCATGTGCCTCAACCAGCGCCCGGAGCGCTTCCTGCCCTTCGGTGCCGGCGAAACCGTCCAGCCGGTCATTGACTACCACTGCATGCGCTCCGCTCTGCGCATCGGACTGGTGGAGGTCCTCGACCCCGACCTTCAGCGCAAGCTGGCCGCCCGCCAGATCGTCACCCCCGAAGAAGAATGGGCGGTGCGCTATGCCGTGTATCTCATGCAGCAGCAGGTGGTGCAGATCTCAGGCCAACCCCTGGGCGCGGTCGACTGGTTCTTCTTCGGCTACATGCGCAGCCACTGCCCGGAGATGAGCGAGCCCATCTGCCGTGAGTGCGCCGCCAACGCCGTCTGCGCCCACTGCACCAATCTGTTCCAGCCTGTCCTGCGCACCACGTTTTATTAAATCATCTGGCACCCTAAGAAAAACCATCTTCAATGGGTGAATACCCTTTTTATCAAAGTACTTGCATCTTATAACGCAGACAGACGATTTTCAGATCGCAAATGTTTTTATTAATCCTGATGCTTGCTTAATGATAGAATTTTTTTATTCCGGGCTGTGAAACAGGAATGATCCCAATGCAAAGATATGACAAAGGAAAAAAATCGATGGACATCACATTGCTGGTTTTACTGATTGTCGTGCTGATATTGCTGGTGATCGCCTTCCTTCAACAACGTAACTTGCCCCTGGCTGGTTTGCAGGCGGCCGGGATCACGCTCTGGCGCAATTTACCCATTCTCTTGCTTGGCTTTCTCATCGCAGGCCTGATCCAGGTTCTCATTCCAAAAGAGATCATCAACAATTGGATGGGTGCTCAGGCAGGCGCTAAGGGGATCTTGATAGGATGTGTGGTCGGCGGTCTGGTACCTGGTGCGCCTTATGCGGTCTTTCCACTAATCGCATCGCTCTATAGATCCGGGGCAGGCCTGGGTTCTGTGGTGGGTTTCATTTCCGCATGGTCATTGTGGTCAGTGTCGCGCTTGCCTCTAGAGATAGCCCTGATTGATCCCAAACCCGCACTCATGCGTTATGCCATAACCTTTATCATTCCACCCATTGCCGGGTTTCTTGCCCAGGCAGTAGCCAGGTTTGTTTAAAGTGCCTGTCTCTCAAAGTTCAAGGCTTTTTGAATCGCGCTATGATCTTTGATCAATTTTTTCTCTAGGAGACATCATTATGAAAAAAGTATGGATTGATACCGACCCGGGCGTGGACGACACCGTCGCCATTGCCATGCTGGTTGAATCTAGGGACCAGGTTGAGATTGTGGGGTTTTCAACCGTGTTTGGCAACGTCACTGTGGAGGGCACCACCCGCAACGCCAAAGTCCTCATGGAGGCGGCCGACCTCAGCCACCTGCCCCTGGCACGCGGGGCGGCTTACCCCCTGGCGGTCCCGCTGGATACCTCACCCTTTGTGCACGGCCAGAACGGGCTGGGTGATATGCCCCTCCCACCCACCCATATGACCGAGAGTCCCCTCTCCGCGCCCCAGGCCATCATCGATGTTCTGCGTTCCAACCCGCATCAGATTACCCTCTTCCCCATCGGTCCGCTCACCAATATCGCCATTGCCTATTTGCTCGAGCCTGAGATAGCCCAACTGGTTAGGGAAGTGGTCATCATGGGTGGGGCGGTGCGCTGCCCGGGCAACATCACCCCCGCCGCCGAGGCCAACTTTTACCATGATCCGCATGCCGCCCAGATCGTGCTTAATGCCGGCTGGGATGTAACCCTGGTCGGCCTGGATGTCTGCAATCCCGCCCTCATCCCCATCTCCCTGATTGAGAAAATCGGCGCTGCCCAAAAGCCCCTGGCCAAATTCATCGCCGGCTCCACCCCCTTCTACCGCGAGTTCCT
>JAFGBV010000292.1 GCA_016932955.1 Anaerolineales bacterium | reverse complement strand
TGGGCGCCTCTGTTAGCGTGGAGGATGGCTCCAGGCTGGGAGCAATCGTGGCGCTCGGGGGTGGTGGAGCCACAGTTGGAGAGTCAGCAAGCGTAGGTGTTGTGGTTGCTGGCAGTATCTCCACCGTCTGCGTGGTAGTGGGAAGCGCCAGGGGCGTTGCCGTCCCCTGGCAGGCGAATGATCCCAGCCCAACCAACAGGAGCAGCACAAGCCAGCGACCCATCTTCATCGTATGCCTAATTACCATTTCCATCCTCCCATTGCCAGTCCTTACTCGCGCAAGCTTTTTGCGCCGCTTGTAAACGCTCTACTGCACTCTGCGCAGTGTATCGTCCTGGCAGCGAGCAGCCAAGAATTGCAGCAGTCAGCAAGATCAGGCACAGCAGGCAGGGCTTACAACATGCAGGCATGAATGATATCTACCAATAGCAGTCCGAAAACCTTTATCTACGGCGCAGTAAACGACTCCACCAGCACGGCTTGCAGCGTATCGAACGCGCCACTTGTTCCTCCCGGTCGGTAATCTACCAGAACCACCGCGCGCAGGTTTTCCCACACCACCCCGCTCAACGCTGGCACATCCAGGCCGTACGTTTCGCTGGCATTCGCGGGCAGGTCGGTGACGATGTTCGCCTTGACCGCTGCCCGTGTGTAGCGCGTGGTCAGACGCCCATCTCCTATCTCGTCAAACAATTCATAAACGATCACCCACACCGTTGCTGAGTTGCTGCTTCCCAGTGTCACCCCTGCCTGGTTCGTCACATCCACATCGAAGTGCAGTCCATCTCCCACCCGCTGCCCACTGGCGCTGATCACTGCCTGCGGCGCCCGCGCCAGGGATGTATCCACCATCGCCGTGTAAACAGCCCGGAAATCCTCGTATCCATTCGAGATATCATACCCGCTGTCCACCATCACCAACGGCAGTGTTACTGAACCGCCGCTCCCAAACGCCGTCCACCAGCGGCCCTCTCGCGCTCCAATGATCCCCGTGCCATCCACATCCGTCTCCAGGAACAAAACTGGTTGTTCCGCGTACTCCTCTGCCAAATCCTCGACCACCACACTGGCGGCCTGGGAAAGCCCTCAGGTATATCGGAAAAACGCCTCGAACACCACCAACCGTTCGTTCGCCGGCGCGCTCCCCTCGCCGAGAAAATCCTGCCCGCTCGCATCCGGCGGCAAGGTCACTGCCCGTGTCGGCGGCGTGAAGGTATAATCCCCCAGCGTTGGCGCGATCGTGTAACTGCCGGCTGGCAGGTTGCCCAGGTGATAATCTCCATTGGCATCCGTCAGCGCTGTGTGCCCTGCCCCATCTGCCACCGTCACCCCCTCTAGTGGCGCACCAAGTGTATCTAAAATATTACCTGAAATCCGGTAAGTCTCTGGCACTGCTCCGGGGTTACGCAGCACGATCGGTAGATAGAACCACTGCTCACCTCCCTGCGCCCAGGTCACTGTGCTTTGCAATCCAGCCGTTCCCATCAGGAAAACAACGCACACCAGCAGCCAAATCAAGCGCCGCTTATTCCCCATATTCCCTGCCATGCTTCACCTCCATAATCCACGAATTACATTGCTTCCCTCTAGCTTCTCATTCCTGATTCTACCATTGCTCATCGATCAGCATGATCAAACCTTTTCTCGAAACAACTACAAAATCGTCTGCTTCCCCTCGATTGTAGTAGAATCAACCCTGTTTACCCCGCGCCCCTTTGGGAGACCATCTTGAGCCTCGTCATCCACCTTCTCGGCCAACCCAAGCTGCTCCTCGATTCATCCCCCCTTCCATTCAACGCGCCTCCCAAAACCCTCCCTCTCTTAGCCTACATCCTCCTCCACCGCTTTGAGATCCTCGAGCGCCAGCAGGTTGCCTTCGCCCTCTGGCCCGACGAACCCGAATCCGCTGCTCGCGCCAACCTGCGCCGCCACCTCCATCACCTGCAGCGCGTTTTCCCTTCTGCGCATCCCGCATCTCACTGGCTCCTGGGTGATACCCGCACCATTCGTTGGAACACCGCGTCCGATGTATGGCTGGATGTGGCTGAGTTCGAGCGCCTGGCTTCCAACCCCGAAACACTCCCCGAGGCCGTCCGCCTCTATACAGGCGACCTGCTCGAAACCATCTACGATGACTGGATTTTCTTCGAGCGCGAGCGCCTTCAGCAGATGTTTCACAACTGCCTCTCCCAGCTTGTCTTCCAATATCGCGCCTGTCGTGATTTTTCCACCGCAATCGCCTTTGCCCAGCAGCTTTTAGCTCATGACCCCTTCCGTGAAGATACCCTGCGCCAGTTGATCGCCCTGCGTTACGAATCCGGCGATCGCGCCAGCGCCATCCAGGATTACGAAGCCTTCGAGCATCGCCTCCGCCAGGAAATGGATGTCGCCCCCATGCCAGAAACCCAGGCCTTGCGTGAGATGATCCTCCGCAACGCCCGCCTTCCCGGCATCACAGTCACGAGCACCCCAAAGGCATCCCAGGCGCCCATCAAGCCTTCGACCATTTCAAACCTACCCTTTGTCGGCCGTACTGACGAGATGTCTCTCCTCACCGCCTTCTGGGATCGCGCCACCCACGGCCGTGGCAGCCTTGTCCTCATCGGTGGCGAGGCTGGTGTGGGAAAAACCCGCCTCGCCCGTGAGCTGGCCCTCCATGCAGAACAACAGGGCAGCCGTGTGCTCTACGGTGGCAGTACTCCCGGCGAGCTCCGCCCCTACCAGGCCGTCTGCGAAGTCTTGCAAGCCTCCCTCCCCCTCCTGGCAGCCATCGATAACGCTCCTTTACACCTGGCTGCCCTTGCCGCCCTGATCCCCGAGCTGAAAACGCGCCTGCGGCTGCCCTCATTACCGCCTCTGGACCCAGATCGCGAGCGCACCCGCCTCTTCGATGCCATCGCTACCTGCCTGACAAAATTAGCCGAGCCGCGCCCTCTCCTGATCATCCTTGAAGATTGGCATTGGGCTGGAGAGGCCAGCGTCGCCCTGCTGGAGTTTCTTGCCCGCCGCGCCACCGGTCATCCCCTGCTTATCATCGGCACCTACCGCGAGGAAGAAACACCCCGCATCCACCCCCTGCGTGCTCTGCGCCGCTGCCTGCAAACCGAAAATCTCGCCGAGCACCTGCCCCTCAGCCGCCTCTCATTCCAGGCTGTCGCCTCTCTCGTATCCCAAATTGCGACCAGTCAAGGGGAGCTCGCTAATCGCCTGTATGCTGAGAGCGAAGGCAATCCCCTGTTTATTGAAATGCTCTGGCAATCCTGGCAAGAATCCTCCCCAGCCGCATCCCCGCCATCCCCAACCTCCCTCCCCGGCGGTGTGCGCACCGCGATCACCCGCCGATTGGAACGCCTGCCCGCCCCATCTCGAGCCTATGCAGAAGTTGCCGCCGTTCTGGGCTCCGCCTTCGATGCGGAAGTAGTCCGTGAAGTGGGCGGCTGGGATGAAGCCCAGGCTTTCGACGCTCTGCGAGAGCTGCTCGATAGCCGCCTGGTGCGTGACGCTGAAAGCCGTAGCCGCTTCGATTACATTTTCTCCCACCACCTCATCCAGACCACCCTCTATACCGAAACACCGCCCGCCAAGCGCAAGCGCCGCCACCACCGCGCCGCTGAAATCCTCGAAAGCCTTTACCCCGCCCGACGGGCCGAGATGTCTGCCGAGTTAGCCTCCCACTACGATCATGGCGGAGCGCCTGCTCAGGCCATCCCCCATTACCTGGCCTCAGCCCATCAGCGTTTGTCCATCTTCGCCGATGCCGAAGCCCTCTCCGATCTCGATCGCGCCCTACACCTCGCCGGCGAATCTCCTGACAACGCAACGACACAGACAGTAGTAGAGCTACTGCTCGCGCGCGAAAGTATCCACTACCGGCGTGGCGAACGGTCAGAGCAGCACACAGACCTCCAACGCCTCCAGCAGTTCAGCGAGTCTGATCCCGAATTGAAATGCGATGTGTTGCGGCGTTTGATCCTGTACCACAAAGGCAAAGATGAGCGCGCCATCCACCAGGAGATGGTTATAGCGCTTAAAGGGCAGGCCCACCTCCTTGGCAGCCCGCGTTGGCAGGCTGAGGCTGCTCATGCAGAGGGTAACTACCTCAAGCTCATCAATGAGTTCCCCGCCGCCATACCTCTCCTCCAAGAAGCATTGGAGCTTTACAAGGAGATTGGGGATTGCCGCGGTCAGGTAAGTTGCTGTTGTACCCTGTCAGAGGGGTACATCGATCTCCGCCAGAGCGCTGAGGCTGAAGCCTGGGCGCGAAAGGCCCTTGCTCTCTGTGACAGCGACGTGCCGGTACACCAGCTCATGAACACCTTGTGGAACATTTCCGCCAACGGTTTGGTCGTGAAAGATTTACCCCGCTGCCTATCTTATGCGCAAAAATTGCTTGAGACTGCAGAGCAAGCCCATGACCCCGTCTGGCAAGCCGCCGCCCATCGCTTGATGGGCATGGCATACCGTCAACAATTTCGCATTCCCGAGGCCCGCCGCCATCTGAACGCCGCCCTTGAACGCTACACCCTCAGCCAGAAACCAAAGGGCTGCGCCCTCACCATCCAAATCCTGGGCCATGTGGAGCTATCCCTCGGGAACTATCCTGCCGCCCGCCAGCATTACCAGCAAGCCTTTGATATCGAAGAACGCCTGGGTGATTTGAATGGCATGGCAAGTGAAGCGATCAACCTGAGCTGCGCCGCTGCCTTTCAAGAAGATTACCCCGCCGACCGCTCCTACGCTCAACAGGCGCTATCTTTCGCCACCAGGATCGATAACCACTTCCTGCAAGCCGTCGCCCTGCAAAACCTGGGTGAAGCCGAAAGCTACCTTGGCGACCTGCCATCTGCCTGCCAGCACATTCTTGATGCCCTCGCCTTGCTCGATGATCCCAGCCTCGTCAATGAGCGCACCAGCATCCTCGCCGACCTCGCCTTGGTAGAATTAAAAGCAGGGGATTTACCCGCCGCAATCCAGGCTGCCGAAGAGGTCATCTCCCTATACCCTCAGGTCGCCGGCACCGATGATAATGTTCATCGTTACTTGTGGGCTGCTGCGCAGGTGCTCCTCGCTGCCGGTCAAACAAAGCGCGCCCACCAATCTCTCGCCCAGGCTTATCAGGACTTTCAAAGAGACCTGTCTTCCATCCCCGATCCCGACGCTCGCCAGGCTTTTACCAACATGCGCCACAACCGCCAGATCACCGCTGCCTACGAGCGGGATAATTGGCCTTAATTCCTTATTATTTTGGACGCTTTTTGGACGCCATTTCCTTACAATGGGGGTAATGAACGATACCACTCCTCGCCCTCAGCACCTCTTTCTTGTCCGCTTCTGGTCCGAAGCACAAAATATCAGCCCTGCCCATTGGCGCGGCTCTGTCGAGCACGTTTCCAGCGGGCAAAAGATCTATTTCACCTCCCTGAGCGACCTCAACGATTTCATGACGCTGCGCCTCAATGCCTCAGCCCAACCTACGCCTCTGGAAAGGAAGTAGCCCATAGCAGAATATTTATTCCATTATTCATTCACAGTCTCATTCAAAACAACTAACCTAAGGAGAACTATCATGAAAAACATTCGCACGATCATCCGTACCATCATTTTACTCGCTCTCTTTTTTGCCCCCCTCTCAAGCGCCGAGCCTGCCGCAGCCAGTGTAGGAAACGAGCATCTCACTACCCAAAGCGCATCCTTCGCCGCCTTACCCGCCGACCTACAGACCGTCGTCGCTGAAACCCTGCAGCGTGAAGGTGTGATGACCGCCGCCAACGATTACGACCAGCAGGGCAAGCTGTTAGCCTCCGGTGCGTCCGGTGATAATTTTGGCTTTTCCGTAGCCGTCGATAGCACGGGCACCAC
>JAFGBV010000291.1 GCA_016932955.1 Anaerolineales bacterium | reverse complement strand
CAGATATGCTTTCGGCATGCAATCGATTTTACTATAATTACCGTCAGTTCGGGATAAAGGGGTTTACTATCACTTCACCAATATCCCGAACTCACGTTTGTTAGATCAACAAAACGTGCTAAAATCAGCATTAATATGTCTGATGAGCTGCTACTAAACAACCGTTACCAGATCGAAAGTCGCCTGGGGTCTGGGGGCATGGCTGTTGTCTACAAAGCCCACGATTTGATGCTGGAACGTACCGTTGCCGTCAAGGTTCTGAGGGAAGATTTTTCCAGCGACCCAGCATTCCGCGAGCGCTTCCACCAGGAGGCAAAAGCCGCTGCCAATCTTGCTCATTCCAGCATCGTCACTATTCATGATTTCGGCCTCGATTCCGGACGTTTGTTCATCGTCATGGAATACCTCACCGGAACCGATCTCAAATCGCTGATCCAAAGCCGCGGCCGATTCACGGTGGACGAGACTCTGCCCTTACTCATTCAAGCCTGCGCTGGCATTGGATATGCCCACCGCGCTGGCCTGGTCCACTGTGATGTAAAGCCCCAGAACATGATCGTCACCCCAGACCAGCGCCTCAAAGTCGCCGATTTCGGCATTGCCCGTGCCCTGGCTTCTATCCATCCAGATGAAAAATCCAGCGTGGTATGGGGTTCCCCGCAGTACTTCTCACCCGAACAGGCCGCTGGCGAAGCTCCCTCTCCCGCATCAGATGTCTACTCCCTGGGCATTGTCATGTACGAAATGCTCGCCGGGCGGCTCCCCTTTACCAGCGACTCCGCCACCGATCTCTCGCGGCAACACCGCCTCGAACCGCCGCCTCCACCGCGCCGCTTCGAGCCTTCTATCCCACCCGCCTTAGAAGAGATCATCCTCAAAGTACTCGCAAAAGAACCCTCTGCGCGCTATCGGACTGCTGATCAACTCGGCCGTGTGCTGATGACCTTCAGCCGCACCACCACGTTCAGCGCAGTCTCCGAGATCGTGCGCACGCCTCCCACCAAAGCCAGCCCGATCAAGCCATCACCACAACAAACCAGCCGCAAACAATCCAGTCGACCAACCCTCAGCCCTACCATCCCCCCACCGCAAGCTGCCACCGCTCCGCCCCCGCGCCCCGCATACATCACCAGGTCATCTGCTTCCCCTCCTGCTCAGCAGGAGAATCCCCTCGACATCGATTGGAGCACCTGGTTATTGGGGCTGTTTGCCTTGCTCGCAGTAGGCGGCTTGATTCCCTTCTGGTTATGGATTTATCTGCTCTATAATTCACCAGGTCGCTGATGACACTTTTTCTACAATCACTCGCCCGGATCTCATGAAATGCCATACCTGATTGCCCCTTCGATTCTCTCTGCCGATTTTACTCACCTGGGTGACGACCTGCATGCCGTGCAAAATGCAGGTGCTGATTGGATCCACATCGATGTAATGGATGGACAATATGTCCCCAATCTCACCATGGGGCCCTTCATCGTAGAAGCCTGCCGTAGGGCAGTCCCGCTGCCTCTGGACGTTCACCTGATGGTTCATACTCCCGAGCGCATTCTCGAGGCTTTCGCCAAAGCAGGTGCAACGAACATCACCATCCACGTAGAAACCTGCCCCCATTTGCATCGCACCCTGCAATCAATTCGCCAGCTGGGCTGTAAGACAGGTGTAGTCCTCAATCCATCCACCCCCGTTTGCCTGCTCGAGCCTGTATTGGGCATGGTAGATTTGGTCCTGGTGATGAGCGTTAATCCTGGCTATTCTGGCCAAACCTTTTTGCCTGAGGTTCTTCCAAAGGTTGCCCAACTGCGCCGCCTCCTTGACCAGCAAAACCCTCAGGCTTTGCTACAAATAGATGGCGGGATCAACGCAAATACACTTCCCCTTGCCCTCCAGGCAGGCGCTAATGTATTCGTCGTTGCCCAAGCTATATTCGGCCATCCACAAGGTATCCAGGCTGGTATCAGTGCTCTTCGCCAGGTTATCGAGCAAGCAACCAAAGTACATCCGGCGATTTAAACGAAAATCACGGCCAACGCCGCGATTTTCACCCAATCGCTGATTTCAACTTAATCTCAGGCGGTCTTTACCAACGTGCGTATGCACTTCGCACATAACACTTTTTGTACTTTCTTCCCGTTTTCGTAGACGGTGACCGTCTGCAAGTTAGGGCGGAAAGTCCGCCGGGTAGTCTTGTTTGACCAGGGTCGGTTATGTCCAAAAGTTGTCGTTTTACCACAATGTGCACACTTTGCCATTCTATTGTTTCCTTTCCTATCTGCCCAAACCCACTCCTCTGGCTGTCTTTGCCAAAATTCCGGTTCATTGGGCAAAAAAACGTTCGCAGATTTGGAGAAAATCAGGCTATAATTGCAACTTGCCCGGCAGGTCATTTCCTGCAAATTAGGCGGGCGAATCTTACCACAAATCGTAACCTATTACAAGCCAGGTTGTTAAGAGAATCAAGATGAATGATGAAAATACCCCCCTTGGTAGTATCAATATCTCCCCACAAGCAATCGCCACAATTGCTTACCATTCCGCGCGGCAATCTTATGGTGTTGTGGGCCTCACCTCCAAGAACCTGGTAGATGGTCTTGCACAAGTGATTGTCAAAGATCCATCACATGGTGTTGAAGTCTCTTATGATGGGCAAAACATCACCATCGACTTGTATGTGATCATCGAATATGGCACGCGTATCAAGTCGGTTGCATCCAGCGTTCGCAACGCTGTGCGTTACAATGTCGAAAAGGCACTGGGGATGCCAGTCAAAGATGTGAATGTTCATGTTCGCGGCTTGCGTATCAGCGACCTGGACTAACCTCTCTTCCCCTGGAGCCGCTTTCATGAGTGCAGAGCCGATCGACTACATAACCAGTAACGCCCCAAGGCCCATTCGCAGATATCCCATTGATGGGCAGGTTTTCAAGCCTATGTTCGAAGCAGGCCTCAACTGGCTGCGCACCAACCAGCAGACTGTAAACGCCCTGAACGTCTTCCCCGTCCCTGACGGCGATACTGGCACTAACATGGTTCTCACCATGCAGGCTGCTTACGATGAGATCGCCGACTCAGCGGAACACAACGTAGGAAACTTGATCCATGCTGTGGCCCACGGCGCCTTGATGGGTGCGCGTGGCAACTCAGGTGTCATTCTCTCTCAGCTTTGGCGTGGCTTTGCCCGCGCCCTCGATAGCCAGGAGCACCTCGACGGTCCAAGCCTGGTAAATGCCTTCCACCAGGGTCGTAACACCGCCTATAAGGGCGTAGTTCGCCCTGTCGAGGGCACAATCCTGACCGTCACCAAGGATATTGCCACTGCTGCAGAAAAAGCCTTATTAGAGACCACCGACCCTTACGAAATCTTAGAACGTCTCGTGCCTGCCGCAGACGAGTCAGTTCGCCGCACACCAGAATTGCTCGCTGTCCTGCGCGATGCTGGCGTAGTGGATGCTGGCGGAAAAGGATTGTTTTTCTTGCTCGATGGCATGGTTCGTTACATCAACGGCCTGCCTTTAGATGCTGCGGTGTCTGCTGTTCAACCTCTCACTGCCATGCACCTCGAGAACACACTTGAAACCATCGAGCCCGGTCAGGATTATGAAGTGGTCGTAGATTTTCGCCCTCACCAAACACTCGACCTGATGCGCTTCTATGAAGATCTGCAAGAAATGGGAACATCGATTCAGGTAGGGGAAGGCGATGGAATGTACCGCATGCACATTCACGTTCCAGCCGAGAAGCTCTACGAGCCGATCGAATACACCAAAAACATTGGTACCGTTACCAAGGCTGCCATTGAAAATCTTGTTGCTCAGATGGAAGCCCTTCAGCGCGATTCCGTCACCAAGCTCAACCTTGCCTCGGTAGAACAAGGCCAAATTGCAGTGATCGCGGTGGCTCCTGGCCCTGGGATTGCGCGTGTCTTTGCTAGCCTGGGTGCCGCAGCCATTGTTGAAGGTGGGCAAACCATGAATCCCAGCACACAGGAAATTTTGCGTTCCTTCGAAAACCTGCCCACCGATAAGATCTTCATCCTGCCCAATAATAAGAATATCATCCTCGCTGCCCAGGCTGCCGCACAATTAACCGTCAAGCAAGTTACTGTCATCCCCTCGCGCACCGTTCCCCAAGGCCTTGCTGCCATGATGCGCCTTGCCCCCGATGCAGACCCTCAGGTTGTGGCAGAAGAAATGACCTCTGCAATTGACGATATCGAGACATGCGAGATTACCACCGCCACCCGTAGCGCCGAAATTGATGGAATTAAGGTAAATGAAGGTGAGACGATTGCTCTTCTCAACGGCAAGCTCGTCTTATCCACTACAAGCCTCAAGGAAACCTGCCTGGGCGTCTTGGAAAAAGCCCATGCAGACCATTTCGAATTGATCACCCTGTTCTATGGCGCTAATATTGACCGTCAGGAAGTCAATGCAATCACAGATGTCGTTCGTAAGATTTTCCCGAATCAAGAAATTGAAGTACAAGACGGGGGACAGCCCCATTACCAGTTCATTATTTCAATCGAGTGAACAGGCAACCGCTCCCCAAGATTCTATGGGGCATCCGTATGGGTTGATTATCTTAAGAATGCCCCTCTGCTTGACCATCATCATGATCTAATACTGCCAGATGCCACACACATGTATTCTGACTGATTCAACCATTCACTTTACTCGCCAATCCTTTATCGGACAGGATCTGGTCACT
>JAFGBV010000058.1 GCA_016932955.1 Anaerolineales bacterium | reverse complement strand
TTCATTGCCTGGGTAGCTATCCTGGCGGGTGTTTTGTTCAACCTGGATGGCTGGTTTCATGATCCGTTTTCCTGGCACCAGTTGATCTCCTGGCCTGTGCTAATAATCTCGCTCTACCTTTTGATCCACAGCCTGGTTCTGCTCAAGCGCTCTGGTAGGCAGGATGCCCGGCGAAGCGACGTCCCATTGCTTGAATTCGAGAAGACCACGGCACTGGTAACCGATGGAATCTACCGCTACATCCGCCACCCGATGTACAGCTCGCTGCTTTTCCTGGCCTGGGGCGTTTTCTTCAAGTCGCCGTCTTGGGTGGATGGGCTGATCGTAATGGTCGCCACACTCGCTTTGGTTGCTACAGCCCGTACGGAAGAGGCCGAGGACGTGCGCTTCTTTGGCGAAACTTACCAGGACTACATGCGCCGCAGCAAACGATTTATCCCCTTTATTTTTTAGATAACCTCGATATTCGATTTTTTTTGATTTATGTCGTAAAATGACATAAATCAAGGCTATATTCCTGTCAGTAAATGTCCTGAGATTGGAAGTGTCGTAATGTCCCAACCTGCCTCACGTTTGATTACCCTGATCATGCTCCTGCAAAGACAGCCGAATCAGAAAGCGGCTGAGCTGGCAAAGGAGCTGGGCGTTTCGGTGCGTACGCTGCACCGCTACTTTGCGGCGCTGGACGAGATGGGCATCCCCATCTATGCTGAGCGCGGACCATACGGCGGGTTCTCGTTGGTGCGCGGGTACAAGATGCCACCGCTGGTGCTCACCCCGGAGGAAGCGGTGGCAGTGTACCTGGGAACCAGCCTGGTGGGGGAGATGTGGGGCGACTTGTACAGTGCGGCAGGGGCGGGGGCGCTGGCTAAATTGGACAACCTGCTACCGGATGAGCAGCGACAGGAGATCGCCTGGGCGCGCCGGTCATTGCTGGCAACTGGTATGCACCGCAGCGATCAGAAAGCGCTGACAGAGAGGCTTGAAAAGCTGCGCCGCGCCACCCGCGAGCGTCGTACGGTGCAGATGGCTTATCACAGCTCCACTCAGCCGCATCCTGCGGAGAGGAAGCTGGATCCGTATGCGCTGGTGCATCGCTGGGGCTGGTGGTATGTGGTGGGTTACTGCCATTTGCGCGAGGGTGTACGCACCTTCCGTGTTGACCGGATCGCCGATTTAACATTGTCCAAAGAGGCATACACAGTTCCGGATGACTTCGACATTCACACCTACCTGGCAAGCGAAAATCAGTCTGCTCCGGCGATGCGCGTGCGCATGCACTTCTCTACCCGCATCGCCCAGGCAGCCCGCGAATATGCCCAATCCTGGGAGGCAATGGATGTGCAACCTGACGGTTCGCTGATCGTGACCCTGTTGACCCCTGATCTGCCGTGGGCAGTCAGCACGGCGTTGGCATATGGACCGGAAGTGACGATAGTGGAACCACCCGAGGCTGCCCAAATGGCTAAAGACTGGGCGCTGGCAATTGTCAACAAGTATTGATATAAGAGGAGAGGAAAAAGCATGACTGATCAAGGCTTTACAATTACTGATGTCACAGCCGACAATGTGAAGAAGACCGGTTTCTTCTGCTATATGAGCAAACCCAAAACACCGGGATATCAGCAAAAACTTGCCTGGCTGCATGAACGCTTCAGCGAGGGGATGCGGATGAGAATCCTGCACGAGACGAGCGGGCGTGATGTGGCGTTCATCGAATATATTCCGGGCGAGTATGCCTGGCGGGCGGTGCACGCGCCGGGGTATCTGGTGATTCACTGCCTGTGGGTGGTGGGTAAAGGTAAAGGAAAGGGTTATGGCACGCTGCTGGTGCAGGACTGTATTGCAGAAGCGCGCACCCAGGGCAAGCATGGAGTGGTGATGCTCTCCAGCGATGCTACCTGGCTGGCAGACAAAAAGCTCTTCCTCCATCACGGATTCACCCAGATTGACCAGGCGCCGCCCAGTTTCCAACTGCTCGTGCACCGCTTCGGGGATGCGCCGCTGCCCAGCCTGCCGCAGGATTGGGAGAGGCGCCAGGCAGCTTTCGGCGATGGGTTGACTGTGGTGCGCAGCGCGCAATGCCCTTATATCGAGAACGCCACACAGGGTTTGTTGGGATTGGCGGACGCGTATGCCATTCCCGCGCGGGTGGTGGAATTGAATTCGGCAGCCGAGCTGCAGCAACGGGCACCCTGCGCCTACGGCGTCTTCAGCATCATTTACAATGGCAAGTTGTTGTCCTACACGTATCTTACGCGCGTTGACTTCGAAAAGTTGATGGCACAGATTGGAGGCTGAAATGGAAACACTGGATTTACGCAAGGAATTGAAGCAGTTCTACACGCCACCGGCAAAGAAAATCGAGCTGATCGAGATCCCGGCGTTCAATTTCGTGATGATCGACGGGGCGATTGAGCCGGATGCTTCGCCGGGCACTTCACCCCTTTTCGAGCAGGCTACAGGGGCATTATATGGGGCGGCTTATACACTCAAATTCATGTTCAAGAAGCGCAAGGAGAACCCGGTGGATTATCCAGTGATGGCATTGGAGGGATTGTGGTTTGTAGAGGATGGGCAGTTCGACATCCGCTATCCAGGCAACTGGAAGTATACCTTGATGATCATGCAGCCCGACCTGGTGGGAGCGGAGCACTTCGCTGAGGCAATTGAGCAACTGCGTAAGAAGAAGCCCAGCCCGGCAGTAGAACGCCTGCGTTATGAGCGCTTCCAGGAAGGATTGTGCGTGCAGGCCATGCATATTGGCCCGTATGCTGACGAGCCAGCTACGGTTGCCCGCATGGAGACCTTCGCCGCGGAAAATGGCTACCAGATGCATCGCAAGCACCACGAGATCTATCTGGGCGACCCGAGGCGTGGCGATCCGGCAAAGCTCAAAACTGTCCTGCGACATCCGGTGACGAGGTAACTATGATGGATACTATCACTGAATGGCTGGTCAATTGTAGTGAACCCTGGACGCGCTACCGGACGCGGCTGGAACTGCTCGGTGAACATCCTGATTCTGATCCGGTGAGGGCTGAGCGGATGGCGATGCTGGATCACCCCCAGGTGGGTGGTCTGGTGCAGGCGGCGCTTGCCTGGGGTGAGCGACCATTGAAGAGGCATAACGACGCGGCACACCCACTGTATGCGCTAAGCACGCTGGCGGATTTTGGATTGCAGGCTGATGACCCTGGCATGGTGGATGTGGTGCAGCAGGTGCTGGCACACCAGTCGGTGGAGGGGGCGTTCCAGTCCCCGGTGCTGATCGCCAGGGCTTTCGGCGGCACGGACGATGTGCAGTGGACGTGGCTGGCATGCGACGCGCCGACGCTGTTGTATGCGCTGCTGTCTGTTGGATTGGAAGGTGACCTGTGCGTGCAGCAGGCGGCGGGGCATTTGAAGGGACTATGCGACGAGAATGGCTATCGCTGTACGGCAGCGCCGGAACTGGGAAAGTTTCACGGTCCGGGGAGGCGCGCCGACCCCTGCCCGATTGCCAATGTGTACGCGCTGAAGGCGCTGTCCCTTTTGCCCAATGCAGAGGAGCTGCCCTGTGTGCGTAACGCAGCCGAGACGCTGCTGGGTCATTGGGCGCAGCGCAGGGAGCGAAAATACTACTTGTTCGGCATGGGCAGCGATTTTAGCAAGCTGAAGTATCCTTTTATCTGGTACGATATCCTGCATGTCAGCGAGGTGCTAAGCCGCTTTTCTTTTGTTCGCAGTGATCCGCGCTTTCGGGGAATGATGGAAGTCATCACTAGCCAGGTGGATGCGCAAGGACGATACACTGCCGGCTCGATGTATCAGTGCTGGAAGGGTTGGTCGTTTGCTGACAAGAAGCAGCCTTCGCCCTGGCTGAC
>JAFGBV010000057.1 GCA_016932955.1 Anaerolineales bacterium | reverse complement strand
CTGATTTCCCCGAACGAAACATCTATCATTACTACGTGGATGAGCCAGGAGCTTTCTATACCGCTCCCAAAGAACCCTGATGGCAGGGCAGGCTCCGGATAACTAAACCAATGCCCCATTTTCTAAATTTCCATCCTCAGGGTCATGCACCAGCGCACTCACCTGAAAGGATTTCCCCGGCGCAATGGTGGGCAATCTTCTTTAGGGTAATAATTTCGATCGGATAACTTCTACATAACTTCTTGGTCTGGCAACAACGATCCACTTGCCGTCAGGGGAGAAACTGAAACCAACTGCCTGGCCGATTTCCTGGGTCGTGATAAACTCCAGGTTGGTTGGGTTTATCACATTAATTGTGCCTTTGCGGTTTGCCATGTAGATATTGCCAGAAGGTGTGAAGCCAATGAAAGGTGAATCGCTCATGGAAAAAGGTGAGGACCATTCTCGTTGCCAATCCGATGTCCTGTACAAGCTGATATCTGACGAGGAATGGAAAAGGAGATAACGATTGTCAGGTGAAAAAGCTGCCAGGTAGCAATGGGTATTCGTTTTTGTGACCGTTGTCAGCTTGTCGCCGGTAATGCTCCAAACATTGATCTCGGAATCGGTGTTGAAGGATCCAGTGACAATAAACCGTCCATCTGGTGATAGTGCCATACAGGTGATCAAATCCCGTTGTGCCTGAACGGATTTGATCAGTGTGCCGTCGGCACTGTCCCAAAATTTCATCGTCATGTCTGTGGAAGCCGAAACAAGCGTGTTCCCATCTGGTGTGTAACGGAGAAAAGGAACCGACCCTTTATGAGCTGCTGCAATTGTGAACAACAATTCACCATTTTGAGCATCGTACACGTAAAGATCTGCGGTATTCGTGTCTGGGGAAAAAGTGGTGGCGGCCAGAAATTTACCATCGACTGAAAGATCAAAAGAAGACATTTGTGCGGAAAGGTTAAATTCAACGAGTGTATGTCCATCGGATTCCCCCGCCAGGACGAGTTGCCCCTCTTTGTAAAGCAAGAAAGCATCCTGGTTGGTGGCATATTGTACGCCATTAGGACTGAACGATGTTTTAAATAGTAGAACGCTATCCGGATGGCTTGTCGGTGTAGGGATGGGCGTTGCCGTATCGACTGGCGGGAGAGTTGCCGTTGGGGATGGTGGAATTTCTGTGGGTGTGGTAGCAGGGATGGTTGTTGCGGTAGAAGATGGCACAATGGTTGCAGTTGGCATTTCTGTCGCAGTTGCAGTGGGTGGAGGGTTTGCATCAGTGGGAAGTGTTTGGGTGGTCTTGCTGGCGCACGCTGCCAGCATAACCGCTAGAAAGCATGAAACAGCCAGAAGAATAAGCGATCGTTTTTTCATGATATTCCTTTCTCTGTGAACCACATCTGTATGTGCAAAGGCCGCCCTTTTCGCTTCCTCTACCGAATTGCCAGTGGCAACAAAGTCACAATCCACACCTACATCTTTGCAAGCGAACTTTTCGCATATGACCTCTCCATATCCATTGGAAGGTCGAAGTCACTTGCCCAGAAGCGCATTCCCTTTTGAGTGTGAAACCATATCCTGGACGAAATCTTCTACTCGGGTCAAAGTAACTGGGAATTCTTTCAGCATCGCCGCGGGATCGAAGTGCTGGTCCGTGATATCAGCCCAGACGCTGAACGACATCAGGCGGCTGATCACCGGTTGGATTGGACGCAGGATCGGCCCCATGACTTTCATCACGCCGGTGGGCACGTGGGTAACTTTGGCAGTGCGTCCGGAGTGCTTTTCATACAGCTTGACCACCTGGTTTTTGCTCACGTTATCCGGCCCGCCAATATCGATGGTGCGGTTTTTCAGGCGCGGGTCGGTCAGCGCCAGGACGGCAAAGCGGGCCACGTCTGACCCGGCCACAAAGTTGATCGGGTTATTGCCCGCACCGTAGATGGTGGTCTTGCCGGTGGTCAGGATCGATGCTCCCAGCAGGTTGTGAACGTGCCATTCCATGAAAGCTGGCGGCCTCAAGATGGTGTAGCTCAAGCCGCTGCCCTTTAAATAGGCTTCCACTTTGGCTTTGGTGCGGTAGAAATCAGTGGGATGGTTCGCTGATGCATTTTGGGCGGAAGTGTAGACGAAATGCTTCACCTCGGTGGCTTTGGCGGCGTCAATTAGCGAGCGATGCCCGGCGTCATCCACAACCTCAGATGTGTATTGTCCGGTTCCCATGAGCTGGTGGGCAGCCGCCAGCACAGCATCCACGCCCTGGCAGGCCTTTTTGAGCGAGGTGGGGTCAATCAGGTCGCCTTGCACCACCTCTGCGCCCATCTCGCGCAATGGAGTGCCTTTCTGCAGGTCACGCGTCATCGCTCGTACATTATGTCCAGCAGCAAGTAATTGGCGAGTGGTTTCTTTTCCTAACACTCCTGTTGCGCCAACGATGAGAATATTCATGCTTTGCTCCTTACAATCTAGAATAGGACAATTCTGACCGCATCATATCAAAATCAGCGTTCCCAAAGCGTTCCCTGGAGGGCTAAAAACTATAAATTGGATGAGAATTATGAGCTAACAGGGTGCGCTGCACCCGCTTTTACCTTACAGGTAGCCTTCGAGTTTCGCGGTAGCTATCGCCTGCTGCCAGCGCTCCGGCGTTTCCTTACCCCCACAATCGAGCGCTGCCTGCAGGGCAGAAGTCATCGTCGGTGAAAGCCTTTGTTGAGTGGGCTGAAGCAAAGCCTGTGCCTGTTCACCCGCCAGCTCCCAGCGCTGCTCTTGCACCTCCAGCGCCAGCAGCGTCATTCTTGCCGCCCATTGCAGTGGATATTGCATCTTCTCCTGGCCCCAACCCTTTAACGCCTCATCTGCCTGGAGACGAGCAGTTTCCACATCGCCAGAAAGATGGGCCAGCCAGGCGCGTTGGGCGGTCACGAGCATCAGATACACGTGCAGATTAGTTTGCTCCAAGGTTTGAGCCAGGCGTTCCAGCATACCGCTTGCCTGACTGGGCTGTTTTCGGCGGCGATACAGCAGCGAAAGATAGGCATAGCAGCGCTCCATAATACTGAACATGTGTTGCGCTTCAGCTACCGCCAGGCTTTCCTGGTAAGCCCGCTGGCTCTGTTCAAAATCCTCTGCCATAAAAGCGATGAAACCCAGGGAACTCAGGTGTTCAGCGAGCTGAAAGGGAGAATGCAGATCGCGCGCCGCTGCCGCGTTTTGCTGGGCGATGTGTACCTGTTCAGCGGTAGCGGTGAAGCGATGGAGGAGCAGATCATGCAGCAAGATGTTATGTCTGTACTGGATTTTTTGCAGAGGCGTCCCCCAGCGCTCCAATGGTTTTTCCATCGTCTGGAGAATCCGTTCAACTTCGCCGGTGTTGACTGTAAAGTAATTTGCCCTCATCCAGCTCAGGTGCAGTTCCAGCCATTCTTCCCAATAGGCGGCTTCTCTTTGGGGCGCCTTGAGCAGATCAGCCGAGCCTTGCTGGTAGGCATTGCGGGCGCTGTCGTAATCTACACGGGTGACGCAGTTCAAAATCCGCCGGTGCAGTCGCGCCTGGGTCTGCCAATCTGCAGCCCGGCAGGCCACCAAGGCCCGGCCGTAGGCTTCGCTGGCCTGGCGCAGCAGGCCCATCAGGTTGAGAATATCACCGTTCAGCTCATGCATTTCATAGCCTGGGCGCTCCTCCAGCGCTAAAGCCCGCTCTACCAGGTTGCGTGCTTCCTCCAGCGCAAACAGACTGGCGGCATGTTGCGCAGCCTTGCTAAACGCCTGCGCTGCCCGGCTGGTCTCGCCTGCCTCGGCATAATGCCCTGCAACCAGTCCATGATCCTCTCCGCTTTGTTCGAGAGCGCGTGCAGCTTGCAGATGGAGCCAGCGCCGGCGCACAGGGCTGAGGTTGAGTAAGGCAGCCTCGCCCAGGCGCTCGTGGCTGAGATAATATTTGCCGCTCCCAGTTTCGCGCACAATCCGCCGCTGCCAGAGCTCATCCAGCGCTAGCATGGCCTCGGTTTCCGCCATGCCTGCCACCGCCGAGATCAATGGTAAGCAAAATTCGCGCCCCAGCGCGGCGATGGCTTGCGCCAGCAAGCGCGCCGGTTCGTTTAGCCGCTCCAAGCGCCTGACCAGCGTGGCTTGCAACCTGGGCGAGAAGGCTTTAAAGCTGCCCCGTTCCGTCCAAGTTATATCCAGATTGCTGCGGGCCATTTCGACGATGAACAGCGGCACGCCTTCCGACTCATGGAAGATAATACCATCTGAGATCCCTCTCCCGCCGATGCTGGTAGCCAGGGCAGCAGTCTGTTGAGCGTCCAGGCGCGGCAGGCTGCTTTCGCTCAGCCGATCCTGCTGGCGCAATAGGTTACACAGGCTGATGACCGGCGCTGGATCAACACTTTCTTCCTCGCGCAGCGTTGCCACGATCAAAATATTTGCCCCTGGCCGGGTGCGGATGAGATACTTCAGCCAATCGAGTGTATCCCGGTCACACCAGTGCATGTCATCCAATAGCAGGATGAGGGATTGCTCGCCGTCCAGTAGCGCCTGGCTTAGCGCATCGAAGAACCCTATCTGCTGCCAGCCTTCTCGAATTGGAGCTGGAGCAACATCGCCCTCTACCAGCAGCTCCGGCATGATGCGCCCAACCTCACATCGTTGGTTTGGGGTCAGCGTTTGCAGCGGTTGCGCCCGCAGCCAGGCCACCAGCGGTGCAAACGAGTTCCCCAGGTCGCTTTCGTAGCACACCGCACTGGCAGTTGTGATCCCCTGGCGTTTTGCCCAGAGCAAAAATTCTTCAGCCAGGCGCGTCTTGCCAATGCCCGCCTCGCCGTGCAGGATGTGCAAGCGGATACCGCCAGCGTTGGCTTGCTGCCAGGCAGCGTTCAGATCCTTCCATTCGTTCTCGCGCCCCACCAGTGGATGTGTAATTGGCGGTGCAGGGCTTTCGGGAGCACCGACTTTATGAAACAGGCGTTTATAAAGCTGGCGGGTCGCTTCATCCGGTTCCACGCCCAGCTGCGTCGAGAGTGTTTCAGCGCAGCTGTGGTACACACCCAGCGCCGCGGCACGGTCACCGTTCAGGGCGTGCAGGTGGATCAGGCGACGGTAGGCCTCCTCACTCAGCGTATCTGCGCGCAGCAGGCGCTCGGCAATCTGGACGGCCTCGTGGTAACGCCTGCGCTCTTCCAGCAAGGTAACCAACCGGTCGGCAGCGTGGATGAATTCCTGCTTCAGGTTGCCACGCTCGTAGATCACCCATTCTTCGTAACTTCCTGGAAGCAGGTCGCCGGTATAGCGCGCGGCAGCTTGTTGCAAGGCGGTCTGTTCAGCTTCGGCTTGATTTTCTCTTTTGTAACGGTCTGCCAGCTCTAGGGTGTTTTTAAATTCAACCAGGTCCACCCGCACATCCCTCGCCTCTCGCAGCCAGAGCTGGCGCGCATCCATCTCCAGCAATTGTAGCTCTTTGGGCAGGTCCTGGCGCAGGTGGTGCAGCAGCTTGCGCAGGTTGGTCAGCGCCTGCTTCTCGCTCGAACCAGGCCATAATTGGAAAGCCGCCTGCGCACGCGGAGTGGGACTGGGATGCAAAGCTAAATAAGCCAGCAGCAGTTGCAGCCGGGCAATATGTGCCAGATTGAGCGGATGTCCGTCTATTTGAACGCCGAAACCGCCGAGCAATTGGATAAAAAGTTCCACCGAAAAAACAACCTTATTACTGTGGTTAACAGATGAAACCAGTAACCCAGCGATAATGCCCAGGAAGGGCGGATCATCCTTCGGAAGATTCGCTGGTGGGTTCTGGCGTGGGAGTG
>JAFGBV010000290.1 GCA_016932955.1 Anaerolineales bacterium | reverse complement strand
TCCACCAACGTACGCAGGATGCTGACAGGGTCCAGGCTGCCCAATTGCCGGCTGAACTCCAGAAGCAGGTTCACTTCTTGCAGCCGACGATTGGTTTCGTCCAGCAAACGCAGATTCTCCAGAGCAATTGCCACCTGGCGGCAAATGATATCGAAAAGATGCCTGTCCTCAGCACTCATAGGCGGCAGAGGCGTATTGTTCACCGCCAGCAAGACACTGTCCACTTCACCATGAACGATCACAGGCAAGCACACAAATGCCTTTGCTTCCATGGCGTGCAGCAGAGGGGCACCTTTCCATTCCTCATCCTCATCCAGGTGAGAAACAAGCATAATCTCCCCGCTTTGCAGGGCGTTGCGTACCGGATTCTTCTGCCCCAGGAGCGCTTCCAGGTTTAAACTCTGGGAGGGTAAAGCCCCCAATACTTGCAGCATGCGCGCTCCACCAGGACTGCTCTCAGCCACCAGCACCAGGTTCATATCCAGGCGCATGAGCAGCTCTCTGCCAAAGGCCTGCAAAACATTCAAGCGGTTCGTCTGTCGGTTGACCAGCTCAGCAATCTCAAGTCCAGCCTGAATGCGCTGGCTGCGATGTCCCAGACTTTCGATAGCCACCATCTGTTCCACGTCTTTATGCAGCAAAGTAGGCAGATGGGTCTGAGCAGATGCCAACGCGCGCTGTGAGCGCTGCAAATCAAGCTCCATCACCTCCGCCCGCTGGCTCATCTCTTCAATCTTCTGATGGCTCTCGATCGTCAAGGCTGCCTGGCTGGCGAACACTTCGAGCGCTTCTATCGCCGCCCGATCTGGACGCAAGCCATTACGGGGGTTATCCACGCTGATCAAACCTAAAGGATGAGTGGCGGAATCGAAGAGCGGCACCAGTAGCATGTCCTGGGGATGCCAACTCTGCTCGGTAACTGGCTGCTCGGATACCCTGGAAGGCATGGTCTGGACAACGTGCAGGTGCAACTCTACCGGGTCGATACGCCGCCGCTCGAAGGGGATCAGGTAAGACTGGCTGTACCGGTACTCTTCAGCGCATAACTGCATGATATTGGACCAGGATTGAGTCTTTTGGCGTAGCTCATCCATGGTTTCCAGAGGAATGCCAGCGCCTGCTACACGCACCAGTTCTTGCTGAGTGTTATTAAAAAGGCTAAGCAAGACAATATTGAAAGGCGTCGCATCCTGGATGGCATAGGCGATCGCTTCCAGTGATTCTGCGATTGGCTGATCGGGCGAAAGCTCTTTGTTGGCTTCCAACAGCTTGGAAAGCGTTTCTACACGCCGGCTGAGTAATTCTGTGCGTTGCACCTGCTCCTGGAAGCGCATGGCGTTACCCAAAGCAATGGCTGCCTGAGTAGCCAGGCTTTGGGCAATCTCTACGGACGTGCTGTCGAACAAGCCAATCTGGCGGGCATGCAGGTGGATCAACCCGGCAATCTCTTCCTGGTAGATGATCGGAACGATCAATGAGGACTGTACGCCCTCATGTGGCGGTTCAATGACGGCACCATCCAACACCGCAACTGGCTCAGCATAATCCGCAATGATCTGCGGCTCTTGCAGGCTCGCCACTTTCAATTCAATCGGTATCAGTTGTTCTTCCAATGCATCACCCACTGCCAGCATAATCTTAGGCGTCTCAACCGGTTGGTCACTCAATTCAAAGAGCCAGATATTGCCACAACTGGCCTGGGTGGTGTAAAGTAATTCGTTATAGACCATCTCCAACAGTGGCTGCAAGTCCAGGCGGGTGTTAAGTTCGCGGCTGACGCGGGTCAATGCCAAAAGCTGTTCGACACGGCGGCGCAGCGTGTCGTCGGTCTGAGAATACAAGGTAGATCTTTCGATTGCCCCAGCCAATTGGCCAGTGGTAGTGGTGATCATCCCCAAATCGGAACCCTCGAAGAAGCTTTCTTCCCGATTGGCAAGCATCACCTCACCCACGCCTCGTTCGCGAATTGCCATCGGTACGATCACAACCGATTTCACATTGATGGTAGCGATCAATGGTTGGTAAATGGCAGGGATATCCATGTCGGCAGGTTGATCACCAGAAGAATATACTTCCTGACTGGCAGTCACCGTCTGGTGGAAATTCGGCTCATTCATCGAAATGCGTCCCAGACGCCCAATCTTCTCGGCATGAATGCCGTAAAGAGATTCTTTATGAATTGCCAATTCGGCACGGTTTTCATCCACCAGGAAGATCATGGCGACATCGGCGCGGAGCAAACGGGCCAGTTCGCGCAACGAGAATGACAAGATCTCATCCAGGGTAGCCATCGAGGCGGTCAGGCTGGCAATACGGCGCATGGCTTCAGAACGAAGAGCGCGCTCCTGAGACTGTTTTACAAGAGTGGCATTTTCAATGATCGTAGCTGCCTGACCGGCGACAATGGTAAGCAGGCGCAGGTCGTCCTCACTGAACGGCAGCCCATCTTCTCGGTCGGCAACCTGCAAATATCCTAACATCCGCCGGGTGGCAGTCAATGGGACGAGGATCGTGTTTTGTATACCCGCCGCCATAGCGAAATAGGCCAGCCCAAGCGCCTCCAGGCGCACATCCTGCGCAGCCTGCGGGGCAATTAGAATATCTTGTGAGAGCCAGATGTCCTCGGCAAGACCGCCAGTTGGGATTGCCACCTCATACATCACTACAAAGTCAGGAGGCAGACCCATAAATGGAAGCTGAGCCTGAAGCTTACGGTGGACTTCATCGTAAATGAGGAATCCCAGGGTTTTAACGTCAAACATTGGCGAGATGCTCTCGACCAGCCGGGCGTAGAAGTCTTGTGAATCGCGCAGTACGCCAGAGGTCTGTGCCAATTTAGCCAACCCCGATAATTCGGAGATACGGCGCTGCTCATCCTGGAAGAGCAAGGCATTGTTCAACGCTACGGCTGCCTGGCCTGAAAGCATACGCAATATTTCCAGGTCACTTTCGGAGAACCCATTTTTTGCCAGCGAGGCCAACTCCAGCGTTCCCACTAATTCGCCCGCCACCAGCAACGGCATGCCCAGATAAGAATTGAACGGATACTGCTTCCGGTCAACCGCCGGACGTACTTCTCGGAAGGTATCAATATTCTCGATCAATAGTGGCTTTAGGTTGGTGATCAAATAGCCAGAATAGCCCTTACCGGCTTCGTAACGCTGGCTGGCTCTTTCCAAGCGGCGGTCCACCCCCGCTAAACCAACAAAGTGATAGGGAATGGCTTGCTGGTTTTCGGCGTCCCAAATGGTGATTTCTGAGAAATCGCAAGGCACCAGCCGCTCAACACTTTCTAGAATAACAAGCAGGGCTGTCTCGAAGTCCAGGCTGGAGGCCATAGCCTGGCTTAATTCAGCAAATATGTCCAATGCCTGACCCGAAACTTGTGTATCCCCGGCAGTCACCTGCGGTCGCTGTAGAGACACCAGGAAAGCGCCGGGTGTCCCATTGGCGGGGGGGACATAATAGGAACTGCCTTCAACCAGGCGTCCATCCAGCGAGAACCGCGTTTGACCTTCGGAGGCGCACAAGCTGAGAAAGACCTCGCTGGGACGAGCACGGCGCGCTAATCGCTCGAGGTTGGGCTCTTCGTCATAATGCCCGAACCATTCCCTCGCCAGCCTATTGGTATAGGTCACCCGCCCACCGCTTTGTACAAGTAAGACGGCATGATTAACAGGGTTGAGTTCTAATGTAATTGACGGGGAAACCGGAGGTGTCTGGGTGGTCTTGGCACGCGGCAACAAACGCAATAACAAAATGGTCAGCCCAATCAGGACAATGGCTGCCAGAACGAATGCGACGCCCAAAGATACCAGATCTGCTCCAAGCATAATCAAATAAAAACCCGAATCCTACCGCTAGGTTCTATCAGTCGATTTCCTACCAGCTTAACTATCCCGCCGGCGGGCTTCAGCAGCCAGTTCAGTGATCTCACGGATGTCAGCGAATTG
>JAFGBV010000289.1 GCA_016932955.1 Anaerolineales bacterium | reverse complement strand
TTTAGCTTCACAGCCCCATAGCGCACCATCGCCTCCACATCCCCATTCCACCAGCCGATCTCTGCCAGGCTTGCCCGGCTGGCCTCCACCAGCGCCTCCACGGAAGGGTAAACCCGCTGCGGCGCGTTGTGCATCCGTTCCAGTTGCTCCCTCACGTGCGCCTCGAACGCCTCCTCGGAGCCTTCCCACGTGCCATATAGCCCGTATTCGCTCGCCAGCGCCCCGTCGCACACCAGCGAGAGCACCTTCTCGGGATGGTTGGCAGCCAGGCTCAGCCCCACCTCAGCCCCCAGCGAGCTGCCCACGAGATGCGCCCGTTCTACCCCCAGCCCCTCCATCATCCCCGCCACATCCCCCGCCATCACGTCGATATGGTAACCGCCCTCTGGCTTATCCGATTTCCCGTGCCCGCGCAGATCCACCAGGATGACCCGGTACCGCTCCAGAAAATAGGGCACAACCCGCTGCCACATCATCAGGTTTGCTCCGCTGAAATGTAAGAATAGGATCGCCTCCCCCTCATGCGCATGATCCCGCACTTGCAGCGCCACCTGCCCCGCCTTCACCCGTTTCTCTTGCATCATGCCTCCTGAGTATATGCCAGACAAACCTAATTCTACCCCCACCCGTCCCAATCGCGGGTAGCGGCTCCCCAAAATCCCTCATTCCCACTTCCTACGGGATCACACCCCACACATAGATCAGGTTATCATACCCGCCTGAAACGAGCAGCCTCCCATCCGGCGAAAATGCCACGCTGATCACTTCGTCGCCATGGCTGAGCGTGCGCAGCAGCTTCCCACTTGCAGCATCCCACAGCCTCACCGTCCGGTCGCACACCGCCGTTGCCACCAGGCTGCCATCCGGCGAAATGGTCACCCCATACATCCCGTTCCCATGAGGCATCTCAAACACTGTCTCTCCGCTGGCGATGTTCCACAATCGCGCACTGTAATTAGTGCCAGCAGAAGCCAGGAAGATGCCGTCGGGTGAAAATGCCACATCGTGCACATCTTGGGGTCCGCTGTCACTTCCCAGCGTGGCAACCATCTGCCCCGAAGCCACATCCCACAAGTACACGATACCGCCGTTTGCGCCGCCGGCGATCAGGCTGCCATCCGGAGAGAATTCGATGCCGAACACCGGGACATCATCCTGCGCTTCAAAGCTGCGCACCACCTCCCCGCGGGCAATATCCCAGAACCGGATCGGCTCATCGACGAAATCCACCGCCAGCAGGCTCCCATCCGGCGAGAAAGCCACGTGTCCCGACTCATGGCTGTCATGTTCCATCGTTAGCACCACTTCCAGCGTCTCCACATCCCAGATGGCATCCGCAGAGGCCAGCCAATTGTGCACCGGTGAAAAGGCGATCGCGTTCAGATCCCCCTCAGGCAGCGAGAAAGCATGCACCTCCACCCCGCTCCACACATCCCACAATTTGATCGTCCGATCCCAGCCCGCGGAAGCCAGGTAAACCCCATCATGCGAGAATGCCAGCGTCACCACCCTGTCGTTGTGCCCTGCCAGGGTTGTCAGGCGCGTCACCTGCCCCGCCGTATCCGCCGAGATCACCGCCAGATCGTCAGGGCTGGTCATTGTTGGGATGACGGCTGTTTGGGTCGGCGGTCGCAGGGTTAAGGTGGGGCGTGGTGTGGCGCTAGGCAGAGCAGCCGCCGTTGTGGCTGTGGACGCGGGAGCGGTGCTCGTTGCAGTCGCTGGTAGCGCCGTTGCCGGAAGGGTGCCGGTTGGGATTGCGTCAAGTGTTGGCTCTGCTTTGGCGCAGCCCACCATCAAGGCGAGAATGGCGGCAAACAAGATTGCTTTATACATCACGATTCCTCCATCGAAAGCCAATCTGTCGCCGCTGCCCAGCGCACACAATTCCCGATCAAACCAAGCGGCTTTGCTCCCCATTTATGATACAGAAATCCCCCGCAAATGGTTCACCGCAGGCCTACACATGCTGCAAGATGTTCGTCGCCTCCTCTACCTCTGCGGATCACTCCTCCTGTTCTTCCCTAAAAGCGCAGCGAGAGGCAGCTCAGCCCGCCATCGATCTTGCGGAACTCCGAGACCTCTACCTCGCGCACGGGCAGCCCCGCCGCCTCGATCTTCTCCCGCGTGCGCGGGTACCCCGCCGGAACGAGCACCGTGCCGTTCACGTAGATGCAGTTCGCCGAGTAGGCATCTTCGCTGGGGATGGGGATGGTCTTGAAGGCGGCAAACGCCGGGTGCCCGGTGAACTCCCCCGCCGTCAGCAGCACATCATTCTCCAAATAAGCCAGCCCCGTCTTCAGGTGCAGCAACTCGCCCAGCCTCACCGACGAAGCCGTATAGCCATGCCTGTTCAAGTAGCCGGTGAATTGCCGCACCCCTTCCTCATTGGTGCGCCCCGAAAGCCCCACGTAGAAATGGCCCCCCACCCGCATCACATCCCCCCCCTCCAGCGTCCCCGGTGGCGTGATGCGCTCGATCTGCTCCGCGGCGTAGAACTCCCCCAGCGCCGCCCTCACCGATTCCTGCTCCCCCTGCCGCGAGCGCGCCCCCAGGTTGGTGATGATCGCCACCCGTTCCGCCACCACCGCCGTATCTTCCACAAAGCAGGCATCCGGGAAAGCCGCCTCCGCCGGCAGGGTGTGCACCACTACCCCGCAGGCTTCCAGCGCGGCGATGTATCCCGCGTGCTGCCGCAGCGCCGCCTCGTACACCGGCTTGCCGAGGTTGGCGGTGGTGATGCCTTGGCTGATGTTCGGGCTGGGCGTGCGCACGATCGCGTGTTGGAACATAGATGACTCCTCCAATGGATGGGTGGGGTAATTCCATACTATTATAGAGTGGATAGTGGATCGTGCATAGTGGATGGAGCGGTCATTGCCAGGGAGCGCAGCGACCGAAGCCATCCCCCGCCGGACGGGCTATGCTATAATCCCCTCACCATCCCCGCCCGCGGCACCTGCAATCAACTGAAAGATGAGCCTGTGCGTGGAGGCGTAAACATGGAAAAGAAAAAAGTAACCAGCGGCATATTGGATCAACCCCTCCAAGGGCATCTAACCCAGGCGAAAGAAAACGGTATCACCAAAGACGAGATCGTAGAAGTGATCACCCACCTCGCCTTCTATGCCGGGTGGCCCAAAGCCTGGGCAGCATTTTACATGGCCAAAGAGATATTCACCGCGTAGCCCGTTATTGCAGCGAGAGGGAGGCACATGCAACCCAACCCAAAGCTGGATGCCGTACTGGAAGAGATCGCCGCCCGTTGGGGTGTTCCGGGGCTGGCGGTGGGGATCGTCGAGCATGGCGAGATCGTTTATGCGCGGGGGATTGGGGTGCAAAGCATCGAGACGCAAACGCCTGTCACGCCGGACTCGTTTTTTTGCCTGGCGTCGATCGGAAAGTGTTTCGTCGCCAGCGCGATCCTGCAATTGGTTGAGCAGGGCAAACTGGAGCTGGGTGCGCCGCTCTGCCAGTACCTGCCGTATTTCCGCCTGGATGACGAGCGTTACCGCCAGATCACGCTGCGCCAGGCGCTCAGCCACACCTCGGGGATGCCCGATATGGACGAGCTCGAATATGACGAGCTGGTCTCCCACCCCGAATACGATGAAGGCGCTGCCGAGCGCTTCGTCCGCGCCCAGGCCAGCCGCAAGATGCTCGCTGCGCCGGGGGAGCGCTTTGCCTACAGCAATATTGCCTACAATGTGCTGGGCGACCTGATCGCCAAGATCTGCGGGCAGACTTTCGAAGCCGCCATGCAGGAACACATCCTGCGCCCAGCCGGGATGCCCGATAGCACCTTTTACCCCCCGGAGGTGCCGCCTGAGCGCCTGGTTGCGCCGCACCTGCGCGCCCCGCAGATGATCGTCAACCCACTCCACCCCTATCACCGCGCCGATGCCCCGTCCAGCTTCCTGTATTCGACGGCGGTGGAGATGTGCCATTGGGTCATCACCTGCCTGAATCGGGGCAGCTACCAGGGGCAGCGCATCCTCTCCCCTGCCAGTTATGCACTGATGTGGACGCCGGTTGCCCAACGCGGCGTTCCGCCATACCGCGAAACAATGGGCCTGGGCTGGACTTTTGGACACTTCGACGGTGTGAGCACCGTCAGCCACGGCGGTGGGGGCTTTGGCTGGACATGCTTCCTGGTGCTGCTGCCGGAGAAAGACTGCGGGGCGATCGTGCTGTGTAACGAGGAATCAACGGCGCATGAGTGGGCATTAGAGGCAGTGATGCGCGTCATGCTCGGACAGGAACCGCAGCCGGGCACTCTCTCCTGGATGGTGCCCATCGCCCAGGCACTGCACACCGGCGGCATCGCGGCAGCCTATGCCCGCTATGAGCAGATCAAGGGCAGCGAGGATTATTACTTCGATGTGTACGAGCTGACCCCGCTGTACTACCAGTTGATGTCGCTGAAAAAGTTCGACCTGGCGAGAGAGGTGCTGGAGCTGAATCTGTACGCATACCCGGAAAGCATCGGTGTGCATATCTCCCTGGCCAGGCATCACCTGCATTTGAATGACCGCGCCCGGGCTGAAGCCATCCTGCACCAGGCCCTGGCAATCTCACCCGCTCACCAGGCGGTGACCGATCTACTGGACGAGATTCGAGGCGCAGCGGCAGCGGATCAATCCAACGCCTGCGGATGACAAATCCGTGCACCCATTTGCAAAGGAGGAAGATGGGGGAAGGCATCATGTATCATATCTTGTATAATTTAAAACACACAGCATGATATGATACATTTCTCCTCATCCTGCACCCTTACATCCTTCCAACAACTCTGCGCGCTCAGCGGCGAGATTGCTTCGCTTGGTTGCTTCGCTTCGCTCGCAACAAGCTTGCAACGACACACACTCCACTGATCCGCATTTCAAGGTAGAATCACAGCCATGATGAAACAAGCCGTAATGACCGCCCCCGGGCAGATCGAGTTCCGCGAAGTGGCAAAACCCTCCCCTCGCCCCAACGAAGTCCTGCTCCAGATCAAGCGCATCGGCGTGTGCGGCTCGGATATTCATGTGTTCCACGGGCTGCACCCCTACACCACCTATCCCGTTGTGCAGGGGCACGAGGTGTCCGCCATCGTCGCCGAAGTCGGCCCGGGCGTGGCAGGGCTGCAAGCCAGCGACCCGGTGACTTTCATGCCCCAGCTCACCTGCGGCGAATGCTATCCCTGCCGCCACGGCATGTACCATATCTGCGATTCGCTCAAGGTGATGGGCTTCCAAACCGGCGGCGCGGCGCAAGAGTTTTTTGCCATTGCCGCTGAGAAAGTGCTCAAGCTGCCCGGCAATCTATCCTTAGATCACGGCGCAATGATCGAGCCGGTCGCCGTGGCGGTGCATGCCGTAGGGCGCAGCGGCAGTGTTCAGGGCAAGAAGGTGGTGGTATTGGGGGCAGGCACCATCGGCAACCTGGTCGGGCAGGCGGCCAAAGCCCTCGGCGCCCAGGCGGTGATGATCAGCGACATCAGCGAATACAAATTGGTAAAAGCCCGCCAGGCCGGACTGGACATCACCGTCAACACGCAAACAGACGATCTTGGCCGGGCCATTGCGCAGAGCTTCGGCCGCGACAAGGCTGACCTGATCTTCGAATGCGTCGGCGTCCAGGACACGATCACCCAGGCCGTCGCCCATGCCCGCAAAGGCTCCACCATCGTTGTCGTCGGCGTATTTGGGCAAAAGCCCCATGTTGACCTGGGACTGCTGCAGGATCGCGAATTGAGCCTGATCGGCACACTCATGTACCAGCGCGCCGATTACGAAAAGGCGATCCAATTAGCCGCTGCTGGCAAATTGCGCCTGGATGTGCTCATCACCCATCGTTTCCGCTTTCAAGATTACCTTACCGCCTACCAGGCGATCGAAGCCGCTCGCGGAAATACGCTGAAAGTCATGCTCACCTTAGATTGAGCTTGTATTCCTCCCCCCTCCTCGGCCGCGGCATCTGGCACACCCCCCTCTGGATCGGCGTCGGGCTGATCTTCCTCCTCCTCAGCCTCCTCACCGGATCATCGCCGCGCTCCCCCCTCTGGTTCACCGAGCCGCTGCTCTACGTCCTGATCATCGGCGGCCTCTGGGCCAACCTCCGCTTTGGCCTGCGCCAGAAGATCCCCCTCCCCCGGCGGCTGGCCCCCCTCGCTTATATCCTCCTCTCCTGGCTCTTTGGCATGCTCTTCGAAGCCAGCCTCACCCTCACCGGCGAAGGCATCGGCGGCATCCACCCCCAAACCCTGCCCTCCTTCCTCCTCGCCCAGGGTGATTACCTCCCCATCGCCCTCGTTTCCTGGTTCGTCATCCGCAAACAGCAGCTCACCTTCCGCGAAGCCTTCTTCCTCGCCGGCGGCAAGAGCCTCACCGAAGGCCTGCTCTTCACCGGCGCGCTGGCGCGGCTCCTCCTTTCCCCACAATTCTTCCTCGCCCCGCTTACCCTGGCCTATTACACCCTCGCCTACAGCACCTTCATCGCCCTCCCCCTCCTTTTTATCAATGAGCAGTTGCTCTGGCAGCCCCGGCCGCCCGCCCGGCGTTTCTCCATCCCCTCCCTGTGGCTGCTCGGCTTCCTCCTCGCCCTTGCCATCCGCCTCTTCTGGGGTCTGTGGTGGACCCATAAAACTGGACACCTACCAAAGGGAGAAGTAAGATTGTGAGGAAGGAGTCCAGATGGGCAAGCCACATCGAACCTATACGTCGGAATT